>NZ_JAUXYO010000137.1 GCF_030694325.1 Allobosea sp. | reverse complement strand
CTGCGCGGCGGTGCGGCCCTGCGCCTCCAGTTTTTTCTCGATACCTCGGAAGCGGCGCTCGAACTTGGCGTTGGCGGCCTGAAGGCAGCCTTCGGGATCGGCGTCGACATGGCGGGCGAGGTTGGCGACGACGAAGAGCAGGTCGCCGATCTCCTCCGCGATCGCGGACTTGTCGCCGGATGCCAGCGCCTCGTCGATCTCGGCTGTCTCCTCGCGGATCTTGTCGAGCACGAGCCGTGGATCGTTCCAGTCGAAGCCGACGGTGGAGGCGCGCGCCTGCAGTTTCCAGGCCCGGGTGAGGGCGGGCAGGCCCTGGGTGACGCCGGCGAGCAGACCTTTGTCCTCGGTCTTCTCGGGCAGGCCCGCGGCCCGGCGGGCCGTGGCCTTGTCGAGCTTCTCCTGCGCCTTGATGCGGTGCCAGAGCACCTTGACCTGCTCGGGCGCGAGGTCGCGCGCCTCGCCGAAGACATGCGGGTGGCGGCGGATGAGCTTGGCGGTGATCGTTTCGACGACGTCCGGAAAGGCGAAAGCGCCTTCCTCTTCCGCCATGCGGGCATGGAAGACGACCTGGAGCAGGAGATCACCCAGCTCGTCCTTGAGGTCGACCCTGTCGCCGCGGGCGATCGCGTCGGCGACCTCATAGGCTTCCTCGACCGTGTAGGGTGCGATCGAGGCGAAGTGCTGTTCGAGATCCCAGGGGCAGCCGGTCCCCGGCGTGCGCAGGGCCGCCATGATCTCGATCAGGCGGGCGATGTCGGGGGAGGGCTGCAAAGGCTGAAACTCGCGCTGAAATCCTCTAGGGTTCCTCCCATGATTCAAGTCACCCCGTCCATTGCGATCGACGAGAGCGAGATCGAGGAAAGCTTCGTGCGCGCCTCCGGTCCCGGCGGGCAGAACGTCAACAAGGTGGCGAGCGCGGTGCAGCTGCGCTTCGATGCGCGCCGCTCGCCCTCGCTGCCCAACGAGGTCGCGATCCGGCTGATGAAGCTCGCCGGCAGCCGGCTGACGCAGGACGGTGTCATCGTCATCGTGGCACAGGCGCAGCGCAGCCAGAAGCGCAACCGCGAGGAGGCGCTGGAGCGCCTGCTGGAAATGATACGCGAGGCGGCGGTGCGGCCGCAGACGCGCCGCCCGACCAAGCCGACCAAGGCGTCGAAAGAGCGGCGTCTGGTGTCCAAGGACAAGCGCTCGGCGGTGAAGGCCGGGCGCTCCCGGCCCGGCACGGACTGATGGGCTTCGGAGGAGGGCGCGGCGACAGGAGACGGCCCGAACGGCGAGCGCCACGGAAGATCACGCCCGATTATCTCCAGCGCGCAGCGATGCATTATCTCGAGCGCTATGCTGCGCCGGCGGCGCAGCTGCGCCGCGTGCTCGCGCGCAAGGTCGCGCTGAGCTGCCGGCACCACGAACAGGACCCTGCCGCCTTCGAGGTGATGCTGGACGAGGTGGTGGCGCGCTGCGTCGCCTCGGGCCTCGTCGACGACCAGCGCTTCGCGCAGGCACGCGCGGCGACACTGAAGCGCAAGGGGCGCTCGTCAAGGGCGGTGGCGGCGAGCCTGTCAGCGAAAGGCGTTGATCGTGAGCTGGCGCAGGCGGCCAGCGCGGCCAGTGAGGACGATGAGCTTGCCGCCGCGCGCAAGGCGGCGCGCCGGAAGCGGCTCGGTCCGTGGAGCCGCGGCGATCGGGCTGCCAGCCGGCAGAAGGATCTGGCGGCGCTGGCGCGGGCGGGCTTCAGCATGACGATCGCCCGCGCCGTGGTCGACGGCGCGGGCGACGAGGAGGCGGAGAGCTGAGTCAGCGGGCGCGGGCAGGGCGGTCGGCCGCCCCGCCATCCCCTCGGCTCACTCCAGCTTGACCTTGGCGTCCGCGACCACCTTGCCCCAGCGCGCCACTTCGGTCCCGACGAACTTGCCGAAGTCGTCGCCGGCGAGGGTGGGGATCGGCGAGCCGTTCTTCTTCCAGGCTTCCGCGATCATCGGCGACTGCAGCGCCTTGGCAACCTCGGCACGCATCCGCGTGACGATTTCCGGCGGCGTGCCCTTTGGCGCCCAGAGCGCGTACCAGGTCGCGACCTCGTAATTCTCCAGCCCGGCCTCCTTGGCGGTCGGCACGTCGGGGATCGCCTCCGAGCGGGTCGGGGCCGCGACCGCGAGCCCACGCAGGCGTCCACTCTGGATCTGCGGCGCCGACGAGCCCAGCCCGTCGAAGAGCACGTCGACCTGGCCGGCGACGATGTCCTGCAGCGCCGGCCCGGCGCCGCGATAGGGGACGTGAGTCAGGCTCGTATTGGTCTGGAGCTTGAACAATTCGCCCGCGAGATGGTGCGTCGTGCCGTTGCCCGCCGAGGCGTAGTTGAGCTTGTCGGGGTTGGCCTTGGCAAAGGCGATCAGCTCGGCGACCGTCTTGGCTTGCACCTTCGGGTGAACGACGATCACCTGCGGCGGCTGCGCGATCACCGCGATCGGAATGAAGTCGGTCTGGATGTTGTAGTCGAGCTTCGGATAGAGCGCGGGCGCAATGGCATGATGCGCCGCGCCGACGAAGAAGCCGTAGCCGTCGGGAGCGAGCTTGGAGGCCGCCGAGGCGCCGACCGTGCCGCCGGCACCGCCGCGATTCTCGATGATGATGCGCTGGCCGAGCTGCTGGTCGAGCTGGGCGGCGAGGGGCCGCGCGAAGGCGTCGGTGCCGCCACCGGCCGGGAAGGGCACGATGAAGGTGATCGGCCGCTGTGGCCAGGCCTGGGCGTGGGCGGTGCCGGCGGCCGCGACGGACAGGCCGGCGGCGGCGGCGAGGGCGAGCAGAGCACGTGCTGGAATCATGAAGACGGTGACCTCCCTGGAGACATGACAACGGCTCTTGGCGGCCGCTGGCCGCCCGCGAGACGGGACGGCGATTGGATCGACACCGATAAGGCCATCGGGAGCAGGCGCTGACAAGCCCGCCGATGGCCGGACTATCGGCCAGCGCCGGTCCGCTGCTATGCGGTTTCTCTCGGACGGGCATGCCTGCCGTCCCGACCGGAGCCTCGCATGAGCCGCCTCGACAGCTTCATCCGCCGCCTCGAGGCACAGAGGCGCATGCTCGACTGGGCTGCTGCCGCGATCGAGGGGCGCGACGGCCTCGTTCTCGAACTCGGCCTCGGCAACGGCCGGACCTATGATCATCTGCGGGAGACGTTGCCGGGGCGGGCGATCCATGTCTTCGAGCGCGACGTCACCCCGAATCCGGCCTCGATGCCGCCAGTCGACAGGCTGGTCGAGGGCGACATGGCGCAGACGCTGCCAGCCTTCGCCGCACGCCACGGTCGCTGCGCCGCACTGATCCATGTCGATGTGACGACCGGCGTGCCGGCGCGGGACGCCGTCCTGTTCGCCTGGCTGCCGCAGCATGTGGTCGCGCTGGCCGCGCCCGACGCTCTGGTCATCAGCGGCTGGGCGATCGAGCATGCGCTGCTCGAAACGCTCGCATTGGCGGATGGCGTCCCGGACGGGCGCTACTTCGCCTACAGACGGCGCGACCGTGACTGACGGGTCGGGAGAGGGAGCTGTCCAGGCACCGCCAGGTCGCCCCATCCGCGATTCGCATAAGACATATTATGGAACGCGAATGCTCATGTACTCGGGCTGATCTCGCTCTCAGCCGGCCCGCATGGAAACCTTCATGCCGTCGAACGCGACATCAATCTCCGGCGGCAAGCGATTGCGAAGTCGATTGTAATCGAGATCCGAGTGGAGATTGGTCAGGATGGCGCGGCGCGGTCGCAGTTCCGCGATGGCGGCGAGCGACTGGTCGAGGTTGAAATGGCTCGGATGCGGCGTCTCGCGCAGGCAGTCGAGGATCAGGACGTCGAGATCCTGCAAGGCGGCCCTGGCCGGCGGCGGGATCAGGCTGACATCGGGCAGATAACCGATGCCGTCGAAGCGGAAGCCGAGCGCCTCGTAGTCCGGGCCATGCTCGACCGCGACCGGCCATGCGGTGATGGCGCCGCCGGCGCCTACGACGGTCAGGCTGGCGCCGGCCTCCAGACCGAGCCGGTCGAGCACGGGCGGATAGCTGCTGCCGGGCGGCGTCTCGAACATGTAGCCGAAGCGCTGCATCAGCGACGCCGCCGTTCGGCTGTCGGCATGGACCCTGACCCGCTGGCGATTATGCAGCGCCAGAGCGCGCAGATCGTCGATCCCATGGGTGTGGTCGGCATGGTCGTGGCTGAACAGAACGGCGTCGAGATGGGCGACGCCGGCATCCAGCAACTGCTCGCGCAGATCCGGCGACGTGTCGACCAGCAGCCTCGTCGTGCCGGACAGGCCGTCGCGCTCGACGAGGATCGAGCAGCGGCGACGGCGGTTCTTCGGCTCGGTCGGATCACAATCGCCCCAGCCCAGAGCCGGACGCGGCACGCCGCCGGACGAACCGCAGCCGAGGATCGTCACCGACAGGGTCATGCCGGCAAGGCCTCAGGCGACCTGCGCGAGCGGCGCGGCGTGGTCCATCTTCCAGTAGCAGCGGCGAGCATTGGCCGTGGTCAGGGCCGCGACCTCGGCAAAGGACAGTCCGAGCACATCACCGAGAACTTTCGCAGTCTCAACGACATAGGCCGGCTCGTTGCGCTTGCCTCTGAACGGCACGGGAGCGAGATAGGGCGCGTCGGTCTCGACGAGAAGGCGGTCCGGCGGAACCATCCGGGCGATGCGGCGCAACTCCTCGGAGGTCTTGAAGGTCAGGATGCCCGAGAAGGAGACATAGAGGCCGAGTTCGAGGCCTGTCATCGCCAGCGCCTCGCCCGCCGTGAAGCAGTGCAGGATGGCGGGGAAAGCACCCTTCCCCATCTCCTCGCGCAGGATCGCGATCATGTCCTCGTCCGCCTGACGGGCATGGATGACGAGCGGCAGCTGGGTGATGCGAGCGGCTGCTATGTGCACGCGCAACCCCTGCGCCTGCGCCTCGCGCGGGCTCTTGTCGTAGTGATAGTCGAGCCCCGCCTCGCCGATGGCGACGCACCGCGGATGCGCCGAGAGCGCCACGAGCTGCTCGGCCGTGACGTCCAATTCCTCATGCGCGCCATGGGGATGCGTGCCGACGCTGCACCAGACCGACGGAAAGCGCTCCGCGATGGCCACATAGGTGGCAAAGCGCGCGACCCGGGTCGAGATCGTCACCATGCGGCTGACGCCCGCCGCCTCGGCGCGGGCGACGTAAGCCTCGAGATCCTCGGCGAAATCCGGGAAGTCGAGATGGCAATGCGTGTCGATCAGCATCAGGCGGCCTCGCCGCCTTCGGGCTCAACGTAGCGCGGGAAGATGCCGCTCGGTGCCGGCAGGGCTGTGCCGGAGGCCAGCCGACCGCCCTCGCCCAGCGCGGCGAAATCGCGCTTCTCGGCCGGGACGCCGAGCAGGTCGAGCAGCTTGGCCATGGACGACGGCATCACCGGCTGGACCAGGATCGCGACCTGGCGGAGCACCTCGGCAGTGACGTAGAGCACCGTGTCGCGCCGGGCCGGATCGGTCTTGGACAGGCGCCAGGGCTCGTTGGCGGCAAAGTAGCGGTTGGCCTCCGCCACGACGGCCCAGATCTCGGAGAGCACCAGATGCAGGGCGAAGTCGTTCATCGCCTCGCGCGCCTTGCCCAGCGCAGCGTCGGCCAGCGCCAGCATGGCCCGGTCGCCCTCGTTCAGTGCGCCGCAGGGCGGCACCCTGCCCTCGCAGTTCTTGGCGATCATCGAGAGCGAGCGCTGCGCGAGATTGCCGAGGTCGTTGGCGAGGTCGGCATTGATCCGGCCGACGATCGCCTCATGGCTGTAATTGCCGTCCTGGCCGAAGGAGACCTCGCGCAGGAAGAAATAGCGCAGCTGATCGACGCCATAGGCGTCCGCGAGCCCGAAGGGGTCGACGACATTGCCGAGCGACTTCGACATCTTCTCGCCCTTGGAGAGCAGGAAGCCATGGCCGAAGACGCGCTTGGGCAGCGGCAGCCCGGCCGACATCAGGAAGGCCGGCCAATAGACCGTGTGGAAGCGCACGATGTCCTTGCCGATGATGTGGACGTCGGCCGGCCAGTAATGCGCGCGCGGATTTTGCGGATCGGGGAAGCCCGTGCCGGTGACGTAGTTGTTGAGCGCGTCGACCCAGACATACATCACATGCTTCGGGTCGCCGGGAACGGGCAGCCCCCAGTCGAAGGTCGTGCGGCTGATCGAGAGGTCCTCGAGCCCGCCCTTGACGAAGGAGACGATCTCGTTCCTGCGCGTCGGCGGCGAGACGAAGTCGGGCACGTCGTCGTAGAGCTTGAGCAGCCGCTCCTGATACGCCTTCAGGCGGAAGAAATAGCTCTCCTCCTCGACCCATTCGACCGGCGTGCCCTGCCCGCCCAGCCGCGTGCCGTCGGAGAGCAGCGTGGTCTCCTCCTCGCCATAGAAGGCCTCGTCGCGGATCGAGTACCAGCCGGCATATTTCGACAGGTAGATGTCGCCATTGGCCGCCATCCGGCGCCAAAGCTCTTGCGTCGAGGGCAGGTGGTCGGCGTCGGTGGTGCGAATGAAACGGTCGAAGGAGCAGTTCAGGCGCTGTTCCATTTCCTGGAAGCGGCCGGCGATCCCGTCGACGAAGGCCTTCGGCGACTGGCCGTTCTGGGCGGCCGTGCGCTGAACCTTCTGGCCGTGCTCGTCGGTGCCGGTCATGGCGAAGACGTCGTAGCCGTCGAGCCGCTTGAAGCGGGCGATCGCGTCGGAGGCCACCATCTCATAGGCGTGGCCGATATGCGGCGGCCCGTTGGTGTAGTGGATCGCGGTCGTCAGGTAGAATTTCGGGGCGGTCGCCATCGTCGATCCGGAGGTTCGCTTCACGCTGCGCGCGAGCGGGCGACCGCATCCGACAGATCATGAAACAGGGTCATCACCAGCGGGCGGCGGTCGAGATTGTAGGTTTCGACGTCGCGGGCGGCATGTCCCAGCTTGTCCCATACCTCCGCCAGCGGTGCAAGACGTGCCGGTTGCGCTGCAGCATGCGCGTGGAGATGGTCCGAGAGCCAGCTCTGCACCGTCTCGACCATGATGGCGAAGTCGCTTTCGCCGGCCTTGCCGGCGACATCCTCGGCCAGCGCCATCAGCGCCGGGAGATCGAGGCGCGGCAGCGCATCGAGCCGCGCCCGCACCGCCTCGACGAGAGCCAGGGTCTCGGGATCGACATAGGTCAGGGCGCGTCGCACCGCGCCGTCGGCGAGGCGGGCGGCCCGGCCGATCGCCGCCTCGTCGAAGGGCCCGCCCATCCGCCGCAGCGCGGTTGCGCCGGCTTCGGCGACCTGCCCCTCGTCCAGCGCCGCGAAGCCCATCAGCCGGCAGCGCGAGCGGATCGTCGGCAGCATCCTCCCCGGGGCGTGGGCGACGATCAGGAACAGCGCGCGGGGCGGCGGCTCCTCGAGCAGTTTGAGCAGGGCGTTGGCGGCGGAGCGGTCCATGTCCTCGGCCGAATCGACGATGCAGACACGCCAGCCGCCCTCGGCAGCGCTCGACCCGAAGCGGTCGAGCACGCGCCGGACCGCGTCGACCGGGATGTTGCTGGTGTAGCCCTTGCCGTCGGGCTTCGGGATGCGGCGCAGCAGGTGCAGGTCGGGATGGGACTGCGCCATGATCCGGCGCGTCGCCGGGTCGGTCTCCGGCATCGCCAGCGAGGTGGCGGCCGCGGCGCGCCGGGTCGGATCTCCTGCCGCCAGCACGAAGCGGGCGGCGCGATAGGCGAAGCTCGCCTTGCCGATGCCCTCGGGCCCGGCCAGCAGCCAGCCGTGATGCATCCGGCCCGAGGCCAGCGCAGCCAGGAAAGCCCGCTCCTGCGCCTCGTGACCGATCAGCGCCAGCGTCTCGCGCGGATGGGGCGCGCTGGGCAGACGGTCGGGTTCGTCGCTGGTGGGGAGCATGGTCGGTCCTTCGTCACGCCGCCCCCGTCTTTGGGCCGGGGCCGGCGGCGGAGCAAGCTCGATCGTCAGGCCGGCTGCGGCGTCGGCAGGCGCTCGCGGATCGCCCGCCACGCGGCTTCCGCGAGAGCGGCTGGCGGCTGCGCCGCATCGAGCACGACGCAGCGCGCGGGCTCTGCTTCGGCGATCGCGAGATAAGCCTGGCGCAGCCGGTGGTGAAAGGCCAGCGCCTCGCCCTCGAATCGATCCGCCCCTTCGCCGGGCGCGCGGCGGCGGGCGGCGCGGGCGAGGCCGATTGTCGGGTCGAGATCGAGGATCAAGGTGAGGTGCGGCAGCAGGCCGTCGACCGTCACGGCCTCGAGTTCGGCGAGCAGGCCATTCTCGATCTGCCCGAGCGCGCCCTGGTAGACGCGGGTGGAATCGATGAAGCGGTCGCAGATCACCCAGTCGCCCCGCGCCAGCGCCGGGCGGATCAGGCGGTCGATATGGTCGATGCGGGCGGCCGAGAACATCAGCGCCTCGACGAAGGGGCCGTGCCGCTTGACCTGGCCGGACAGGATGACCTCGCGGATGGCCTCGGCCTTCGGCGAGCCGCCCGGTTCGCGCGTCAGCGTCACGTGAAGGCCGAGCGCCTCGATGCGCTCCTTCAGGGCGCGCGCCAGGGTCGACTTGCCCGCCCCCTCCCCGCCTTCGAGCGTAATGAAGCGCCCCGCTGCCACCCCCGGGCTCAACTGCGGCTCAGGGCCTTGCGGACCCAGCCGGTCGCGGCCTCCATCAGTGCATCGAGCGCCCGGCTCTGTAGGGTTCCGGCCTGGACCGTCTCGGCCGCATAGAGCGGAATGTCGAGCGTCTTGACGTCGCCGCGCGTCACCAGCAGGCGGGCGACTTCTGTGCCCTCCTGCACCGGCACGCTCAGCGGCCCGCGATAGACGATGCGCGCGCTCAGGCGGTCGGCGCTGCCTCGCGGCAGCAGCAGGCTGACGGGACCCTTGGCCTTCAGCCCGACACGGCCCTTCTCGCCGCCGAAGACGCTGGCCTCGCCGACGATCTCGCCGGCCTCGAAGATGCGGCGCGGCTCGAAGGCGCGAAAGCCCCATTCGAGCAGCTTGCGCGCCTCGGTGGAGCGGTCGCGCGCCGTCTTGAGGCCGTTCACCACCACGATCAGGCGCTGGCCGTTCTGCACGGCGGAGCCGACCAGCCCGAAACCGGATTCGTCGATATTGCCGGTCTTGAGTCCGTCGGCGCCGATGTCCATCGCCAGCAGCGGGTTGCGGTTCTGCTGCCGGATCTTGTTCCAGGTGAACTCGCGCTCGCCGAACATCCGGTAATGCTCGGGATAGGTCTTGATGATGTGGTCCGACAGCAGCGCCATCTCGCGGGCGGTGACCTTCTGCAGCGGGTCGCCCATGCCGGTGGCATTGCGGAACACCGACTTCGTCAGGCCGAGGCCGCGCATGCGCTCGGTCATGATCCGGGCGAAGGTGGCCTCGTCGCCCGCTACCGCTTCGGCCAGCGCGATCGAGGCGTCATTGCCGGATTGGACGATGATGCCGTGCAGCAGATCGGAGAGCTTTACCCGGCTGTTCAACTGGGCGAACATGGTCGAGCCGCCGGAGACGCCGCCACCCTTGCGCCAGGCGTTTTCGGAGATGACGATTTCGCTGTCGAGCGTCAGCCGCCCCTGGGCGATCTCCTGGAAGGCGACGAGCGCGGTCGCGACCTTGGCGATGCTCGCCGGCGCCATCAACTCGTCGGCGGCCTTTTCGTAAAGCACGGTGCCGCTGGCGGAATCGAGCAGGACGGCATAGGGCGCCGCCGACTGGAAGCTCTGGGCGTGAGCGGCGGAGGAGCCCGACAATGCCACCGCGCCGACCATGACACAGCCGGCCAGGGCCCGGGCCAGCCGGCCCCGGAACGGACGCACAAGGCTTTCAGCAATGGACCCGAAGTGGCTCATGCCCGATCTCAAGCAGAGCCGGGTGCGCCCGGTCAAGGCGCAAACGCGTCAGCGGCTGGAGAGCGGCTGCAGGTTCTGCGGCACCAGCGCCTTGTCGAGCGGGTGCGAGGCCGAGAAGCGCTGGGTCGGGGTGCGATCGGGCGCCGCGAACAGGCTGGCGACGGAGGCGCGGCTCGGCGGCAGGGTCTGGCGCAGCACGGCCGGTACCATGACGGGGGTGGCGGCGTTGGCGATGGTGTCGAGATCGAAGGGGCGGCTCGGCGGCAGCGGCGCGGCGCGGACGGGAACGCCGCCGGTCGAGACCAGGCTGGCCGCCACCGGTATGACCGGCGAAATCGTGCGGACGGTCTCGGCGGAAGCGGTGGTGAAACCCTGGGGCGCATAGGCCTGGGCGACGGCCGGTGCGGGCTGCGGGGCGCGCGGAGCCGGCTCCGGGGCGATCTCGTCGGGCTGGTCGTCGAGATCGGCGCTGCGGGAGCGTGCCGTCCCGACAGCGGCGGAGCTCGCGACCACGGTGCGGGCGCTCGTGCCGGGGATCGCGGCGGGCTGGCCGTCGGTGCGCAGGGTCGCCAGCAGCAGCTTGTCGTCCGAGCCGGCGAGCGAGGCCTGGCCGAGATATTCGAGCTTGATTCGGGCGGTGCCGAGATGGCGGAAGGCCAGCGCCTCGGCGGTCTTCTGCGAGACGTCCATTACCCGGCCGCCGTGATAGGGGCCGCGGTCGTTGACGCGCACGATGATCGAGCGGTTGTTGAGGACATTGGTGACGCGGGCATAGGCCGGCAGCGGCATCGTCGGGTGTGCGGCGCTGATGCCGTGGCGGTCATAGACCTCGCCATTGGCCGTCTTGCGGCCATGGAAGGCCTCGCCATACCAGGAGGCGGTGCCGACCGCCGTGTAGCCGACCGGCTTGTCGTAAGGCGTGTAGCGCTTGCCGGCGACGGAATAGGTCTTGCCGATCATCTGGCGGCCGCCCCCCTTCGGCACCTCCTGCCCCTCGGCGACGACGCGGGGGCTGGCGGGGCCGTATTTGGCCTGCGGGAAGGCGCCGATCTCCTTCGACTTGCCGCGCCGAGCGACCTGGTCGTTGGCGCAATTGGCGAGGAAGAGGCCGGCGAGCGCGACGCAACCGAGGCGGATCGCACGGGAGGAGGCGGAGCTGGAAGACGGAGCGGAGCCCGGATCGGTCGCGGCGGAAAGGGTGTCCGGTGCCGAAGGGCGAGCGCCTCGCATCATGCCGTCGTTCCGCTTTCTGCGCCGAAAACTCGTCTAGGCCGGCCAAGCCGCGACAGCGGCGAAGCCAGAGTTTTCGGTCAATCACGTTAAGGGATCGTTAGCGCCGGGCGACGAGTCGCGACAGCGTTAACGGGCTCGATCCCGCCGCCCCTTGAGCGAGCACAAAGGTGTCGGAAATGCGGCATCTGTCAACCCGCTCCACAGCGTCGCCATTTTTGCGGGCGCCGTGGCTCCGATGACACGGGCTATGGCCGGCCGCACGATCGGGCCTCTGAGCCTGACGGCCGCGCCACCCTCGCCTGCGCTTTCGATCGCTTGGCGGCCGATGATCCCGCTTGCCAAAGCGCGCAGCGCCCGGCAATGACTGCGGCCGTGGAAGGGTGGCCGAGTGGTTTAAGGCAGCGGTCTTGAAAACCGCCGTGGGTGCAAGCCCACCGTGGGTTCGAATCCCACCCCTTCCGCCATTTGCGATCGCGCGAGAGCATCATGGCAATGGCTCCGCCGGCGAAGACCGTCATCGGAGCAAGCCTTGCAGGCTCCGATGACCCCCTGGCGCCCGGAGCCGGAACTACTGGCGGGCGCGGTATTCGGGCACGGCCAAGCCACCGATCCCCCAGTCTTCCAGGGCCACCTCGTCGATGACGACAAAGGTGGTCGCCGGATTCTTGTCGAGAATCTCGCGCAGGAGTTCCGTCACGCCGGCGATCAGCCTGGCCTTCTGCTGGGGGGACGGCCCGGTTCCGTCGGGACCGCCTTCGCGCGTGACCTTGATGTTGACATAGGGCATGGCTCACTCCTCCCGTGGCATCCAGGTGAAGACCTTGGTCACGATGCGCCAGCGCGGCCCCTCGCGCACCAGGGTCAGGTGGTCGAGATAGTCACGCCCCATCATGCTCATCCGCGCGGTGACGCGGGCCAGGCGGGCCGAGCCGAAGGCGATCTCGAGGATCGCCTCGTCGCGCCGATCGCCGCGTTTCGCAGGCGGTTCGCGTGCGTCGATCCGGGCCATGTAGGTCTCGAGGTCGAGGTAAAGCTCATCGCCTTCGGTCGCGCAGACATAGGCGAGGCGCGGATGGAAGACCTGGCGCAGGGTGGCGCTGGAGGCGTGGTGCAGGCCGTCCAGATAGGTCTGGATCAGCGTCACCACTTCGGCGTGGTCGGCCGGGGTCCCGGTCGTCACGAGATCAGCCCTTCGGCCCGCATCGCTTTCTGCGCCGTGGGGCGAGCCGCGACGCGGCCGACGAGTGCTGCGAGGTGCGGCCAGCGACCAAGGTCGATGCCCGTGACATGGGCCCAGTTGGCGACGGCGAAGAGATAGGCATCGGCCACCGAGAAGCGCTCGCCGACCAGCCAGTCGCGACCATCCGCCAGATCCGCCTCGACCAGATCGAACTTTTCGCCGACGGCCTTGCGCGCATCCTCCCGGCCGGCTTCGGTGGCGGCGGGGTGGAACAGCGGGCCGAAGGCCTTGTGCAATTCGGTCGCGATCCAGTTGAGCGATTCCTGCAGGCGGGCCCGCTCGAAGGTTCCCGCGGCTGGAGCCAGCGCGGCGGCGGGATGGCGATCGGCGATGAACTGCAGCACCGCCGCGCCCTCGGTCAGGACCACGCCGTCATCGAGGCGCAGCGCCGGGACGTAGCCCTTCGGATTGATGGCCCGGTAGTCGTCACCGCCGGCGGTGCAGTCCGTGCCCGTGTCGACGGTCTCGATGTCGAAGGGCTGACCGGCTTCGTAGAGCGCGATATGGCTGGCGAGGGAGCAGGCGCCGGGCTTGAGGTAGAGCTTCATTGGGATCTCCATGTCGATGACCCTCCCTAGCCGCGATGATCATGAAGAGATAATATCGATTTTTCAATATAACGATCGATCAGATAGATCGGCTTCGCATGACCCACGACCAGCTCATCGCCTTTGAGGCGATCGTCGCCAACGGCACCTTCCGCGGTGCGGCCGAGCGGCTGAACAAATCGCAGAGCGCCGTCAGTCACGCCATCGCTGCGCTGGAAGCCGAACTGGGGATCAGCCTGTTGTCGCGCGAAGGCTACAGGCCGCGGCTGACGCCAGAGGGCGAGGTTTTTTTTCGCGAGACGTCGCGGGTCCTGCACCAGTTCCGCGCGCTCAGGGCGACGGCCGTTCGGCTGGCCGCCGCGGAGGAGCCCGAGCTTCGCCTAGCGATCACCGCGACCCTGCCGATGACGCGGTTGCTGCCGGTCCTGGCCGAGATCGGGCGTCGATTTCCTGCCACGAGCCTACGACTGGCAACGGAAACGATGGGCGGGCCCTTCGGGAGGCTGACCGAGGGGCGTGCGGATCTGGCGCTGGCGACGCTCGACGGCGTCGCGGTCGACGAGGTGGAGGCCAGAGCCATTGCCGAAGTCACCATCCTTCCGGTGGCGTCACCGCGCCTGGCGGCCAACCTGGCGCCCGGCGTCCTGTCGGTTGCCAGACTGCAGGCGTATCCGCAGATCGTTGTTGCGGGCACCGGCGGGCCACGCCATGAGCAGAGCCGGGACCTTCTGGCAGGTGCCCAGCGCTGGACCGTCTCGGATTTCGCGGCCAAGCGCGAGGTCATTCTGGCTGGCCTTGGCTGGGGCGGCCTTCCCGACCATCTGATTGCCGAGGACCTGGCCGCCGGACGCCTCGTCGTGCTGGAGATCGACGGGTTTCCACCGCGGCGCTCGCTCATTCACGCGATCCGCCGGCGGGACGCGCCGCCGGGCCCGGTCGCGTCGGAGCTCTGGGCGCTGCTGACGTCAGTGCCGCCGGGTTGATCGGCTGGCGCTGAGGGCCTCGGCGGGTTCAATCCCTGCAGCGATTCGTAGACGACCGGGTTGTCGGGGCAGAGGCCGGCGCCGCATTCCAGCACCGTCGAGACGCCGTTCGCCAGAGCCAGCGCCGCCGCGAGGCCAACCATGGCCATTTCGACCGTCCTGGCGCGCAAGCGCTGCCCCGCCAGAACGCAACCGAGGCCCGCGAGCCGACCGAAGAAGGGAAGGCTCATCATCGCGCCGGTGCCGTGTCGCCTTCGACCGCGGGGTCGGCGAGGCGGATCACTCCCACTCGATCGTGCCGGGCGGCTTGCTGGTGATGTCGTAGACGACGCGGTTGATGCCCTTGACCTCGTTGATGATGCGCGTCGCCGTGCGGCCGAGGAAGGCCATGTCGTAGGGGTAGAAATCCGCCGTCATGCCATCGACCGAGGTCACGGCGCGCAGCGCGCAGACATGGTCGTAGGTGCGGTGGTCGCCCATCACGCCGACGGTGCGCACCGGCAGCAGCACGGCGAAGGCCTGCCAGATCACGTCGTAGAGCCCGGCCTTGCGGATCTCGTCGAGATAGATCGCATCCGCCTTGCGGAGGATGTCGTGCTTCTCGTGGGTGATCTCGCCGGGGCAGGGGATCGCCAGGCCCGGTCCCGGGATGGGGTGGCGGCCCACGAAGGCCTCGGGCAGGCCGAGTTCGCGGCCGAGCACGCGGACCTCGTCCTTGAACAGTTCGCGCAGCGGCTCGACGAGCTTCATCTTCATGCGCTCGGGCAGGCCGCCGACATTGTGGTGGCTCTTGATCGTCACCGAGGGGCCGCCCGAGAAGGAGACGCTCTCGATCACGTCGGGATAGAGCGTGCCCTGGGCGAGGAAATCGGCGCCGCCGAGCTTCGCCGCTTCGGCATCGAAGACGTCGATGAAGAGCCGGCCGATGGTCTTGCGCTTGGCTTCGGGATCGGCGCCGCATTTGGCGAGCTCGGAGAGGAACAGTTCCTCCGCTTCGACGTGGACGAGCGGGATGTTGTAGTGGTCGCGGAACAGGCGCACGACCTCTTCCGCCTCGTTCATCCGCATCAGCCCGTGATCGACGAAGACGCAGGTGAGCTGGTCGCCGATCGCCTCATGGATCAGCACGGCCGCCACAGCGGAGTCGACGCCACCGGAGAGCCCGCAGATGACGCGGCCGCTGCCGACCTGCTCGCGGATCTTCTTCTGCATCTCGGCGCGATAGGCCGACATGCTCCAGTCCGGCGTGCAGCCGCAGATGTTGACGACGAAGTTGCGCAGCAGCTTGCCGCCATCGGGGGTGTGCACGACCTCGGGGTGGAACATGGTCGAGTAGAAGCGCCGGGCCTCGTCGCTCGCCACCGCATAGGGGGCGTTCTCGGAGGTCGCCTTGACTGTGAAGCCGGTGGGCAGCTGCGTGACGCGGTCGCCATGGCTCATCCAGACCGGGTAGCGACCGCCCTCCTCCCAGACACCATCGAACAGCGCCGACGGCGTGACGATCTCGACATCGGCACGGCCGAATTCGGCGGCGTGCCCGCTCTCGACCGTGCCGCCGAGCTGCTGCGCCATGGTCTGCTGGCCGTAGCAGATGCCCAGCACCGGAAGCCCGGTCGAGAAGACCTCTTGCGGCGCGCGCGGCGAGCCTTCATCGGGCACCGAAGCCGGTCCGCCGGAGAAGATCACGCCCTTGGGCTTCAGGCGCTGGAACGCCTCGGAGGCCGACTGGAACGGCGCGATCTCGCAGTAGACGCCGATCTCGCGGATGCGCCGCGCGATCAGCTGCGTCACCTGGCTGCCGAAATCGATGATCAGGATGGAGTCGTGATGGGGCTGAGCGCTCGTCATCGCGCCCGGTTAAGCCATCGTGCGATGCCACGCAACGGCTGTCGCGCAGCTTCAGCCCCCTCGCCGGACGCAAGCGAGGTAGAAGCCGTCCGTGCCGGTGCGTCGCGGTGAGAGCTGGAGCCCGCGGGTCGTCGCGAAACGCGCCAGCAGACTGAAATCACCGTGCTTCGATGCCAGCATTGCGGCGGGCGCCAGGTTGGCGAAGTCCGGGTGGCTGGCGAGGAAGGCTTCGATCGCCGCATCGTTCTCCTCGGGCAGGACCGAGCAGGTGATGTAGGCGATGCGCCCGCCCGGCTTCACCAGCCTTGCGGCCCGCGCCAGCACCTCGGCCTGGTCCTTGACGCGCTCGGCCAGCGCGCCGGGGCGGACGCGCCATTTCGCATCCGGATTGCGCCGCCAGGTGCCCGAGCCGGTGCAGGGGGCGTCGACCAGGACGAGGTCGGCCTGGCCCTCGATCTCGGCCAGCGGCTCGTGGCCGCGCGAGCGCGGGATGCGGATCTCGACGATGGAGGCGCCGGAACGGGCGAGCCGTTCATGCAGCGGGGCGAGCCGGCGCGCATCGAGATCGGTGGCGAAGAGGCGGCCGCTATTGGCCATCAGCGCGGCCAGCGCCAGCGTCTTGCCGCCGGCGCCGGCGCAGAGGTCGACGACCGTCTCGCCTGGCTTTGCCCCTGCGAGCAGGGTCACGAGTTGCGAGCCCTCGTCCTGAATCTCGAAGCTGCCGGTGAAGAAGGCCGGTTCCGCCTGGAGCGAGGGCCCTCGCCCATCCGCGCCGGGCTGGAAGCGCAGCGCGTCGGGCGACCAGGTGCCGGGCTCGGGGGCGGCATGGCCAAGTTCGGCGGCGAGGGCTTCGCGCGTCGTCTTCAGCCGGTTGGCGCGGATGTCGATCGGCGCGCGCCCGGCGAGAGCCTCGCCCTCCGCGACGGCCTCGTGCCCGAAGGCGCTGGAAAAGCCCGGCCAGAGCCATTCCGGCACGTCGGCCCGCACCCAGTCGGGCGCGTCGGCCAGCGAGAGCGCCACCAGCCGGTCGACCTCCTCGCTCTCCAGCGGCGCGGGCGCGTGGTGCTCGCCGGTGCAGAGCGCGGCGATCTGCTCGAGGTCGAGGCCGCGTTGGCGCGCCAGCATGCCCAGCATCAGCGCGCGGGGCGTGTCGACGCCCATCACATGGGCGCTGGATGCCTTGCGGCGCAGCGCGTCATAGACGAGCGAAGCGATGGCGGCCCGGTCCTTCGAGCCGGCGAAGCGGCGCGACAGGCCCCAATCCTTGAGCGCGTCGGAGGCCGGCCGGCGCCGCTGGATGATGTCGTCCAGCACCTCGATGGCGGCGCTGATGCGGGCGGCGGGCGTCATGGCGTGAGCGATTCCGGAAACGAGAGGCGGCGACGTGCGGGTACAGAACGAGACTGGACCAATTCAATCATGACGCACAGTCATGGCGCGCCCGACGAGATCCGCTTGACGGGCTCCTTCCACAGGCGGAAAGACGAGGCAACAGTCTGCCCCACAAAAAGGTGACCGCCATGCTGCGCGCCAGCCAATTCTTCCTCGCCTCCGTCCTCGCCCTGTCGCTGGTGGCCTGCGCCACGCAGCCCGCGCCGGACCTGACGCCGCCGGCCAAGCGCCTCGATGCGAAGACGACCCTCGAGAGCGGGCGCCGCTGAGGCGGACTTCGTCTTCCCGCCCTGCCCCGCCTGCCGCGGGGCGGCGAAGACCGGGGTCAACGGCCTGTCACATCGCCCGATCATGGATTGCGTTCCAACCGAACGCGACGAGGATCGATGCCATGACGACGAAGCTGCTGATGAGCACGGGGTTGGCGATCGGCCTCGCCATGTCCGTCCCCGCAACCGTTTTCGCACAAGCGGCCGCGCCGGCGTCGGTCGGCCAGAAGCCGCTGGTCGTCGGCCATCGTGGCGCGAGCGGCTATCTGCCCGAGCACACGCTCGAAGCCTACCGGCTCGCCATCGCGCAGGGGGCGGACTTCATCGAGCCGGATCTGGTGGCGACCAAGGACGGGGTCCTGATCGCTCGCCACGAGCCGATGCTGGGCGGGACCACCGACGTCGCCGGCCGACCGGACTTCGCGAGCCGCAAGACCACCCGCCGCGTCGATGGTATCGAGACCACCGACTGGTTCGCCGGGGATTTCACCCTGGCCGAAATCAGGACGCTGCGTGCCAAGCAGGCCTTCGCTGATCGCGACCAGTCTCATAACGGAAAATATCAGGTCCCGACCTTCCAGGAGGTCATCGACCTCGCCAAGGCCGAGACCGCGCGCCTCGGCCGCAGCATCGGCGTGTATCCGGAGACCAAGCATCCGATCTTCCATGCCGCCATCGGGCTGCCGCTCGAGGACAGGCTGCTCGACGCGCTGAAGGCCGCGGGCTGGACCGAGAAGACCTCGCCGGTGATCATCCAGAGCTTCGAGACCGCCAATCTCAAATATCTGCGCGGCAAGACGCAGGTGCGGCTGTTCCAGCTCGTCGATGCCGACGATGTCGACAAGGATGGCGGCATCGTCCTCGCCGCTCCCTTCGACAAGCCCTATGACTTCGTCGTCACCGGCGACAAGCGCACCTTCAAGGACCTCGTCACCGCCGAAGGGCTGAAGGAGATCGCGACCTATGCCGACGGCGTGGCGCCGTGGAAGCCCTATCTCCTGCCCGGCAAGCAGGTGATCGGCGCCGACGGCAAGCCGCAGGATTTGAACAAGGACGGTGCGATCGACGAGCGCGACCGCGTCCTGCTGCCGCCGACCGAGGTCATCCGCAACGCCAAGGCGGCCGGTCTGCAGGTCCATACCTGGACCTTCCGCAGCGAGCCGAAACGGCTGGCTTCGGATTTCAAGGGCGATGCCGTCGCCGAGTACAAGGCGTTCTTCGCGCTCGGCATCGACGGGCTGTTCTCGGATTTCCCGGATGTGGCCGTGAAGGCGCGCGACGGCCAATAGGCCGGCAGACTGTTCGGCCCACGAAAAAGCCCCGCCGAACGATTGTTCGGCGGGGCTTTTTGTCTTGCAGCCGGTTCCGAGGTCAGTCGCAGACGCGCTCGGTGCTGCGGACTTCGCCGCGGCGCGTCTCGCGGATCGTCGTCACGGTGCGGCAGTCCCGCCGGTCGCGAATCCGCTCGTAGCGGGCCCGCTCGCGCTCCTCGCGGCGGATGTCGCGTTCGATGGCGCGATCGCGCGGCGATCGCGGGTCGACCTGCACGCCGCCTGGGCCGATGTTGATCGACTGGGCATAAGCTCCGCCCGTGGCGACCAGCGTGGCCAGCAGAACAGGAATGAAGCGTTTCATGGTGTCCTCCGATTTGGGAGGACAACCGCGACCGCCGATCATTGTTCCCCTGCGTCGCGCGCCGCAGGCTGCGCCGGCGATGCAGGGGGCGGCCGCCTCAGTGCAGGATCTGGCTCAGGAACAGCTTCGTGCGCTCGTGCTGCGGGTTCTTGAAGAAGGCGTCGGGCTTGTTCATCTCGACGATCTGGCCGGCATCCATGAAGATGACGCGGTCGGCCACCTGCCGGGCGAAGCCCATCTCGTGCGTGACGCAAAGCATGGTCATGCCCTCCTCCGCCAGCGAGACCATGGTGTCCAGCACCTCCTTGACCATCTCGGGGTCGAGCGCCGAGGTCGGCTCGTCGAACAGCATGATCTTGGGGCTCATGCAGAGCGAGCGGGCGATCGCGACGCGCTGCTGCTGGCCGCCGGAGAGCTGGCCGGGATATTTCAACGCCTGCTCGGGGATCTTGACGCGCTTGAGATAGTGCATCGCGATCTCCTCGGCGTCCTTCTTGGGCAGCTTCTTCACCCAGATCGGCGCCAACGTCAGGTTCTCGAGGATGGTGAGGTGCGGGAACAGGTTGAAGTGCTGAAAGACCATGCCGACGTCGCGGCGGATCTCGTCGATCTTCTTGAGGTCGTTGGTCAGCTCGGTGCCGTCCACGATGATCGAGCCCTTCTGGTGTTCTTCCAGCCGGTTGATGCAGCGGATCATCGTCGACTTGCCGGATCCCGACGGGCCACAGATGACGAGCTTCTCGCCGCGCTCGACCTTGAGGTTGATGTCGCGCAGCACGTGGAACTCGCCATACCACTTGTTCACGCCGACCATTTCGACCGCCGTCGGCGTGTTGAGCGAAGTGGGCTTGAGAGCCGCCGGGCGGGTGTCAGCCCTGGTTTCTGCCATTGCCATGATCGTGGTCCTTCTCAGCGTCTCTGGCCGGCGGCGAGCCGCTTCTCGACCGCGATCGAGTAGCGGGACATGCCCCAGCAACACAGGAAATAGAAGAGGCCGGCGAAGGCATAGCCTGTCGCCCGGGTGGTCGGCGTCGACCAGGTCGGATCGACCAGGGTCGCCTCGATGGTGCGCAGGAAGTCGAAGATGCCGACGACGGTAACCAGCGTCGTATCCTTGAACAGCCCGATGAAGGTGTTGACGATCCCGGGGATCACGATGCGCAGCGCCTGCGGCAGGATGATCAGGCGCATCATCTGCCAGTAGCCGAGGCCGAGCGACATGGCGCCCTCGTACTGGCCCTTCGGGATCGCCTGCAGGCCGCCTCGGATGACCTCCGCCATATAGGCGGCGGCGAAGAGGGCGACGCCGATCAGCGGGCGCAGCAGGCGGTCGGGCGACCATTCCTGCGGCACGAAGAGCGGCAGCATGGTGTTGGCCATGAACAGCACGGTGATCAGCGGCACGCCGCGCACGAACTCGATGAAGATCACCGAGAGGAGCTGGATGATCGGCAGCCGCGAGCGGCGCCCCAGCGCGAGCAGCACGCCGAGCGGGAGCGAGAAGACGATGCCGACCGCGGCGATCAGGAAGGTCACCATGATGCCGCCCCAGAGGCCGGTGTCGGCCCGCGGCAGGCCCGCCGTGTCCGCCAGCACGGCAATCAGGCCGAAGACGACGAGCGAGAGCAGGATCAGACGCTTGGGGCTCTGGAACCGCTGCAGGGGCGTCGCAGCCATCTCGACCTCGAGCAGGGGTGCCGGGGTCCAGAAGCGGGCGATGCCCGGAACGAAGGAGAGGACGAGGTAGAGCCCCGCAAGGGCCAGCGTGATCATGATCACGGTGCGCAGGACGCCCTCTGCGCCCGCGCCGCCGACCAGCAGCACATAGGCGCCGAGCGGCATGACGACGAAGAAGAAAAACGCGCCGAGCTTCTTCAGCGGAGCACGGTCCCAGAGCATCCACACGACAGCCAGCGCGAACATCAGGAAGACGATGTTGACCCGCCAGCGCTGCGACACCGGATAGGAGCCGTAGATGAAGTACTGGAACCGGTCGGCGACGTAAGCCCAGCAGGCACCGACCGGGCGGCCGACCTTGTCGGCGAGGCAGGCGTCGCGGTTGGTGCCGGTCCAGACCGCGTCGATGAAGTAGAAGCGGATCAGGTCCGGCAGGCTGGTGGCGACAACATAGACGCAGATCAGCGTCATGAAGCTGTTGACCGGTCCCGAGAAGAGGTTGTTGCGCACCCAGGCAACAGGCCCGGCCACGGAGAGCGGCGCGGCCTGCTGCTCGAGCGTCTCCCTGCGGACGAAGGCGTGCGGGGCGTTTTCGAGTGTCGCATCGGTCATCGGGACGCCCTCACCGTTCGACCAGCGCCATGCGCTGATTGTAGATGTTCATGAACAGCGAGGTGACGAGCGAGATCGTCAGATAGACGGCCATGGTAACGGCGACGACCTCGACCGCCTGCCCCGTCTGGTTCAGGACGGTGCCGGTGAAAACCTGAACCAGGTCGGGGTAGCCGATCGCCACCGCGAGTGACGAGTTTTTGGTCAGGTTGAGATAGTTCGAGGTCAGCGGCGGGATGATCACCCGCATCGCCTGCGGAATCACGACCAGCTTCAGCGTCGGTCCCGGTCGCAGGCCGAGCGCATGGGCCGCCTCGGTCTGGCCCTTGGAGACGGCGAGGATGCCGGCGCGGACCACCTCGGCGATGAAGCCTGCGGTGTAGGTGGTCAGGCCGATCAGCAGCGCGACGAATTCGGGAAAGATCTGAAGGCCGCCGGTCAGGTTGAAGCGACCCTGCTGCGGCAGCTCGAAGGAGAGCGGGCTCCCGGCGACGAAGAACACCAGCAGCGGCACGCCGAGGACCAGCCCCAGGGTGATCAGGCCGTTGGGATACTGGGTTCCGGTGCGGGCCTGCTGCGTCTTGGACCAGCGGTAGAACACGAGCGCCACCACGACGGCGACGAAGAAGGCGATCACCACCGCCTGAAAGGCCGGCCCGAATTGCGGATTGGGCAGGATCAGGCCGCGGTTGTTGAGGAAGATCGAGCCTGGCAGCGCGATTGAATTCCGCGCGTCGGGCAACGGCTTGAGCACCGCATTGTACCAGAAGAACAGCTGCAGCAGCAGCGGCAGGTTGCGGATGACCTCGACATAGACCATCGCCAGCTTCGCCAGCACCCAATTGCTCGAGAGCCGCGCCACGCCGATGAAGAACCCGAGAAAGGTCGACAAGACGATGCCGATCGAAGCGACCAGCAGCGTGTTGAGCAGGCCGACCCAGAAGGCCTGTCCATAGCTCGAGCTCGCAGCGCTGAAGGGGATCAGCTTCTGGTTGACGTCGAAGCCGGCCGCATTGTTCCAGAAGCCGAAGCCGGAGGCGATCTTCTGGGCGCGGAGGTTCTCGATCGCGTTCGACGCGGCGGACCAGATCAGGAAGGCCACGATCGCCAGCAGCACGATCTGATAGACATAGCCCCGGATCTTGGGATCGTAGAACAGCGAGGCCCTGCCTGGTTTGACCGCATCGGTCGGAATGCTCGACACCTGTTACGCCCTTTTTTCGTTGTCGTTGCGGTCGGCGAACCGGCGGCGGCTCGGGGGAGCCGCCGGTTCGCCCGGCC
>NZ_JAUXYO010000133.1 GCF_030694325.1 Allobosea sp. | reverse complement strand
GATCGTCATCATCCCGAGACGACACGAGAGCGGGCCCTGCGGCCCGGCGAGCGGCTGCGATGGGCGAAAAGACATTGAAAGGGCATGATCTGGCGCGCGGCGAGCGTCTGCAGGTCATGCTGGATGGCGAAGAGCTGGCGGCGCTCGACGATTTCCGTTTCGCCAACCGGATGCCGAGCCGGGCGGCGGCGGTACGCGAACTGCTGCGCCGGGGGCTTTCGGCTTGCGGCCCGCGGAGCGCGCCTGGAGCCCGCTCCCGGGCCTATGGCGTCGTCGCGCGCGGCTCCGAGGACGGCGCCTGACCCGGCGGCCGAAGCCGCCGGGCCGGGGTTGCTCCGCTCAGCGCGAAGCCTTGTAGAGCTTGGTCGCGATCTCGAACATCTCCTCCGGCGCATAGTCCGGCGTGAAAGCCGAGGGGACGCCGGTGAGCTGGTGGATCTTGCCGCCCTCCGGCATGCCCTCGACGACCTCGAGCTCGCCCGGCGGGTCGCCCGGCAGGGCCATCTCGCCATTGCCCCAGATGCCGGCCATGCCGTCATAGTCGGAGGGGCTGAAGGTGTAGAGCCTCCGGTGCGAGCCCTCCTGCAGGTATTTCTGGCACTCGGGAATCTTGTCGAGATTGATGTTGGGCGTCGGCAGCATCTTCTCGATCTCGACGCCGGTGATCTGCTTCAGCGCCAGCGCATAGGCGTGGGCATGCACCGAGCCGCGCACCAGCAGATAGCCGCAGACCTCGCGGCCGGTCGGGTCCGAAAGCGTCTCGTAGACCCGCAGCTTGTGCAGCCGTGCGCCGCATTCCAGGTGGAAATTGTGCAGCAGGTCGGTGACGACATTGCCGGTCGTGGTGATGAAGTCGTTGTTCCAGGAGGCGCCGTTGCTGTTGACCGGGGTCGCGCCGCCGCCATTCGAGAGGAAGCCGGCCGCGAGCCGGATTTCCTGCATCGCCTCCATCGGCGATTTCGAGATGTCGCCGCCGGGCTTGCTGTCGCCATCATTGTCGGGGCCGTTGTTGAGCATGGCGACGCCGTGGCTGACGAGCTCGACATGGCCGAGTTCCTCCGCCGTGATGCTGGCGACGAGATGGTAGAACGGCTTCAGCTTGTCCTTGCTGCGGAAGTTGAAGCTCTGGAACATGTAGTTCCCGAGCGTGGACATCTCGCCATATTTGCCGCCGAGCAGCTCCTGCAGGGCGGCGGCGGCGTTCGGATCCTTCTTCTTGGGGGCGGGAAGCTCGGTCTGGAGCCTGTCGACGCGCATGAACATGGGCTGGTCCTCTCTCCGGGGTCTGAGAGGCGAACAAGCCCGCACCGGCGATGTTCCGGCGCAAAGCGAGTGAGTAACAGGCGCGAAATGGGGGATTTGTGGAGGCCTGAACCCCGTCTTCCGGCCCGGTGCCCGGCGCTCGAAATCGTTATCCCCGCGGCCCGAACCTGTGGCTAAGCTCTGCACGTTCCGCCCGACCAAGGGGGCTGTCGTGAGGCATCGTGCGGCCGGGCGGAATGCGGTGTTCGGGATGGGCGGCCCTCGCAAGGCCGTTCGCCCGGAGGGGCTGCTCGTCGCCGGGGCCTTCAGCAATCCCGGTCGTGACCGACCTTAATGGGCGGCGGGCGAAACCACAGAAAACCGCGCGCGGAGCCGGACGGCGGGCAGCCCCGCCGCCTCGACACTTCGACATCGACACTCGACATCGGCACGCGGCCAAAGCCGCCGCGCCGCCCGGCTCGGCGCACCCCTTTCGGGATGTGACTGAAGCGAGACTCCGCGGCGAGAGCCGGTCGGGGGATTGGGCGTGAGCCGATGCCGCCGGAACCTCCGCACCGCGTGCGAATTGCGCAATAGGGCGTCCGACGTCATCCTGAGCGCCCTATCATGGCGAGGTGACGCATGCTGCGTGGGTTTATTCTGGCTTCGATCCTGCTGCTGGCTCCGGGCGCACAGGCCGCGGGCCCCTTCGGCAAGATCGTCGTCGGCAACTGGACCGGCGGTGCCTTCACCAACGATGCCACGGGCGCCTTCTCGCATTGCGCCGTCAATGCCGGCTATCGCAACGGCACCCGGATGTTCACCTCGATCACCGCCGACCTCAAATGGCTGATCGGTTTCGCCCACCCGAACTGGAAGCTGAAGCCCGGGAGCCGGCTGAATCTCCAGCTCGTCTTCGACCGCACCTCCCGCATCGATGTAACGGCCGAAGCCAAGACACCGACCTTGCTCGCGATCGCGATGCCCGCCGACTCGCAACTGATCGGCGCGTTTCGTCAGGGCCATCGTCTGGAACTGGTCGCCAACGACCAGCGCCTGACCTTCGCCCTGACCTCGACCAGCGAGATGCTGCCGGCGCTGGTCGAATGCGCCAAGCAGAGCGCGAGCCTGCGCGGGCCTGTGAATCCCGCTGCCCGTGCGACAAACCCGACCGCACCGCAAACGGAGGCCGAGCGCCAGGACAGGGCCGAAAAGCGGGCCGTGCTGGAAAAGACCCGAGACCTGATCCGCGCGCGCATGCTGACCTGCATCGGCCGCGAGGGCGGCCCCATGCTCGCCACCGACGAGAAGGCGGAAGTGGTGGCCAAGGCGGCGATGATCTTCTGCAGGGCCGATGTCGACGCGCTCGCCCAGGCGATCATCGAGATTCAGGAGCATGACGGCGCCCGCCTCGTCGTTCGCGTGGGGGTGCGCCGCGCCGCGACCCAGAGCGTGCAGGACGTCGTCGTCGCCCAGATCGTCAAATCGCGCGGCGAAATGCTCAGCCGCCGCAACCAGCAGCCGCCGGCCAAGCCGTCGCAGAGCGGCGAGAAGGCGATCTGACCGCAAGCGCGGGGCCGCTGCCCCGCCGCCTGATCACTCCGCCGCCAACCGTGGCGGCGGCGGCGGCAGCTTCATCTGGGTCGCTCCGGCCTCGGGCCGGGCGTGGCCCTCCTCCGGCTTCGCCTCCCACAGGCTCTCATCCTCCGCCTTGCTGAAGAAGCGGCCAAAAACGCGGCCCGTCAGCTGCGAAAGGTCGTCCATCACCGCGTAGAAGGACGGCACGAAGACGAGGCTGAGCACGGTCGAGACCAGGAGGCCGCCGATCACCGCGATCGCCATCGGCGCGCGGAACTCGCCACCGTCACCGACACCATAGGCCGAGGGCAGCATGCCGGCGGCCATCGCGATCGTCGTCATCACGATCGGGCGGGCGCGCTTGCGGCCGGCCTCGAGCAGAGCGGTGCGGCGGTCCTTGCCGCGGCCCTCCTCCTCGACAGCGAAATCGACCAGCATGATCGCGTTCTTGGTGACGATGCCCATCAGCATGAGCAGGCCGATATAGACCGGCATCGAGACCGGGTTGCCCGTGGCGAGAAGGGCGATGACCACGCCGCCGAAGGAGAGCGGCAGCGAGAGCAGGATCGTGATCGGCTGGAAGACCGAGCCGAACAGCAGGATCAGCACGGCCAGCACCAGCATCAGCCCGGTCGTCATCGCCTGGATGAAGCCGGCGACGACCTCGCCCTGGATCTCGGCATCGCCCGTCGCGGCGATCCAGACGCCGTCGGGCAGGCCGACCTCCTTGACGATGGTGTGGAAGGTCTCCTGCGCCGTGCCCAGCTCGAAGCCGCGCTTGAGATCGGCGCCGATCGCAGCGCGGCGCACGCGGTCATAGCGGTCGATCGATGACGGCCCCTCGCCGAAGCCGATCTCGGCCACGGCGGTCAGCGGAATCGAGACGCCGCTGGTGTTGGTGACGCGCAGGGCCGCGATGTTGCGGATATCGGCGCGCGCCGCCTCATCGAGCTGCACGCGGATCGGCACCAGCCGGTCGCCGGCATTGAACTTGGCGAGATTGGCGCCGACATCGCCAATCGTGGCGACGCGCACGGCCTCCGAGATCGCCTCGGGCGTGACGCCGAGGCTGGCGGCGGCCTCGAGCTTGGGACGCACCGTCAGCTCGGGACGCGAGAGCGAGCCCGAGGTCGCGACGTTGAGATAGCCGTCGACCTTGCGCATCTTGGTCTCGATGCGCGCCACCGCCTCGTCCAGCGCCGCGCCGTCCTTGGAGAGGATCGAGAAAGCCATTTCGCGCTCGCCGCGCTCGTTGACGTACCAGGCGCGCGCGTCCGGCACGCTGGCCAATTTTTGGGCGATGACGACCTTGAGGTCCTTCTGGCGGGCGGCGCGCTCGGATTTGGGCTTGAGCTTGATGGTCACCGCGGCGCGCCGCACCTCACGCTGGCCGGTCGGCGAGGAGCCGCCGAGCACGAAGACCTGCGTCACCTCGGGGATGGTGCGCAGCGCGTCCACGATCTGGTCGGTGGTGGCGCGGGTGTCCTCCAGCGTCGAGCCCGGCGGCAGCTCGACCG
>NZ_JAUXYO010000076.1 GCF_030694325.1 Allobosea sp. | reverse complement strand
GAGCCCGGATAGAGCCGCGCGAACAGCCGGAAGGACTCCGCGTCGCCGGCCCGGACGGTTTCGGCCCAGGCCGTCTCCTCGGTGCGCAGCGCCAGGCCGCGATGCAGCCGCAGCGCCCGCTCGTCGTCGGG
The DNA here is from genome assembly GCF_030694325.1 of Allobosea sp. Taxonomy (GTDB): domain Bacteria; phylum Pseudomonadota; class Alphaproteobacteria; order Rhizobiales; family Beijerinckiaceae; genus Allobosea. Next base: position 11,933 of record NZ_JAUXYO010000076.1, on the reverse strand, counting down.
ATGCGCCTCGAGCGTCGCCCGGTAGATGTCGCGGCGGTCCCAGGCGATGGCGGCGCGATAGGCGTCGGCGGGAGCCATGCTGCGCAGGCTCGCAGCCGTCGGGCGCAGCGTCAGCGAGGGGCCCTGCGTGGTGGCGGGACCGGCGGGCGGTGTGGCGGGCGCGGTGGCCGGACGCTGGAAGAAGGCGAAATCGGTGATCAGCGAGGAGGTGTCCCAGGGGATCTGCTGCCCGCCGGTCGCGTCGTGGACCGAGAGCCGGATGCGCCGGAACAGCTGCTCGACCGGCAGGCCGGGCTCGCGGATCTCGCGCAGGAAGGCCGTCGTGAAGGGGCTGTTGGCGCCGGCGCCGTCGGCCGCGGTCGCTCCCGGCGACGTCGAGAAGGCGACGAAGGTGCCGCTGCCCGAGTCGATGCGCGCCAGCCCCGCCTCGGAACGGATGCCGTCCTGCGCGCCGTCGACGAGCTGGAGCGCCAGCCCGCGCGACAATTCGGCGGTGGCGAAGGGGTTGTTCCGACAGGCGTCGAGCACGACGATCTTGGACACCGCCCCCGTGCCGTCGAGGCGCCGCAGGATGTCGCTGAGCGGGAGGGCCTGGGCCGGAATGTCGGTGGAGCGCTGCGGCCGGACATCGATCGGCAGCAGGTAGTTCGTGCCGTCGAGCTGGACCGCATGACCGGCATAATAGACCAGCGCGGTGGTCCCGCGCCCGGACTCGCGCACCCGCTCGATGAAGCGGTCGAGCGCGCTGCGCAGATCGGCCAGCGTCGCGTCACTGGCGGGCACCACCTCGAATCCGGCCTCCTGCAGTACGCTGCGCGTGGCGTTCGCGTCGTTGAGGGCGTTCTGCAGCGGCGGGATGGCGCTGTAGGCACCGTTGCCGATGACGAAGGCGAGGCGCTTGGGAGCGCTCGGGACCTGGGCCAGAACCGTCCCGGCCCCGAGCGCCAGCACGCTCCCGATCGCCGCCATCGCGATGAAAACCGCGGGCCTCCAAGACCGAAACCGCATACTGCCTCCGCCGGCGCCAGTGATTCCCCCGCGACAGTATCGGCGACAGGACCAAGGGCCGGCATCCTCCAATTGACGGAGGTGCGGCGCCGCTCTCGCCCCGGACGGATATGAACCGTCGCCTACCCCGCCCGCACCACCGCCCTCACCCCGTCGATCACGAACTGCACGGCCAGCGCCGCGAGGATGACGCCGAGCAGGCGGGTGAGGACGATGTTGCCGGTGATGCCGAGCAGGCGGGCGAGCGGTGTCGCCAGGAGGAAGACGACGAGGCAGGACAGGATGACCAGCCCGCAGATGATCGCCAGCGCCGCCAGCCGCAGCGGGTCGCCCTCCGCCCGGCCTGCGAGGAGGATGATCGCGGTCAGCGCGCCGGGCCCCGCCATCAGCGGGATCGCCAGCGGAAAGGCCGCGACATTGCGGATGTGGTCCTGGGTGATCGCCGTCGTCGCGGTCTGCTGCTTGCGCTCGCTGCGCCGCTCGAACACCATCTCGAAGGCGATCCAGAACAGCAGCAGCCCGCCGGCGATGCGGAAGGCCGGCAGCGAGACGCCGAGCGCCTTCAGCACGATGTCGCCGGCGACGCCGAAGAAGGCGAGGATGCCGAAGGCGATGATGCAGGCACGGATCGCCACCTGCCGCCGCTCGCCAGCCGACATGCCCTGCGTCAGCGACAGGAAGATCGGCGCCAGCCCCGGCGGGTCGAGCGTGACGAGCAGGGTGACGAGCGCAGAGGTGATGAAGTCGATCGGCATGGCGGCACTAAAGACATGCTGCGCGTCACACGGGAAGGGGCAGCGCTGCGAAGCCAGCGCCCCGCACTCAGCCCTCATCCTGAGGAGCTGCGCAGCAGCGTCTTGAAGGATGGTCCAGGAGGCTCTGGAATGAGCTGGAGCATCCTTCGAGACGGTCGCCGAAGCGACCTCCTCAGGATGAGGGCTGGAGGGCCGGCCAGCGCGCGGCCATAGCGGCTCAACCCATTTTTGCTCATGGCCACGTCCAAACAAGGCGGCAATGTGGAGCGCAACGGCAGGCGCCACCGTCGAAGGACGCAAGTCATTGAAATTGCTATGTTTATTTTCCACCGAAAAGCCGCTGGCGACGCTGGCCTAAACCACCGGAATCGGCTAGCCAGAAGCTTGAAAAACAACCGGAATCGGGACCCAATCCGTTGAGCGACGACACAGACGACAAGCGCCCGGACGAGCCGCAGTTCGGCGGCGAGATCAAGCCGATCGCCATCACCGACGAGATGAAGAAGAGCTATCTCGATTACGCCATGAGCGTGATCGTGAGCCGCGCTCTGCCCGATGTCCGCGACGGCCTGAAGCCGGTGCACCGGCGCATCCTGTTCTCGATGCACGAGAACAAGAACCTGCCCGACCGGCCCTACACCAAATGCGCCCGCATCGTCGGCGACACGATGGGTAAATACCATCCTCACGGCAATCTCGCGGTCTATGACGCGCTGGTGCGCATGGCGCAGGATTTCTCGCTGCGCCTGCCGCTGATCGACGGCCAGGGCAATTTCGGCTCGATGGATGGCGACAGCCCGGCGGCCGATCGCTACACCGAAGCCCGGCTCGACAAGGCCGCGATGCCGCTGCTGGAGGATCTCGACCTCGACACCGTCAACTTCCAGGCCAACTACGACGGCAAGGAGCAGGAGCCGACGGTCCTGCCGGCGCGCTACCCGAACCTCCTCGTCAACGGCGCGGGCGGCATCGCGGTCGGCATGGCCACCAACATCCCGCCGCACAATCTCGGCGAGGTCATCGATGCCTGCGTCGCGCTGATCGACAATCCCGAGATCACGATCGACGAGCTGATCGAGATCGTGCCCGGCCCCGATTTCCCGACCGGCGCCTCGATCATGGGCCGCAGCGGCATCCACGCCGCCTATCACACCGGCCGCGGCTCGATCGTGATGCGCTCGAAGACGCATATCGAGGAACTGCGCAAGGAGCGCGAGGCGATCATCGTCACCGAGGTTCCCTACCAGGTGAACAAGGCCTCGATGGTCGAGAAGATCGCCGACATGGTGCGCGAAAAGCGCATCGAGGGCATTTCCGACCTGCGCGACGAATCCAGCCGCGAGGGCGTGCGCGTCGTCATCGAGATCAAGCGCGACGCGCTCTCCGACGTCGTGCTCAATCAGCTCTACCGCTTCACCCAGCTGCAGACCTCCTTCGGCTGCAACTTCGTCGCGCTCAACGGCGGCCGGCCCGAGGTTCTCAACCTGCGCGACTTCATCGTCGCCTTCGTCGAGTTCCGCGAGGAGGTCGTCTCGCGGCGCACCCGCTTCCTGCTCAACAAGGCCCGTGAGCGCGCCCATGTGCTCTGCGGCCTCGCCACGGCGGTGGCCAATATCGACGAGGTCATTCGCCTGATCCGCACCGCGCCGACGCCCGCCGTCGCGCATGCCTCGCTGATGGACCGCGACTGGCCGGCCGAGGACATCGCACCGCTGATCGCCCTGGTCGACGATCCGCGCCACCCGATCAATGCCGACGGCACCTACCGCCTCTCGGACGCGCAGGCCAAGGCGATCCTCGAGCTCCGCCTCGCCCGCCTGACCGCTCTGGGCCGCGACGAGATCGGCGACGAGTTGCAGAAGCTCGCCACCGAGATCGCCGATTATCTCGACATCCTGCGCTCGCGCATCCGCATTCAGGCCATCATCAAGGACGAGCTGGCGGCGGTGAAGGCCGCCTTCGCTACCCCGCGCCGCACCGTGATCCAGGACTGGGGTTCCGATCTCGACGACGAGGATTTAATCGCCCGCGAGGACATGGTCGTCACCGTCTCGCATGCCGGCTACATCAAGCGCGTGCCGCTCTCGACCTATCGGGCGCAGAAGCGTGGCGGCAAGGGCCGCTCCGGCATGGCGACCAAGGACGAGGATTTCGTCACCCGCCTCTTCGTCGCCAACACCCACACGCCGGTGCTGTTCTTCTCCTCCGAGGGACAGGTCTACAAGGAGAAGGTCTGGCGCCTGCCGCTGGCGGCGCCGAACTCGCGCGGCAAGTTCCTCAACAACATGCTGCCGCTCGAGAAGAACGAGCGCATCACCACGATCATGCCGCTGCCCGAGGACGAGGCGAGCTGGGAGACGCTGGACGTCATGTTCGCGACCGCGTCGGGCAATGTCCGCCGCAACAAGCTCTCCGACTTCGTCAACGTCAATCGCGCTGGCAAGATCGCGATGAAGCTCGACGAGGGCGACCATATCGTCGACGTGCAGATCTGCACCGAGGCCGACGACGTGCTGCTGACCACCGCCAACGGCCAGTGCATCCGCTTCGAGGTGCCGGAGGTGCGCGTCTTCAAGGGCCGCGATTCCACCGGCGTGCGCGGCATCAATCTCGGCAAGGGCGACGAGGTCATCTCGCTGGCGATCCTGAAGCATCTCGACGCCACGCCCGAGGAGCGCGCCACCTATCTCAAGGACGCCGCCGCCCAGCGCCGCGCCCTCAACGGCGAAGCCGAGGACACGGTGGAGGCGCCGGCCAGTGGCGATGGCGAAGAGGCGGCCGGCGAGGTCGAACTCGGCGCCAAGCGGCTGGAGATGCAGCTCGCCGAGCAGTTCATCCTGACGGTATCGGAGAAGGGCTACGGCAAGCGCAGCTCCTCCTTCGAGTACCGGGTCACCGGCCGCGGCGGAAAGGGCATCGTCGCCATGGTCGTCAACGACCGCAACGGCAAGCTCATCGCCTCCTTCCCGGTCGACGACCGCGACCAGATCATGCTGGTCACCGATGGCGGCCAGGTCATCCGCGTGCCGGTCGACGCCGGCCCCGGCAACCGCATCCGCATCGCCGGCCGCTCGACGCAGGGCGTCACGGTGTTCAACACCGACGCCAGCGAGAAGGTCGTCTCGGTCGAGCGCATCGGTGACGAGGGCGAGAGTGACGAGGCTGAGGCCGAAGCTGGTCAGGTGCCGGAGAGCCCGAGCGAGGCGTAAGCGATTCACTGCCTGCGAAAACACGAAAGGGGCTGCATCGCTGCAGCCCCTTTTTCGTTGGTCTCTCGGCCCTCATAGGAGGCCGGTCATCCCGGACGCAGCGCAGCGAAGATCCAGGATCCATTCCGGAGCGCTCGTGGGTTAGGTTCCGGAATGGATCCCGGGTCTCCCTGCGGTCGCCCGGGATGACACGCGCGTCTCAACGCCAGACGAGGAGAAACCTCACACCGTCTCCAGCAGCCCCTTGATCAGCGCCTGGCGCGGCGCGATCGACGAGATCAGCGCGTGTTCCGACAGCGTATGCGCGCCCTCGCCGTCGATACCGAGCCCGTCCAGGGTCGGCACGCCCAGCGCGGCGGTGAAGTTGCCGTCCGAGCCACCGCCCGTCATCGGGCAGTCCTGCAACTCGAAACCGATGCCGGCCGCGATGCGCTTCGCCGTCTCGAACAGCGCCGCCCCCTCGGGCGACTTCTCGTAAGGAGGCCGGTTCATGCCGCCGGTGACGCTAATGCGGACGTCCGGATCCTTGGGCGCAAGACCGAGGATCTGGCTCTCGAGCACCGCACCGTCCGCCGCCGTGGCGACGCGCAGATCGACGCTGAACCAGGCATGCTGCGGGATCACGTTCGCCGCCGTGCCTCCGCCCATCAGCGCGACCGTGGTGGTGAGGCCGCGGGCATAATCGGTCAGGCCCTCGATCGCCAGAATCTGGTGCGCCGCCTCGCGGATCGCGCTGCGTCCGTCGGCATGGCGCGCGCCGGAATGCGCCGGCCGGCCCTCGAGCTTCACCTCGAAGCGCCCCACACCTTTCCGCGCCGTGACGATCTTGCCGCCCTCGCGCGCCGGCTCGGTGATCAGCACCGCCGCCGATTTGCGACCGATCTCCTCGATCAGCCCACGCGTCGTCGGCGAGCCGATCTCCTCGTCGGGCGTGAACAGGAAGACGAGCGGCCGCTTCGCAGTGCCGGCCAGCGCGACCTGCTTGAAGGCCTGCAGCGCGAGATAAGCGCCGCCCTTCATGTCGTAGACGCCCGGGCCGTAGAGCCGGTCGCCCTCGACCCGCACGGGCAGGTCGCGCGCGCTAGTCCCGACGGGATGGACGGTGTCGAGATGCGACATCACGGCGACACCCGGCGCACCCGTGGCAAGGCCAGCCCGCAGGATCAGGCTGTCGCCGAGCCCGTCGCGGCCGGGAATGCGCTCGACTGCGATCGGCAGGCCTTCGACCTCGGCGGCGACGAGATCCATCATGCCGTTGACGCCGGGGGCGTGATGGGTGGGGCTTTCCAAAGCGAGCCAGACGGAGAGGGCGGAGACGGGATCGGGCGTGCTCATGATGGCGCGAACCTTGGCTGCCAGCGGCCCTGCCGGCAAGCGCGGCTTGCGGCGGGGGCGCCCCGCCCTGATGGCATGGCGATGCGCGCCCGTCGTCACCAGCCTTGACAGGAGGTGCCTTATAGTAAACCATTTGGCTAAGCATGAGAGGCGCCAGATCGGTCCCCGCTCGCAGGAGGTCGCCATGAAGCTGCAGAAGATCACGCCCTTCCTCTGGTTCGACCATCAGGCCGAGGAGGCCGCCGCCTTCTACCTGTCGGTCTTCCCGAACAGTCGGCCGGGACCGGTGGTCCGCAACACCGGTGCTGCGCCCGGACGCGTCGGCGATGTCCTCGTCGTCTCCTTCGAACTGGAGGGGATGACCTTCACGGCGCTGAATGGTGGCCCGCAATTCCGCTTCAGCGAGGCCGTCTCCTTCGTCGTCCACTGCGCCACGCAGGCCGAGGTCGACCATTACTGGGAAAGCCTCAGCGAAGGCGGGCAGCCGGGTCAGTGCGGCTGGCTCAAGGACCGCTTCGGCCTGTCCTGGCAGATCGTGCCCGAGCGCTTCGTCGAGTTGGTCAATGGCGGCGACGCCGCCGTCACCGGCCGCGTCATGGACGCGATGATGGGGATGACGAAGTTCGACATCGCGGCTCTGGAGCGCGCCGCCGCCGGCTGACAGCCTGGCCCGATCACGAGCATCCGACAGGCCCTCGCACCGCGCTTGACTTGTATCGAATTTGTATCTCTCATGCGACTCCCTGATCCGGGATGCGCGCATGGTCCGCTACCAGGAAATCGCCGAAAGCCTCGAACGCGGCCTGACGGCTGGCGGCGGCGGCGCCCGTGCGGTGCCCTCCGAACATGACCTTTGCGAGCGCTACGGCGCGAGCCGCACCACCATCCGCGCCGCATTGAAGCAGCTCCAGGAGCGCGGGCTGATCGAGCGCCGCCAGGGCCAGGGCACCTTCTACCGTCCCCGCCACATCGCCAAGCATCTCGGCAGCCTCGTCGATTTCCACACCGAGGCGCGCATGGCCGGCCGCGTGCCGACGACGCGCGTGCTCTCGCTCGCGGCGCGCCCGGCCACGGCCGACGAGGCGGCGCTGTTCGGGCCGGCGTCCGCAGCCGGGCTCGTCGACCTCACCCGCCTGCGCTGCCTCGACGATCAGCCCGCCGTGCTGCAGCGCTCGCGCCTCGGCCTCGCGACGCTCGGTGAAACCACGGCCGCCGATCTCGAGAACACCTCGCTCTACCGCTATCTCGCCGAGTGCCGCGGCGTGCGCCTCGCGACCGTCGAGGAGACGCTCGAGCCCTGGTCCGTCGGCGCAGAGGAGGCGGGCCCGCTCGCGCTTGCGCCAGGCACCGCGGTCTTCCGCTCCCAGCGCGTGGCGCGGGATGCCGATGGGCTGGTGGTCGAGGTCAGTGACAACCTGATCCGCGGGGACATCTACCGCTTCACCATCCATCGCGATGTCGCCGGCGCGACCTCGGGAGCCACCGCATGAGCGTCGTCCTCGCCTGCGATCTCGGTGGCACCAGCTTCCGCGCCGCGCTGATCGACGAGACCGGCACGACGCGGGCGCAGGCTGTGATCCTCGGCCCGACCGCGATCGACCGCATGGGCTGGTCGGAGATCGACGCGACCGCTTGGTGGCGCATCCTCGTCGAGGCGGCCGGACAGCTGGCCGAGGCCGAGCCCGCCCTGTTCGGCGAGATCGAGGCCGTCGCGATCTGCGGCGTTACCCGGACTCAGGTCTTCCTCGGTCGCGACGGCCGCCAGCTGCGCCCGGCGATGACCTGGAAAGATACGCGCTCGGAGGCCGCAGCAGGGCGGTTGCGCGAGCGACTGGGCGACCATCCCGAGGCCCAGCGCATCAACGCCTTTCACCCGCTGGCGCGCCTCGCCTGGCTGCGGGAGGAGGAAGAGGCGTGCTTCCGCGCGCTCGCCTGCGTGCTCGAGCCCAAGGACTATCTGAACGCCCGCCTGACCGGCCGCCACGCCGGCGATCCCGTCTCGATGGCGCGGCTGCTGGCCTCGCGCGAAGCCGTCGGCGGCGTCGATCCCTTCGCCACGATCGGGCTGTCCGCCGGCATCCTCCCGCCCATGCTCGAGCCCTGTGACCCCGTCGGCCCGGCGCAGCCGGGCCTGCCCGCGCCGCTCGATCGGCTCGCCGGCGTGCCCGTGTTCTGCTCGTCGAGCGACACCTGGGTCGCGGTCGCGGGCCTCGGTGCGCTGCGGCCGGGCTATGCCTACAACATCTCCGGCACCACGGAGGTGCTGGGCGCCGTCGGGCTGGAGCCGGTCGAGGCCGAGGGCCTGCTGAGCGTGGACTGGCGCGGCCTCTGGCAGATCGGCGGGCCGAGCCAGAACGGCGCCGACACCGTCTCCTGGTTGCTCTCGCTGCTGGCGCGAGAGGGCGCGAACCAGGGCTCGACCGGCCAGCGCATCGTTGCGCTGCTGGCCGGGCGCCGGCATCCGCAGCCGCTCCTCTTCCTGCCCTATCTCCAGGGCGAGCGCGTGCCCTACTGGAACCCTGCGCTACGCGGGGCGATCCTCGGGCTTAACCGCCAGCATGGCGCGACCGACCTCGCCTATGCCGTGCTGGAGGGCGTCGCCTTCCTCAACCGGATCGTGCTGGAGCGGGCCGAGGCCGCCCTCGGCGCACCCGTCGGCGAGATCCGCTTCGGCGGCGGCGCGGCCGCCAATCCGGTCTGGAGCCAGATCAAGGCGGATATCTGCGGGCGGCCCGTGGTCGTCGGCGCTTCGAAAGAGCCCGGCCTGCTCGGCGCCGCGATCGTCGCCTGGACCGGGCTCGGGCGCTTCGGATCGCTGGCGGAGGCCCAGGAGGCGCTGGTGCGGCCGGCGCGGCGCTTCACGCCGGAACCGGAGCGGAGACCGGCCTATGACGCGCTGTTTTCGCTCTATCGCCGCAGCGAGGCCGCGCTCGCCCCTCTCTCCGCCGACCTCGCCTCGCTTTCGCGCAGCGCCGGTGCCCTGCCCGGCATCCATGCCGCGCCTTCTCCCGCCACCAAGGACTGACCGCCATGAAGACCCTCGTCCAGACCGATTTCGGCCGCGACCATCTCCTCATCGGCTGCGTCCACACCCTCGCTTTGCCCGGCACGCCGCTCTACGACCGCAGCGGCGGCATGCGGAAGATCGTCAGGCAGGCGAAGGAGGAGGCGAAGATCCTCGAGGAGGCCGGCTTCCACGCGCTGCTCTACACCAATGAATCCGACATGCCCTATGAGGCCAACATGCCGATCGAGGTCGTCGCCGCGATGACCGAGGTGATCGCCGAGTGCCAGGCGCAGACCACCCTGCCGCACGGCGTCAACATGCTGATCGACCCGCCCGCCTCGATCGCGGTGGCCCATGCCACGGGCGGGCGCTTCGTGCGCGCCTTCCTGACCGGCGGGCTCGTCGGCGACATCGGCATGATGGCGCCGGACGGCGCGAGGGCGCTGCGCCTGCGCGCCCATCTCGGCGCCGAGAACATCCGCATCATCTGCAACGTCACGCCGGGCTTCTCGATCAATCTCGACACGCGCCCCGTCGAGCAGAAGGCCTCGGGCGCGGTCTTCATCGGGCTCGCCGACATCGTCTGCGTCGGCGGCCCCGCCGCCGGCAAGGAGGCCGACATCGCGGTGATCGAGAGCGTCGCCCGGCAGGTGCCCGATACCCCCGTCGCGGTCGGCACCGGCGTGGCCGAGGAGAACATCGCGCGGCTGGCGGAGGTCGCCGAGCTGTTCATCGTCGGCACCTCGATCAAATACGACCGCCAGACGCTGAACCCGGTCGAACCGCGCCGCGCCCAGGCGCTGGTGCGCGCCTATGAAAACCGGAAGGCGGCCTGAAGCGATGGCGGGACCTGTCACCCTCGTCACGGGCGCTTCGGGCGGCATCGGCGGCGCGCTCGCCGCGATGCTGGCGCAGCAGGGCCATCGTCTGGTGCTGTCGGGGCTCGACCAAAGCGGGCTCGAAGCGCTGGCGACGGATCTCGCCGCGCAGGGCGCAAGCGTCGCGACGCTGGCTGGCGATGTCCGCGAGCGCGATCTCGCCCAGGCCTGCGTCGATCTCGCGGTCGAGCGCTTCGGCCGGCTCGACCATCTCGTGACGGGGGCGGGCGCGTCGCGCCCCGTCCCGATGGTCGAGATGGACGATGACGAGTGGGACAAGCTCGTCGACATCAACCTCTCGGCCGTATTCCGGATTTCGAAGGCGGCCGCGCGCGCAATGATCTCGCAGGGCGAGGGCGGTGCCATCGTCCACATTTCCTCGATCGCCCATGCCAATGGCGGGGCCAACCTCGCCTATGGCTCGGCCAAGGGCGGCGTCGCGACCCTCACCTACGGCATGGCGCAACAGCTTGGCCCGCATGGGATTCGCGTGAATGCGGTTGCGCCGGGGATCATCGATACGCCTATGGTGCGCGGCAGCTTCGCGCAGCAGTTCGACGCGCTGGTCGCCGGTGCGGCTGTGCGCACGCCGCTTGGACGTTTGGGACGACCCGAGGATGTCGCTGCCGTGATCGCCTTCCTGCTTTCGCCTTCGGCCGCCTTCGTGACGGGGGCGCTGATCCCGATCACCGGCGGCATCGAGATCCTCTCGCCGATCTCGACCATCGCCAAAGGGGCCTGAGGCCATGGGCGGGCTCGATATTCGCGAGGTGATCGGGCGCTACGGCACGGCCATCGCCGGGCTCGCGCTGGTCCTGTTCTTCCTGCTCTTCGCGCCGAACTTCGCCAGCACGATGAACATCATCAACGTGCTGAAGGATACGAGCTTCCTCGCCATTCTGGCGCTGGGCTTTGCACTCGCCTTCACGGTCGCCGAGCTCGATCTCTCGATCGCGGAGGTGGCGAGCCTCGCGGCCGTCGTCTGCGGCTGGATGGTGCACTCGCAATATCCGCCCGCCGTCGCCTTCGGGGCCGCGATCGCGGTCGGCTTCGTGCTCGGCAGCCTCAACGGCTATGGCGTCACGGTGCTGCGCATCCCCTCGCTGATCATGACGCTCGGCACGGCGGCCATCGCCAAGGGGCTCGCCTTCATGATCACCCAGGGCGTCGCCTTCACCGGGCGCTGGCCGGTGAGCTTCACCGGTCTAGCGCGCGGCTACAGCTTCGGCATTCCCAATCTCGTGCTCTGGATGACGGGCGCGACGCTGTTCGCCTGGATCCTCGTGAAATGGACCCGCACCGGCGCGCATATGGTCGCGACCGGCGAGGCGGACGAGGCGGCGCGGCTCGCCGGCATCGCCACGGCGCGGATGAAGCGCATCGGCCTGCTGCTGGCGGGCGTCTTCGCCGGTCTGATGGCGGCGCTGCTGGCCGCCAACCTGTCCTCGGCCGCGCCCAACATGGCGGGCGACTATCTGCTCTACGCCATCGCCGCCGTTCTGCTCGGCATGACCATGTTCGAGCCCGGCAAGCCCAACATCGCCGGCACGGTCTTCGCGGCGCTGGTGCTCAAGGTGCTCGGCAACGGCTTGGTCCTGCTCGGCGCGCCCTATTACATCCAGGACATCGTCCTCGGCGTCATCATCATCGGCTCGGTCGCCTTCTCGGCCAGCGCGATGAAGAAGGCGGCGTTCAAGGTCTAGGATTGGAACCCGATGAAACTCAGCCCTCATCCTGAGGA
>NZ_JAUXYO010000131.1 GCF_030694325.1 Allobosea sp. | reverse complement strand
AGGCGGTCGAGGTCGAAGCGCGCCGCCAGATCGGTATTCTCGAGGATGGCGGCACGATCGACCAGGAGACCCGCCTCTACGACCCCGCCAAATCCGAGACGCGCTCGATGCGCTCCAAGGAGGAGGCGCATGACTACCGCTATTTCCCCGATCCCGACCTGCTGCCGCTCGAATTCGACGACGCCTTCGTGGCCGAGCTGAAGGCGCATTTGCCGGAACTGCCCGACGCCAAGAAGGCGCGCTTCATCGCGGATTACGGGCTTTCGCCCTATGACGCCTCGGTGCTGGTCGCCGAGCGCGAGCAGGCCGACTATTTCGAGGCGGTCGCGAAGGGTCGCGACGGCAAGGCCGCGGCCAACTGGGTCATCAACGAGCTGTTCGGGCGCCTCAACAAGGAGGGCCGGGACGTCACGACCTCGCCGGTCTCCGCCGCCCAGCTCGGCGGGCTGGTCGACCTGATCGGCGAGGGCGTCATCTCCGGGCGCATCGCCAAGGATCTGTTCGAGATCCTCTGGAGCGAGGGCGGCGACCCCCGCGAGATCGTCGAGGCCCGCGGCATGAAGCAGGTCACCGACACGGGCGCCATCGAGAAGGCGGTGGACGAGCTGATCGCCGCCAATCCCGACAAGGTCGAGCAAGTCAAGGCCAAGCCGACCATGCTGGGCTGGTTCGTCGGCCAGGCGATGAAGGCCTCGGGCGGCAAGGCCAACCCGCAGGCGCTCAACGAGATCCTGAAGGCGAAGCTGGGGATCGAGTGAGCGATGGGCGGCGTCGAAAACACGCCGTCATCCCGGACGCAGCGAAGCGGAGATCCGGGATCCATGCCTGAACCTGTCTCCGAAGCGTTCCGGCATGGATCCCGGGTCAAGCCCGGGACGACCGTGGTCTTTCTGCCGCGAACGGGACACCGGGCATGACCCCCGCCGATCTCGTCATTCGCGATGCCGAAGCCGCCGATCTGCCGGTGGTGCGGGCGTTGCTGGTCGAGACCTGGCACGCCACCTATGACGGCATCTATGGCTGGCAGCGCGTCGCCGAGATCACCAATGCCTGGCACTCGCTCGACAATCTCGGGGCCCAGCTCGGGCGCGAGAACGGTGCTTTTCTCGTCGCGCTGGTCGGGAGCGAGATCGTCGCCACCGCCAGCGCCCGCACCGAGCGCGACCGCGCCGCGCTGCTGACGCGGCTTTATGTCCTGCCGGCCTGGCAGGGCACCGGCATCGGCCGCACGTTGCTGCAGGTGACGCTGGCCTGTTTCCCGCAGGCGCCCGTGGCGCGGCTCGAGGTCGAGAGCCAGAACGAGCCGGCGATCGCCTTCTACGAGCGCATGGGCTTCTTCCTGCAACGCCAGGCCCGCTTCGACGGCCGCGACGACACCCCCAACACGCTGCTGATGGCCAAGCGCCTCTTCGCCGATTAGCCGCTGCCGCAACCGGGCTGTGCGTTCACGCCGGTTGCCGTGCTGCGCCCGCCATGCCTCACTCTCCCCAAGCCGCGCCAAAGCGGCACCTTCAGGGAGAGACGACCATGCAGCGCCAGCCCATCCGCGTCGCGACCTATGACGGCCCCGGCGGCAAGCCGACCATCCGGGAGGTGGCATGGCCGGCGATTCCGGCCAAGGCGGCGCTGATCAAGATCGGCGCCTGCGGCGTCTGCGGCACCGACCAGCACATCCTCAAGGGCCACTGGCCCAAGAAGCTGCCCTGGCCCTTCACGCTCGGCCACGAGATCGGCGGCGTCATCGTCGAGAAGGGCGCGGATTTCACCGAGGACTTCATGGGCAAGCCGCTCGATGTCGGCTCCAAGGTGATGATCCCGCCGCTGATGCCCTGCGGGCGCTGCCACTACTGCGTCCACTATCCCGAGAGCGCCAACAAGTGCCTGACCCCGGTCTATTACGGGCGCTATCTCGGCTTCGACAAGGCGCCGCATCTCTGGGGCGGCTGGGCCGAATATGTCTATGTCGACCTCGAAATGCTGCCCGGCACCAAGGTCTACAAGCTGCCCGACGACATGTCGCTGCGGCTGGGCGCGCTCTCCGAGCCGATGACCTCCTGCATCCGCGCCTTCAACCGGGCCAAGCGCGCCGGTGGCTTCAACTGGGGCGACACGGTGGTGATCCAGGGCTCGGGGCCGATCGGCATCCTGGCGGTGGCGGCGGCGCAGGAGATGGGCGCCGGCCGCGTCATCTGCGTCGGTGCGCCCGAGGAGCCGCGTCTGGCGCTCGCCCGCAAGTTCGGCGCGGAGGCGACGGTCGATCTGGAAGAATACACCACGCCTGAAGCCCGCATCGCTCGCGTCCGCGAGATCGTCGGCGGCTTCGGCGCCGATCTGGTGATGGATTGCTCCGGCCATCCCACGGCGGGGCCAGAGGGCATCGAGTTCCTGCGCGACGGCGGCACCTATGTCGAGATGGGTCAGTTCACCGATGCGGGTTCGATCCAGACCAACTGGCATCGCATCTGCACCAAGGATCTGAACGTGCTCGGCTCCTGGGCCTTCACCGGCAACGACCTGCCGCTCGGCGTCGACATGCTCTACCGCGCCCGCGACAAGTACCCCTTCCTGGAGATGCAGACGATCTACCCCTTCACCGAGGCGGGCGTGACCCAGGCCGTCGCCGATGCGATGGCGATGAAGACGGTCAAGTCGACCATCGTTCCGTTCCCGGAGATGGTCTGATAGAGCGGCGTCTCGCCTCCACCGGACGGGACGCCGCATGACAACCTCGACGCAGACCGCCACCGCCGTCACCATTCGCCGCGCCCGCCGGCAGGATGTGGAGCGCATCGCCGAGCTGATCATGCTCGGCGCGGCGACGCAGACGATGACGGCGGACGCGATCCGGCAGGAGGCGCGCCACCCCGGCTATGCCGAGGCCTTCGCCGCGGTCGAGGCCTCGGCCCACAATGCGCTCTTCGTCGCCGAGGAGGCGGGAGGGCTGGTGGTCGGCACCTTCCAGGTCACGCTGATCCCCGGGCTGGTGGCGCGGGGCCGGATGCGCGCCAAGTTCGAGAGCGTCCATGTCGCGCCCGAGCGGCGCGGCCACGGCATCGGCCGGGTCATGATCGCCCATGCGCTCGCCTTCGCCCGCGAGCACGGCGCCGGCATGGCCGAGCTCAGCTCCAACAAGTCGCGCCTCGACGCGCACCGCTTCTACGTCAATCTCGGCTTCGCCCAGAGCCATGAGGGCTTCAAGATCGAGCTCTGACCGGCGCCGTCGGAGCGGGTTTACGCAGGGGGGATGCGGGCCACGCAGGGCGGCCCGCCTCTTTCTCCCGCGATGGAAGAGGCTTAAACATCGCGCTTCCTCCTCTGCATCAGGGACCGGGACCGCGCCATGTCAGCCAGCCAGAGCAAGCCGATCGAACTCCATTACTGGCCGACGCCCAACGGCTGGAAGATCACCATCATGCTTGAGGAGTGCGGGCTGCCCTACACGGTCATTCCCGTCAACATCGGCAAGGGCGACCAGTTCAAGCCGGACTTCCTCGCGATCGCGCCCAACAACCGGATGCCGGCGATCGTCGATCCCGAGGGGCCGGACGGCCAGCCGATCTCGGTCTTCGAATCGGGCGCAATCCTGCAATATCTCGGCCGCAAGACCGGGCAGTTCTACCCGGCCGACGAGCGCGCCCGCGTCGCCGTGGACGAATGGCTGTTCTGGCAGATGGGCGGCTTCGGGCCGATGCTCGGCCAGACCCACCATTTCCGGCTCTATGCGCCGGAAAAAGTGCCCTATGCCATCGACCGCTACACGAACGAGACCAATCGCCTCTATGGCGTGCTGAACAAGCGGCTCGAGGGCCGCGACTATATCTGCGGCGACTATTCCATCGCCGACATGGCCTGCATCGGCTGGGCCCGCGGCTGGGAGAAGCAGGGCCAGGACCTCAAGCAGTTCCCCCATGTCGCCCGCTGGATCGAGACGATGATGGCGCGGCCGGCCGTGCAGCGCGGTCTCAAGGTCGGCGAATCCCTGCGCAACCCCGCCGGCATCTCGACGCCGGAGGAAAAGGCGGTCCTCTTCGGCCAGAAGGCGCGCTGAGCGTCAGCCGCCACCCGTCCGCGTGTCATCCCGGACAAGCGGCGCAGCCGCGCCGATCCGGGATCCATTCCGGAGCCTTTCCGAGCGAGGTTTCGGAAAGGGTCCGGGTCTGCGCTGCGCTGCGCCCGGGACGACGTCGCGGGTGGGGCAGGTGAGGGCCAATCTCCTCGACGCCGTCATCCTGGCCAAGCCGCGAAGTGGCGCAGGCCGGGATCCATCATCGGGCTGGTCGGTGCCCTCCGATGGATCCCGGTCGGCCTGCGGCCGCCCAGGATGACGCGGGTGTTTCGGGGGACAATCGTGAGGCGCGCGCACCAAAACCCCCGCCCGGCC
>NZ_JAUXYO010000130.1 GCF_030694325.1 Allobosea sp. | reverse complement strand
CTGACCGGCCGCCACCGGCGGCGAACGGGGCGGCGGCGATGCTGGGTCAGGCCTTCGGGCTCTACAGCCACATGCGCAACAACCGGATCAGGTCCGGCTTCCTGATCGCCGGCCTGTTCCTGCTCGTCTACGTCACGGTCTGGGGCCTGCTGCTGGTGGGCTACGGCTATGGCGGCGTGCCCCGCGGGACGACCGCCTATGCGCAGGCCGGGCAGACCTTCTGGCGTTGGCTGCCCTTCACCACGCTCGCCGCCGGCGCCTGGGTGTTCATCGGTTTCCGCATCAATGTCGGGCTTATCAGCGCCGTGTCCGGCGCCAAGGGCCTGACGCGGGACGATAACCCCAAGCTCTACCGGATGCTGGAGAACCTCTGCATCTCGCGCGGCCTGACCGTGCCGAAGCTCGCCATCGTCGAGAGCGAGGCGCTGAACGCCTTCGCCAGCGGCGTCAACGACAAGCAGTTCACGGTCACGGTGACGAGCGGCCTGCTGGCGCAACTCAACGATGCCGAGGTCGAGGCCGTGCTCGCCCATGAACTGACCCATATCCGCAATGGCGACGTCCGGCTGATGATCATCGCCGTCGTCATCGCCGGCGTCATCTCTCTCGTCGGCGAGATCGTGTTCCGCGGGCTGTCGCGCAGCCGCATGAGGATATCCTCGGACGATTCCAAGAAGGGCAGCGGCGTCGCCATCCTGATCGGCTTCGCGGTGATCGCCTTGGCCTGGTTCCTCGCCGTGATCATTCGGCTGTCGCTGTCGCGCTCGCGGGAGTACCTCGCCGATGCGGGGGCGGTCGAGCTCACCAAGAACCCGGATGCGATGATCTCGGCCCTGCTCAAGATCGCGGGCCGCGCCGACATTGAGGGCGTGCCGTCGAGCGTGATGGACATGTGCTTCGAGAACGACCCGGACGATTTCGCCGACCTGTTCTCGACCCACCCTTCGGTGACCAAGCGCGTGCAAGCGCTGGTGCAGACGGCCGGCGGCCGGATGCCGGCGATGCCGCCCCATCCGCCCCGCGTCGCCGAGCGGCAGGATCTGCAGACGATGGTCGCGGAATCGGCAGCGGGTGTCGATCCGGCCGCCCGCGGACCCTGGGCGCGGCCGACAGGGGGCGGCAGCGCCAGCCCCTGAGCGCGTCAGCGCCCGTGCCTGGCCCAGTCCAGCGCTTCCTCGAGCCGGTCGTCGCCCCAGAACAGTTCGCCATCCTCGGTGACGAAGGTCGGGGCGCCGAAGATGCCGATCGACTTGGCGTATTCGATCTCGGCGCGCAACCGGCCCTTGACGTCCTCCCCGCGCGAAGCGGGAAAGGCGACGCCCGGATCGGCGCCCGCCGCCTTCAGCGCCGCGTTCAGCACGGCCTCCTCCGCAATGTTGCGGCCTTCGCCGAAGCCGGCGCGGAACAGCGCCTTCGAGAAGCCCGGCAGCCAGCCGGCTTCGCGCCCCGCCAGCGCGAGCCGCGCGGCGATCAGGGAGTTCTGCGGAAAGGTCTCGGGCCTGACCAGGGCAAGGCCTTCGCGCCCGGCCCGGCGCTCGACGTCACGCCACATATAGCGCCCCTTGCTGGGAAAAAGCGTGAAGGGCGAGGTCGACCAGCCCTGGGCGGCAAAGATGGGTCCGAGCAGAAACGGCCGCCAGCGGATGCTCACATCCGCGGCCTCCGCCAGAGGCTCGATCCTCAGGGCACTCAGGAAGGAATAGGGCGATGCGAACTCATACCAGAAGTCCAAGACAGGACGGTTCGGCATTCGGCCTCCGGAGCAGTCTGTTCGGTTGGGCGCCGCGCTTCAGGAAGGTGAGCCTCCTGCGGCGCGACTGCAAGACGCGGCGAGGTGCCCAAGCGTCATCGGCCCGAGTCATCAACACCCATCCATCAGGCGGGGACGCGCGACCGATCAAAAGGTTCCGATTGCGTCGCCCCCGGTGCTGGGATAGTGCGCCATTGCGTTCGAAAAGCGGCCTTTCGCGGCCGCCATGCCGCAGCAGCAGGATGATGCCAGATGATCGAGAAAAGCGTGAAGAAGGTCGTGCTCGCCTATTCCGGGGGCCTCGACACCTCGATCATCCTGAAGTGGCTGCAGACCACCTATGGCTGCGAGGTCATCACCTTCACCGCCGATCTCGGCCAGGGCGAAGAACTCGGCCCGGCGCGCGACAAGGCGCTGCTGCTCGGCATCAAGCCCGAGAACATCTTCATCGAGGATCTCCGCGAGGAGTTCGTCCGCGACTACGTCTTCCCGATGTTCCGCGCCAACGCCGCCTATGAGGGCGTCTATCTGCTGGGCACCTCGATCGCGCGGCCGCTGATCGGCAAGAAGCTGATCGAGATCGCCGAGAGGCTCGGCGCCGACGCCATCTCCCATGGCGCCACCGGCAAGGGCAACGATCAGGTCCGCTTCGAGCTGACCGCCTATGCGCTGAAGCCCGACGTCGTGGTGATCGCGCCGTGGCGCGAATGGGATCTGCGCTCGCGCGAGCAGCTCATCGCCTTCGCCGAGCAGCACCAGATCCCGATCGCCAAGGACAAGCGCGGCGAGGCGCCCTTCTCGGTCGATGCGAACCTGCTGCACGCCTCCTCCGAGGGCAAGGTGCTGGAAGATCCCGCGCAGGAGGTGCCCGACTACGTCTATTCCCGCACGATCTCGCCCGAGGACGCCCCCGACAAGCCGACCGTGATCAGCATCGACTTCGAAACCGGCGACGCGTGCGCGATCGACGGCGTGAAGATGTCGCCGGCGACGCTGCTGGCGAAGCTCAACGATCTGGGCCGCGACAATGGCATCGGCCGGCTCGACCTCGTCGAGAACCGCTTCGTCGGGATGAAGTCGCGCGGGATGTACGAAACGCCGGGCGGCACGATCCTGGCCGTCGCGCACCGCGCCATCGAGTCGATCACGCTCGACCGCGGCGCGGCGCATCTCAAGGACCAGATCATGCCGCAATATGCGGAACTGATCTATAACGGCTTCTGGTTCTCGCCGGAGCGCGAGATGCTGCAGGCGCTGATCGACAAGAGCCAGGAGTTCGTCACCGGCCAGGTCCGCCTCAAGCTCTACAAGGGCGGCGTCCATGTCATCGGCCGCTCCAGCCCCTATTCGCTCTACGACCAGGACCTCGTCACCTTCGAGGAAGGCGCCGTCGCCTATGACCACCGCGACGCGGCCGGCTTCATCAAGCTCAACGCGCTGCGCCTGCGCACCCTCGGCCAGCGCCGGAAAAAGCTCGGCCTCTGAGCCGGGCTCTCCGACTTCGACGCCTCGTTCACGGGCCGCCTTTCAGGCGGCCCTTTTCGTTTCGGAGCGCGTCTGCAGCACCGCAGCGAAATGCGTCTCAGCCCATTCGACCAGGCCGAGCAGCGGGCCGGCGAAGCTGCGCCCGAGCGGCGTCAGCGAATAGGTCACGCTCGGCGGAACGGTCGGCTGGACGTCGCGATGCACGAGCCCATCCGCCTCAAGGGTCCGCAGAGTCTGCGTCAGCATGCGCTTTGAAATGTCAGGGATCAGGCGGTGCAGCGCGCTGAACCGCCGGGGCCCGACGGCGAGCGCGCAGATCAGCAGTGTCGACCAGCGATCGCCGATCTGGTCGAGCAGCCCGCGGACCGGGCAGCGGCTGGAATCCAGATCTGCCGCCTGCCACAGCTCGAACTTGGCGCCGAGTGCCTCGCAGGCATCCATCGGGTTCCTCCACGGTAACCTGGTGACGTGAACGTGCCGTCTTTTGGCAGGGTCTCAAAGTCTCTATCTGAGACTGGGTTACCACAAGAGACCGGAGAGTTCCATGTCCCATCCTGTTTATGCCGTTACCGGCGCCAGCGGCCAGCTCGGTCGCCTCGCGGTTGCGGCCCTGGTGGCGCGCGTCGGCGCTGCCGCCGTTGTGGCCATCGTCCGCGACCCCGCCAAGGCTGCCGGACTGTTCCCAGCGGGCGTCGCTATTCGCAAAGGCGACTATGATCAGCCGCAGGAACTGGCAGCCGCCTGCGCCGGCATCGAGCGCCTGCTGCTGATCTCGTCGAACGCCATCGGCCAGCGCCTGGCCCAGCACCGCAATGCGATCGCGGCTGCCGGGCAGGCGGGTGTCGCCCGCATCGCCTATACCAGCGTGCTGCGTGCGGACGTCTCGCCGCTGGGCCTCGCCGAAGAGCACCGGCAGACCGAGCGCGCGCTGGCCGAGAGCGGCTTGCCCCACAGCCTGCTGCGCAATGGCTGGTACACGGAGAACTATGCCGCCTCGATCCCGCCCGCCCTCGCCCATGGCGCCTTCATCGGCAGCGCCGGGTCCGGCCGCGTCGCAAGTGCGGCCCGCATCGACTATGCGGAGGCGGCAGCGGTTGCGCTCATCTCCGACGAAGGGCCGCGTGTCGTGCATGAACTGGCGGGTGACAGCTCCTACTCACTAGCCGAATTCGCCGCCGAGCTCTCCCTGCAGGCCGGCAGGACGATTCCCTATGTCGACATGCCGGAGGCGCAGTATCGGGCTGCGCTTGTCGGGGCCGGCCTGCCGGAAGGCCTCGCCGATCTGATCGCCGACTCCGACGCGGGCGCTGCGAAGGGCGCGCTCGACGACGGGACGCAGAGGCTCTCGGGCCTGATCGGCCGCCCGACGACGCCCTTTGCGACGACGATCGCGGACGCGTTGCGCGGCTGAAACCGAACCAAACAGCCTTTCGGGCGTTGGACAGCACCCGCTCCCGAGAGGCCCCGCCATGATCCGCCTGCTTTCGACCACCCTGCTCGCTGCCGCTCTCCTTGCCGCAACGGCGCAGGCGCAGACCGCCGGCCCGACCTCAGGCGCGCCGGCCGAGAAGCCGGCCTCGCCGGCCGTCGCCCTTTGTAAGAATGCGGCTCTGAACACGCTCTCGGCGCGCGAGCCGGAGATCAAGGACATCTATGTCGATGAAGACGGCGCGACGATCGCCGTGTCGGAGACGAAGGTCGAAGACACGCCCGTCACGCGCATCATCATGGCCGAGGCCTATCTGCGGACCGACCGGTCCGACAAGCCGCGGCGTTTCCTCTGCCTGCTCGGCGAGAAGGACAAGGTGCTGCTGACCTTCTTCACCGCCCGCTGAGGGCGGCATCCCTCCGCATTAGGCGGAAGGCTCGTCCACAACGCGCGTCGCCGGACGGTCGCGCCCGTCTGCGACCTCCTCGTGCCAGCGGCCCTGCTCGTCCTGATAGACGATTCCGTCGGTCGTGCCGGCAAGCGTCTGCCGTGCCGCCGCATCACTGGCAGCCTTCAGCGCCGCGTCATGGGACGGATAGGTTTCCGAGAGCACGTCCTGGACCTTGTAGGCCCAGCCGCCGTCATGCTCGACGATTTCGTATCTGACCGTGACCATTGGATCTTCTCCTGATTGCCAGAGAGCAACCCGAGGGAGCCGGCGCGGGTTCCTTCACTCGCCCTGGTCGGCGGCGCGCAACCCGTCCAGCACCGGCATCGAGGTGATGTGGTAGCCGGCATCGACATGGTGCACGTCGCCGGTGACGCCGCCCGAGAGGTCGGACAGATAGTACAGCGCCGAGCCGCCGATCTCCTCCAGCGAGACCGATTTGCGCAGTGGCGAGTTGGCCCGCTGCCAGGAATACATCGCCCGCGCATCCGAGATGCCGGCGCCGGCCAGCGTCCGCACCGGCCCCGGCGACAGCGCGTTGACGCGGATGCCGCGCGGGCCATAGTCGCCGGCGAGATAGCGCACGCTGGCCTCCAGCGCCGCCTTCGCCACGCCCATGACGTTGTAGTTCGGCATGATCCGGGTCGAGCCGCCATAGGTCAGCGTGATCATGCTGCCACCCTTGGGCATGCGCTCGGCGGCTCGTTTGGCGACCTCGGTGAAGGAGAAGCAGGAGATCACCATGGTCCGCGAGAAGTTCTCGCGGCTAGTGTCTGCATAGAGCCCCTTGAGTTCGTTCTTGTCGGAGAAGCCGATGGCGTGGACGATGAAGTCGAGCGTGTTGCGCTCGGGATCGCCGCCCCAGGCCTCGTCGATCGCGGCGAAGGTCGCGTCCACCGTTGAAATATCCTCGACATCGCAGGGCAGGACCAGCGTCGAGCCGACGCTCTCGGCCAGTGGCTTGACCCGCTTGCCGAGCGCCTCGCCCTGATAGGTGAAGGCCATCTGCGCGCCGTGAGCGTGCAGGGTCCGGGCGATACCCCAGGCGATCGAGTTCTGGTTGGCGACGCCCATGACGAGGCCGCGCTTGTTGTGCATCAGGGGGAGCATGGGGACCGTTCGGTTCTGGCGTCAGGAGTTAGGGAGAGCGGAAGGCAGGTCGGTCTGGCTGAAGTCGTTACCCTTGAAGAGGATCGATGCTCCGGCGAGTTGCGCAGCCGCATAGGCGAAGCAATCGCCCATGTTGAGCGCAGCCGGGTGCCGGCCTTTGCCGAAACGGTCGAACGCATCGAGTGCGCCATCAACGTGCGCAGCTTCGTGAGGCGCGACGCTGATCGCGCCCCGCGCCAGAAACTCCAGCACCGTCGCCTTGGCTAGATCGACTGCGACACCGCGCACCCGCACCAGGGCGACGGTCGCTTCATAGATCGCCAGCGGCGAGGTGAAACGCCGATGAGGGCCAGTCAGCGGCGTCCCGAATTGTTCGAAACCAGCCTCTTCGAGAAGCACGGCGACAATGACCGAGGCATCGACATACATGCTAAATGTCGCCCGACAGCTCGTCGTAGAACGCCTTATCGGCCTTCAACCCGGTTTTTGGGTAGGCCGCGACGCGCTGCTGCAAATCCCGTATGCGCTCCAGAAACGGAACGTTCTGGTCCATTTGGAGAAGCTCATTCTGAACGGCCTGCTTGACCGCGTCGGTCAGGCTGACGCCTTTACGCGCCGCCAGTTCCCGCACAGCACGGTCGGCCTCTGGATCGCGAATATGAAAAGCCATCCCGGCACCTCCGTCTAGACGAACCTTATATCCGTCTAGACACGACCCGTCACGCTACAAGTGCTTCTTCACTGCCGCGGCCGTGTCCTTGGACGACGCCAGCGGCACGATCTCAAAGCGGGCGAGGTCGCCCCATTCCAGCACCCATTCCTGCAGCTTGGTGACGTCGTCGCACTGCATCACCTGGAAGCAGCGCGCGAAGTCGGCGGAGATCCAGCTGTCGACATAGGTCAGGCCGTCCGGGATCATCCGGCCCTTCTCGTGGAAGCGGGCATAGATTTCTTTCACCCGCGCCTGGTCGAAATGCTCGATCACCATGAACAGCATCGTCGCGCCCTCAGGCTTCGAGCTTCTTCATCACGATGGTGGCGTTGGTGCCGCCGAATCCGAACGAGTTCGAGAGAACGCAGCCGAGGCCCGCATTGTCGATGCGCTTGCGCACGATCGGCATGTCGGCGAAGGCCGGGTCGAGCTCGTCGATATGGGCGCTCTCGCAGATGAAGTCGTTGTTGAGCATCAGCAGCGAGTAGATCGCCTCCTGCACGCCGGTGGCGCCGAGCGAATGGCCGGTGAGCGATTTGGTCGCGGAGATCGGCGGAGCCTTGTCGCCGGCGCCGAAGACCTCGCGGATCGCCTCGATCTCCTTGGCGTCGCCGACAGGCGTCGAGGTGCCGTGCGGGTTGATGTAGTCGACCTTGGCGTTGACCCCCTGCAACGCCATCTTCATGCAGCGCACGGCGCCCTCGCCCGACGGCGCGACCATGTCGTAGCCGTCCGAGGTCGCGCCATAGCCGACGATCTCGCCATAGATCCTGGCGCCGCGCGCCTTGGCGTGCTCGAGTTCCTCCAGCACGACGACGCCGGCGCCGCCCGCGATGACGAAACCGTCGCGGTTGAGGTCATAGGCGCGCGAGGCGCGCGCCGCGGTCTCGTTGTAGTCGGTCGACATCGCGCCCATGGCGTCGAACAGGACGGACAGGGTCCAGTCCAGCTCCTCGCAGCCACCGGCGAAGATGACGTCCTGCTTGCCCCATTGGATCAGCTCATAGGCGTTGCCGATGCAGTGGTTGGAGGTCGCGCAGGCCGAGGAGATCGAATAATTGACGCCCTTGATCTTGAACCAGGTCGCCAGCGTGGCGGACGCGGTCGAGGACATGCCCTTGGGGACCGCGAAGGGCCCGACCTTCTTCGACGAGCCGCTCTCGCGGGCCTTGTCGTAGGCGTCGATCAAAGCGCGGGTCGAGGGACCGCCCGACCCCATGACGATGCCCGTGCGCTCGTGGCTGATCTCCTTCTCCTCGAGCCCGGCATCGGCGATGGCCTGCTCCATCGCGACCTGGTTCCAGGCCGAGCCGCCGCCGTGGAAGCGCATGGCGCGACGGTCGAGCACGGTCGAGGGGTCGAGCGTCGGCACACCCGCGACGCGGCTGCGGAAACCGTGCTCGGCAAAATCCGGCATGAAGGAGATGCCGGATTTGGCCTCGTGCAGCGAGGACAGCACTTCCTGCGTATTGTTGCCGATGGACGAGACGATGCCCATCCCGGTGACCACCACGCGTCTCATGCTCTTTTCTCCGGCTTCATGGCGCCTTGGCCGGACGGCTCGATGTCCGGCGCGCGCTCGTCGATCCCGCGCAAATGGACTGCGCGGCTGGCGCGCGCAAGGTCGCGGCGCGCTTTTCCCCCAACGGCATCGCCCCGGGGCATCCCTCCGAAGCGATCCCGAACGCCCTACGCCGCCTCAGGCTTGAACAGGCCGACGCGCATGTCGCTGACCGTGTAGATGCGCTTGCCGTCGGCCTCCAGCCAGCCATCGGCGATGCCGAGGACCAGCTTGGACTTGAAGACGCGCTTGAAGTCGACGCCGTAGACGACCTGCTTGACCGATGGCAGCACCTGGTCGGCGAATTTGACCTCGCCGACGCCGAGCGCCCGCCCGCGGCCCGGCAGACCGAGCCAGCCGAGGAAGAAACCCGTGAGCTGCCAGAGCGCATCGAGGCCGAGGCAGCCCGGCATCACCGGATCGCCCTTGAAGTGGCAGTCGAAGAACCAGAGGTCCGGCTTGATGTCGAATTCGGCCCGGACGAGGCCCTTGCCATGCTCGCCGCCCTCTTCCGCGATCTGGGTGATGCGATCGAACATCAACATCGGCGGCAGCGGCAATTGGGCATTGCCCGGCCCGAACAGCTCCCCACGGCCACAGGCGAGGATCTCCTCGTAGCTGAAAGACGATTGCCGCTGCATATCCCGTGTCGCTCCATCCCGGCCGTCGGATGCGGCCGTCTCGATGCCGTGCCTAACACGCCGCCCCGCCCGAACGAAAGGGCGCATGGCTCGGCCGCCGCAAGCCGCGGCTCCGGCGTGGAGCGCTTGCGAGCCCGGCTGCGAAAGCTTACATCCGTTCTCAACAAGCAGGGTGGGCAGCCGCTCCACCCCTGAGGGAGCTTCGCCAGCAGCGATGAGCGATCTGATTTCCCAGGATGCGGGCTATGGGTCGAGCGTTCGGAAGGGTTGCCCGTTCCACGATATCCGCCAGCGCCTGCGTCGGGTCGGCCTGCGGCCGACGCGACAGCGCGTCTCGCTGGGCTGGGTCCTCTTCGCCCGGGGCGACCGGCATATCAGCGCCGAGATGCTCTACGAAGAGGCGATGAAGGAGAAAATCCCGGTCTCGCTGGCGACGATCTACAACACGCTGCACCAGTTCACCCAGGCCGGGCTGCTGCGGGAACTGGCGATCGACGGCGCCAAGACGTTCTTCGACACAGACAGCAGCGAACACCATCACTTCGTCGTCGATGGCGAGAACACGGTGATCGACATCCCTGCCGAGGCGGTCGATGTGGCAGCCCTGCCCGAGCCGCCAGCGGGCTACGAGATCGCCCGTGTCGACGTCGTGGTGCGGCTGCGCAAGATCGACGCCTCGCCGCAGTGAGACGCCTCCCGGCGCATCAGTCCACCTTTTCGTTGGGATACACGCCCCAGAGCCGGTCCTGGCGCAGATAGCCTTCTGTGCCGCCGATGCTCACCCGGCACCAGCTGCCGGCGCAGGACGCGACATTCGCGATGACGCCGGGCTCGAGCCGCGCGACGACCGCCGAGCCCTCTCCCGCCTCGCGAAGCAGCGAAAGCGTTTCACCCTTGGCCTTCGACCAGGGCGCGACCAGAGCCGTCCGCCGGCCCGAAAGCAGACTGTGCAGCACCCAGCCCTCCGAGCCGTCGGCATCGCGCACGCGCCGCCAGGTCTCGAACTCCGCGACGATCTCGACCGGCAGCCCGGCGCGTTGGTAGACCCAGCGGGTGCGGTGCTCCTTCGAGGGGCCTTCCCGCAGATTGACGCGGTCCGTCTTCAGGCTGACATAGCGCGGCACCGGCAGGCCGGTGACCGGACCCGCCTGCATGTCCTGAGCTCGAGCGATCGGTGCCGCCATCATCGCCGCCAGCAGGGCCAGCCCCGCCAGAACGCTCCGTCTCGCCGCCACCATCCGTTCGATCTCCATCCAGCACCCGCCCGCCTGCCAGGGTACCCCGGCGAAGGGTCATGTTGTCATCCGTCGTCACGCCACTTAGAGAACGGGCGAAGCCGAGCGATCCTGCCGCCCCCATTCCTGAAGCCCTGCGGTTAATGAGGGGTTGAGGCCAAAAGGCGGCGGGCGCCGGGCAGCGGAGGAGGAGGCGTCCATGTCGAAGAAGAAGCCGCTCGTCGTCGTGACCCGCAAACTGCCCGCCGTGGTCGAAACGCGGATGCGCGAGCTGTTCGATGCGCGTCTCAACATCGACGATACGCCGATGAGCCAGGCCGCCCTGGTCGAGGCCGTCAAGACCGCCGATGTCCTCGTCCCGACCGTGACCGATCGCATCGACGCCAAGATCATCGCGCAGGCCGGCGACCAGCTGCGGCTGATCGCCAATTTCGGCAATGGCGTCGACAACATCGACGTCGCCAGCGCGGTGCAGCGCGGCATCACCGTGACCAACACGCCCGGCGTTCTGACCGACGACACTGCCGACATGACGATCGCCCTGATCCTCGCCGTCGCCCGGCGCATCGCCGAGGGCGCGCGCGTCATTCCGGACGACGAATGGGCGGGGTGGTCGCCGACCTGGATGCTGGGGCGACGCATCACCGGCAAGCGGCTCGGCATCGTCGGCATGGGCCGGATCGGCCAGGCGGTGGCGCGCCGTGCGGCCGCCTTCGGGCTCTCGATCCACTATCACAACCGCAGAAGGCTCGATGCGCGGATCGAGGAGAAGCTCGACGCCACCTACTGGGACTCGCTCGACCAGATGCTGGCACGCATGGACATCGTCTCGGTGAACTGCCCGCATACGCCGGCAACCTATCACCTGCTTTCGGCACGCCGGCTGAAGCTGCTGAAGCCCGACGCCATCCTCGTCAACACCGCGCGCGGCGAGGTCGTCGATGAGACGGCGCTGTCGCGGATGCTGGAGGCGGGCGAACTGGCCGGCGCCGGGCTCGACGTGTTCGAGAGCGAGCCGGCGGTCAATCCGCGCCTGCTGAAGCTCGCACGACAGCACCGCGTCGTGGTGCTGCCTCACATGGGTTCGGCGACGCATGAGGGCCGCGCCGAGATGGGCGAGAAGGTCATCGTCAACATCAAGACCTTCATGGACGGCCACAAGCCGCCGGACCGCGTGCTGCCGAGCATGCTCTGAGGCGGCCCGGCCGGCCGCGGGCCTGGTCTCAGGCTCGCAGCCCGGCGACGACCGCCGGCCAGTGACGAAAGTCGTCGATCACTGCAAGCGCGCCGGCCTCGGCCAGACGCCGGGCGCTGCGCGCCTTGTCATGGGCCACGCCGGTGAAGCCGACGACCCGCATGCCTGCCGCCAGTGCCGCCCTCACGCCGGGGACGGAATCCTCGATGACGAGGCAGGATCGCGGCTCGGCCTCCATCGCGGCGGCCGCGTGGAGGAACACGTCCGGATGCGGCTTGCCGCGGGCGACCTGCGAGGCCGAAAAGATGTGCGGGTCGAACAGCTCAATCAGGCCGGTGATGGCGAGGTTGCGGCGCAATGGCGCGAGGCTCGTCGAGGATGCGACGCAGCGGCGGCCGCCGATCGAGGTCACTGCCTCCCGCACGCCCGGCAGTGCGCGCAGCTCGGCCTCGAGCCGCAATGCCACGGCATCCTCGATCCGCTGCTCGAAATCGGCCGGCAGGGCGCGCCCATGCGCGGCCTCGATGATCTTGATGCCGTCCGACCAGGGAATGCCGACGATGCTGTCGACATAATGGTCGAGGGTCCAGCTGGTCAGACCCAGTGCATGGCAGGCGGCGAGGCTGACCTCGCCATAGAGCGTCTCGGTGTCGATCAGCGTGCCGTCGCAGTCATAGATGATCAGGTCGGGCATCGCGGCGGCGTTCGCCTGCGACCGAATCAGTCGGCGCGAGCCGTGTCGAACTGCCCGGTCTTGCGGAAGCGCCAGAGATAGGAGGGCACGATCGCCTCGACCGAGACCGGGGCGATGCCCAGCCCCTCGAAGCTGCGTCCCTCCGCGACGGCGGCCGCCGAGACGACATTGTCGCTTTCGAGGAGCGTCACCTGGTCTCGTGTCAGCTTGATGGCGTCCGGCAGCAGGCCCAGCGTCAGCGTGTCGACCAGTTCCAGGATCCGCGCCTGGATCCGGGCGAGCGGGAACGGCAGCGGTACCAGCAGGCGCTTGCGGTCCGTCACCTCGCAGATATAGGCGAGCAGTTCGCGGAAGCTCTTCACCTCCGGGCCGCCGAGTTCGTAGACGCGGCCGCCGGTGACGCCCCCGTCGACCCCGCGCGCCACGGCCTCCGCGACGTCGCCGACGAAGACCGGCTGGAATTTGGTTTCGCCTCCGCCGATCAGCGGCAGCACCGGCAGCACCCGCGCCAGCGCGGCGAAGCGGTTGAAGAAGCCGTCCTCCGGCCCGAACACGATCGAGGGGCGCAGGACCACCGCTCCAGGGACGGCGGCCAGAACGGCGGCTTCGCCCTCGGCCTTGCTGCGGGCATAGAGGGATTTCGAATCGCGATCGGCGCCGATCGCGGAAACCTGGACGAGGCGCGCGATGCCGGCGGCCGCACAGGCCTGGGCGATCGCCCTGGCTCCGTTGGCCTGCACACCGGCGAAGCTCTGCCGCCCGCCCTCCTGCAGGATGCCGACGAGATTGACGACGGCGGCGGCACCCTTCACCGCGGCGGCGACCGAATCGGGATAACGCAGATTGGCCTGGACCGCATGGATCTGGCCGACCATGCCGAGCGGCTGCAGGAAGCCCGCGAGATCGGGCCTCCGAACCGCGACGCGGACGCGATAGCCACGCTTCACCAGCGCCCGCACCACGTGGCGGCCAACGAAGCCGGAGCCACCGAAAACCGTGACGAGTTGCTGGCTCGGAAGGGACAGGTCGTTCGCCATCGTCGGCTGGCCTCATGCGCGCGGGTTTCGGATGGCTCCTAAAGCATTTCACCCCTGTCTGGAAAGGTGCTTGCGCCGGATGCGGCACCGTGGCGGGACCTGCCGGGCTGCCGCCGGATCAGGCAGCGGCGCCTGCAATTGAGGCATTCGCCAAGCCGAAAACCGCTCTTTTAAGCCGATGTTCTTGCGACGTCTCGTCTCTACTTAACTCGTTCTTCAGGCCCCCGGCCGTAAACTGCATGACATCTTCCGCAACGTCAGATCGAGGGTTCGTCGTGAGATCCATTCGCAACAAGATTCTGGGCCTGATCGGCATCGTCGCCGCCGGTGCCGCGATCGCCCTCGCCTTCGCCCTGATCGCCCTCTCGGGCATCGAGGACATGGGCCAGCGCGTCTCGCGGCAGAATGACGTCGCCCTCGCGACCGAACGGCTGAACGTCGCGGTCAACCAGCTGAGCGAGGATTCGCGGCTGGCCTACATGGCCCGCAACCCCAACGAGGCGAAGAACGCCGCGGCCGCGATCGAAAAGGGCCTCGAACAGCTCAACGACCGGCTGAGGATCTTCACCGGGATCGTCCCTGCCGACGCAAGGGAGCGCGCCGCCAAGATCGGCCCGTTGGTCGCCGAATTCGCCGGCATCCGCTCCGAGACCGCCAAGCTCGCTCAGGAGGTCTCCGGCCGCGCGGCCGACGCCTGGGGCAACAGCGAAGCCAGCCGCCGCAATCGTGCGGCTCTGATCGAGGAACTCGGCGGCTTCAGCCGGCTCAACGAGCAGGCCGGCAATGCGATCGAGACTGAGGCTGCGGCTTATGGCGGACGGATGCGCCTGATCATTCCGCTGACGCTGCTGGGGCTGCTCGGCATCTCGGTCGCTGCTGCGATCGCCTTCTCGCGACGCGCCATCGTCAAGCCGCTGCTCGATCTCGGAGGGGTCATGGACCGGCTGATCGCAGGCGACACGACGATCGAGGTGCCGCATACGCAGCGTCTCGACGAAATCGGCGCCATGGCGCGCTCCGTTTCGGTGCTGCGTGAGACCAGCGAACAGGTTGCGATCCTGCAGCAGCAGGAGCAGGCGGCGGCTGCGGCGCGCCTGGCGCGGGCGCAGTCGATGGAGGCGGTGGTGAGCGATGTCGGCGAGGTCGTGGCCGCGGCGGCGGCGGGCGATTTCTCGGCGCGGCTGCAGATCGACCA
>NZ_JAUXYO010000111.1 GCF_030694325.1 Allobosea sp. | reverse complement strand
GGATCGACCTGCCGCGCGATGTGGAGGAAGGCGTTGTCATAGGCCGGCAGCTTGACCAGCGCGCCGAAGATCCGGCCGCTCGCGGGAATGACGCAGATCGGCTCTGGCGAGGCCATCGCATCGTCGAAAGCGGCCTGGTCGGGCTTGGCCGCATCGCGCAGCACGTCGATATTGGCGCGCGCCAACACCTTGTCAGGCGATTGCATGATCGCGACCACGGGCACGCCGAGCGCCGTGGCCCGCGCCGTCAGGAAGCTGTCGAACCACTTCCGGTCGACGTCATAGGCGGCCTTGGCTCGGGAGAGATCATCGGCGAGCAACCGGATCTCGCGGCCGAGCGACTGGCACTGCGACCCGGCATAGGCATCGGCGACGTCGACGGAGCGGAAGATCGCGTCACGCATGCGATCAGAGAACCAGGGCTCCAGACCCCGCTCGATCGTGACGGTGGCGATCACGGCGACGAGGATCGCCGGCAGCGCCGCGATGATGGAGAACAGGCCGACGATGCGGACATGCAGTCCCGCCGCCGCGGCGCCCGCCCGGCGCGCGCGGATCAGCACGGCGGTCTCGAAGGCGACCACGACCAGCAGCAGCAGGATGAGGAAGGCGTTGAGGACAAAGACGCCGACGACGACCTGATGGACGGGCACCACCGGCGTGACGCCGGACAAGACGAGGAAGGTGACCAGCGCCGAGACCAGCGCGAAGACGACCACCGTCGCGCCCAGCCAGCCGGACACGCGCCGCGGCGTATCCTCGGCGCGCGGCACGATCCTGAGGTCAGTCGGTGAGGCAGACACGATCGCAGACAACTCCCTGGCGGCCGGCGCAAGAGTGCGCCCAGGCCGCGGCGCCGCACTGATGCGCCGCCGCAACGGTGTTGTCAAAATATGACATATGAAAGGCGGAGCTGCGCCGCCCGCGTTTTAGCGCGGTGAGCGCACCACCTGCATGTCGAGCTCGCGAATCTTCTTCCGCAGCGTGTTGCGGTTGAGGCCGAGGAGCTCGGCCGCCCGGATCTGGTTGCCGCGGGTGGCCGCAAGCGCCGCGGCGATCAGCGGCGGCTCGACCTCGCGCAGAATGCGGTGATAGAGCCCTGGCGGCGGGATACTGTCGCCGAAACCACCGAAATACTGGTTGAGATGACGCTCGACCGAGCCCGACAGGGTCTCGGCCCGCTCCTGTGCGGGGCTGCCGGAGAAGCTCGCCGTCGCCGTCGCCGGCTGCAGTTCCGCCTCGATGATCGGGGCGGTGATGGTTTCCTGGGGATAGAGCGCCGCGAGGCGGCGCACGAGGTTCTCCAGTTCGCGGACATTGCCCGGCCAGCGATAGCGTCGCATGACGTCCATCGCTTCCGAATCGATCTGCTTGCGGGGCAACCCCTCCTTCTCCACGAGCGTGAAGAAGTGACGGGCGAGGTCGGGAATGTCCTCGACGCGCTCGCGCAGAGGCGGCAGCCGGATCGGCACGACGTTCAGGCGGAAGAAAAGATCCTCGCGGAATAGCCCCTGGGCGATCGAGATCCGCAAATCCTTGTTGGTCGCGGCGACGATGCGGACATTGGTCTTGATCGGGGTCCGTCCGCCGACGGTGGTGTATTCGCCCTGCTGCAGCACGCGCAGCAGGCGCGTCTGCGCCTCCATCGGCATGTCGCCGATCTCGTCGAGGAAGAGCGTGCCGCCCTCGGCCTGTTCGAAGCGGCCCGAGGAGCGCGTCAGCGCTCCGGTGAAGGCGCCCTTCTCGTGGCCGAAGAGTTCGGATTCGATCAGGTCCTTCGGGATCGCGGCCATGTTGATCGCGACGAAGGGGCCGTTCTTGCGCTTGCCGTAGTCGTGCAGGGCGCGGGCGACGAGTTCCTTGCCGGTACCGGATTCGCCATTGATCATCACCGTCAGGTCGATCGGCATTAGCCGGGCGAGCGCGCGATAGACGTCCTGCATGGCCGGGGAGCGGCCAATCAGCGGGATGTCGTCGGGCTCGGCGGCGTTCGCCCGGGCTCCTTCGCCTCGCGGACGCGACAGCGCCCGGCCGACGATGGCGACGAGTTCCTTCAGGTCGAAGGGCTTGGGCAGATACTCATAAGCGCCGCGCTCGGAGGCCTTGATTGCGGTCATGAAGGTGTTCTGCGCGCTCATGACGATGATCGGCAGCTCCGGCCGCACCCGCTTGATGCGCGGCAGCAGGTCGAAGGCGTTGCCGTCCGGCATCACCACGTCGGTGATGATCAGATCGCCCAGACCCTGGGCGGCCCAGGTCCACAGCGTCGCCGCCTGGCCGGTGGTCCTGACCTCATAGCCAGCCCGCGCCAGGGCCTGATTGAGGACGGTGCGGATCGCGGCGTCGTCGTCCGCGACGAGAATGTTACCGGTGGGCATTCACTGTGGTCCTGTAGGCCTCAATCCGCCTGCCGCGCCCGGAACTGGTGCAGGGGCAGCAGAATTCGAAACGTGGTGCGGCGGGGGACGGATTCGCATTCGACGATACCGCCATGATCCCCGATCACCTTGGCGACGAGTGCAAGTCCAAGGCCACTGCCCTGAGCCTTGGTGGTGACGAAGGGGTCGAACAGGTGCGGCAGCAGATCCGGCGGAACGCCGGGGCCGTTGTCGCGGATGCCGATCTCGAGCGGCAGGGCGATGCGGCCGGCCGATCCCGGCACCTGCATGCGGATGCCGGGGCGGTAGGCGGTGGTCAAGGTGATCTCGCCGTCGATCGACTGCGTTCCAATGGCTTCTGCCGCATTCTTCATCAGGTTCAGCAGCACCTGCACCAACTGATCGCGGTTTCCGGAAACCGGAGGCAGGGACGGGTCGTAGATTTCGTTGAAGCGGATGTGACGCGCGAAGCCGGACTGGGCGAGGCGCTTCACATGGTCGAGCACGTCGTGGACATTGACCGGGTCGCGCTCGGTCGGGCGCTCGTCTCCGAAGAGCTCGACCCGTTCGACGAGCTTCACGATCCGGTCCGTCTCGTCGCAGATCAACTGCGTCAGGATGCGCTCCTCGTCGGGAACCGTCGCTTCGAGCAGTTGCGCTGCGCCCCGAATGCCGGAGAGCGGGTTCTTGATCTCATGGGCCAGCATCGCACCGAGCGCCGTGATCGAGCGGGCTGCCCCCCGATGCGTCAGCTGTCTGTCCATTTTTTCAGCAATTGTTCGTTCTTGCAGCATCAGGACGACCGCGTCACCCTGGCTGGGCAAAGGCGATGCAAACACATCGACGACACGATCGGCTCCGAGCCGGGGCGAACCGAGATCGAGCCGGTACTCGCTGACGCTGGCGCCCCGCCGCTGGACCTCGTCGACAAGCGCCAGCACCGGCGAACCGAAGGCGATCAGATCGTCGAGGCGCTGGCGCTTCAACACGACCGCGCTCGACTGGAAAAAATCCTCGGCGGCAGTGTTGGCATAGAGGATGCCGTTGCGCTCGCCGATGACCACGACGGGCATGGGCAGCACGTTGAGCGCCTGCATCTCGATCCGATCGAGCAGGAAACTGTCCCTTCCCTTTCCGCCGCTCTCGGCGAACGCCATCGTCATACGCAATACCCCGGTTCAGGCCGCAACGCGGCCGCAGGCAGGAGAAAACAGCACGGCCAGTGCCGCGAGGGCCTGGCTCGGATCATCCGTGGTCAGCAGCCGGCGCCGCGCCTCGGCGTCGGGAGTTGCGCCGCTGAGCGCCGCCTCGTCGGCATAGGCCGCCAGATGCTTGCGGGCGTGGCGCACACCCTGGGCCTTGCCCATCAGCGACAGCAGGCCCTCGTAATGCTCGCGGGCGACGGCATGCTTCTGGGCGAGCGAGAGCTCGGACGGCGCGCGCCCATCCAGCGCGGCACCGATCGCACCGACCAGCCAGGGCCGCCCCAGCGCAGCCCGCCCGACCATGACGAGATCGGCACCGGACTGGGCCAGGCACCGCCGGGCATCGTCGGCATTGCGGATGTCGCCGTTCGCGACGAGCGGAAAGGCGCCCGCCGCCCGCACGGCGCGGATCGCCGCCCAGTCGGCGACACCCTTGTAGAATTGCTGGCGTGTGCGGCCATGGACCGTGATCAGCCGCGCGCCGGAGGCCACGGCCCGACGCGCGAGTTCCGGCGCATTGCGGGAGGCATCGTCCCAGCCGAGGCGCATCTTGACGGTGACCGGCACCTTCACGGCGGCGACCGCGGCCTCGACCAGCGAGACCGCATGGTCGAGATCGCGCATCAGGGCGGAGCCGGCCCAGCCGCCGGTGACCTTCTTCGCGGGACAGCCCATATTGATGTCGACGACGGCGGCGCCATTGGCCTCAGCCAGCCGCGCCGCCTCGCCGAGCCAATGCGGGTCGCAGCCGGCGAGCTGGACGACATGCGGCGAGATGCCGGCGCCCTCGGCCCGGATGCGCGCCTCTTCGCTGCCGCGGACGAACTCGTCCGAGGCCACCATCTCGGAGATCACCAGCCCCGCGCCGTGGCGCGCCGCGATCCGGCGCGTGACGATATCGGTCACGCCCGACATCGGCGCCAGCAGGGCGCGCGAGGCGAGGACGACGGGAAGCGATGTGGCCCCGGCGGAGCCCGAATTAAAGGCAACCTGCATCTTGCATATTTATTGGACATTGCTGCGGTTGCGCAAGGGACTCGCACGAAATAGTGCACCGCATCATCAACATGTCCGCGCCGGCCGTCGCCGGGCCTTTGGACTTGGCGTCGCTGCCGCCTGCGACTATCACCGAAGCTCCTCCAGGACCGAGAGCCGTGCCCGCAGAACGAGTTGACACCGCCGCCCCGGTCGCCGCGCTCGTCGTCGCCGCCGGCCGGGGGTTGAGGGCCGGCTTCGAGGCCCCCAAGCAGTATCGTCTCCTCGGCGGCAGCCCGGTTCTGCGGCAGGCGCTGGCGCCTTTTCTGGCGACGCCGGAGGTCGGGCGGATTGCCGTCGTGATCGGGGCCGGGGACGAGGCGCGCTATGCCGACGCCGTTGCCGGCCTCGGCGATGCCCGCATCGTCCCGCCGACGATGGGCGGAGAAACCCGGCAGGATTCCGTCCGTCTCGGGCTGGAAGCGCTGGCGGCTCAGGGCTTTCGCGGGACCGTACTGGTCCATGACGCCGCGCGGCCCTTCCTGACCGAGCAACTGGTGCGCAGCGCCGTGACCGCGATCGGCGACGCGACGGTGGCCGCCATCCCGGTGCTGCCGGTCACCGACACGATCAAACGCCTCGACGACACAGGTCGCATTGCCGAGACGCCGCCGCGCGACCGGCTGGTCAGCGTGCAAACGCCACAGGCCTTCGCGTTTGAGCCGTTGCTGGCGACGCATCGCAAGGCGGCGGCGGAGGGGCGCGCCGGCTTCACCGATGATGCCGCACTGATGGAATGGGCGGGGCATCCCGTCGCGACCTTCGCCGGGGAGCCCGCCAACATGAAGCTCACCCATCCCGAGGATTTTGCCCGCGCCGAGGCGCCGGGCCCGCCGCCGCTCGTCGTGCGGGTGAGCACGGGCTACGACGTCCACGCCTTCGGCGAGGGCGACCATGTCTGGCTCGGCGGCGTCCGCGTCGCGCATGATCGCGGGGTCCTGGCGCATTCCGACGGCGACGTGGCGCTGCATGCGCTCACCGATGCGCTGCTGGGTGCGCTGGCCGAGGGCGATATCGGCACGCATTTTCCGCCGAGCGACCCGCAATGGCGCGGCGCCGCTTCGCACCGCTTCCTCGCCTTCGCCGTCGAGCGGGTCCGGTCGCGCGGCGGTCGCATCGACTTCCTCGACCTCACCCTCATCTGCGAGGCGCCCAAGATCGGCCCGCACCGCGAGGCCATCCGCGCGACGATCGCGGCTGTAGCCGGGCTGCATCTCGACCAGGTGGCGATCAAGGCGACGACCTCCGAACGCCTCGGCTTCACCGGCCGCAAGGAGGGGCTGGCAGCGCTCGCGACAGCCACGATCCGCCTGCCCGAGCCGCCCGCGCCGCCACGCTCGCCCTGATCCACCGGAGGCCGCCGATGCCGTTCGACAGCGAGACCATGCAGCGCGCCACCGCCGTGCTGGACGCTTTCCGGGCGCGGGGCGCTACGGTCGCCACGGTTGAATCCTGCACGGGCGGCCTCGTCGGCGGTGCGCTCACCGCGATTGCCGGCTCCTCCGATGTCGTGCTGGGCGGGCTAATCACCTATTCGAACGAAGCCAAGATGGCGCTCGCCGCCGTGCCCGAAGCCCTGCTCGCCGCCCATGGCGCCGTCAGCGAGCCGGTGGCGCGGGCGATGGCGGAGGGCGGGCGCAGCGCGCTGGCGGCGGGCTTCGCGGTCTCCGTCACCGGCGTCGCGGGACCGGGAGGCGGCAGCGCGGCCAAGCCAGTCGGACTGGTGCATTTCGCCTGTGCCGGACCGGCCGGCACGTTTCATCGCGAGATGCGCTTCGGCCCGCTGTCGCGCGACGAGATCCGGCGGCTCTCGGTGCTGACGGCGCTTGCCATGCTGCTGGAGGCGGCGGAAGGCTGACGCCGCGATCAGGGCGCCAGCTTGCGCCAGATCGCGCCGATGACATCGGCATAGTCGTCGCGCCAGGCGCGGGCCGGACCCGGGCCCGACTGTGCGACCCAGCCTTGTTCGGCGGGCAGTCCGAGATCCTCGGGATGGCGCGCCACGATGGCGACATGCGGGGTGTATTTCCGCTGGGCCATGAGTTCGGGCGTCTGGTTCGTCGGCCGGATCCAGGTGGCGAGACCCCGAGCATGGGCGGTCGCGGTCACGACGGGCCCGAGATCCATGTTGCGGTTGGAGATATGGAACAGGATGGCGCCGCCGGTCCTGAGCTTGCTCTGGTAGAGGGCGATGGCCTCGGTCGTCATCAGATGCACCGGGATCGCGTCCGACGAAAAGGCGTCGACGACGATCAGGTCGAGCGAGGCCGGCGCGGCATCGGCCAGCGTCAGCCTGGCATCGCCGAGCACGATTCGCGCAGTCGGCGCGCAACCGGCGAGGAAGGAGAAGCGGCTCGGGTCGGCGGCCATCCGTGCGACCTCGGGATCGATCTCGAAGAAGGTCCAGTCCTCGCCCGGGCGCGTCTGGCAGGCGAGCGAGCCGGTGCCGAGCCCGATCGCCGCGACCGCACCGAGCCGGCCGCCGCGCACCTGCCGCACCGCATCGATGCCGTCGGCGATGCCGCCGCCGGTGTAATAGTAGCTGAGCGCCTCTGGCCGACCGGAAACGAGGCTGCCGTCATCCTGCCGCAGCCGCTGCGCGCCATGGACCGTGCTGCCATGGACGAGGACGCGGAAACGGCCGTCCGGGCTGTCGACGATCCGGTTCACGCCGAAGAAGGAGCGCACGGAATCGCTGCGCTGCTGCTCGGTGACGACGAGCGCGATCAGGCCGACGACGACGGCGCCGGTCAGGCCCGCCCGCACGGGGCCGGACAGGCGAATGCCGGTGAAGCCGGGGCGGCAGAGCAGGCCTGCGACGATCAGGATCGGGTACTCAACGACCGAGTTGAACAGCAGCGGGGCGAGCAGCCCGCAGAACAGGCCACCCAGCACGCCGCCCAGCGACATCCACAGATAGAAGGCCGTCAGGTTCGCGACATCGGGCCGGCGACGGGCGAGTTCGCCATGGGCGACCATCGCCGTGGTGAAGAACAGCCCGAGATGCAAAGCGAGTTCACCGGCCCAGCCGATGCTCCACTGGAAGAGCATCTTGAGGATCAGGGCCGCCACGAAGACGAGCTGGGCCGTCAGCATCCAGCCATGCCGCAGCAGCGGGCGGCTCTGAAAGACGATGACGAAGGTCAGGAGGAACAGCGCAAGCGGCACCACCCAGAGCAGCGGAACCGAGGCGACATCGGTCGAGAGATGCGCCGTCACAGCAACGAGCAGGCCCGAGGGGACGAAGGCCAGCCCGACCCAGGCGAGCTTCTGGCGCCCGGTGACGGACGTCGCGGCTGCGGTGGCCTGCGGCGCGGAACCATGCGTGTCGCCTGCGCCCAGCGCCAGACCCGCACAGGCCGCGATCGCCGCAAGGAGCAGGCCGAAGCCCCAGCTCCAGGCCAGGGATTGCAGGGAGAGCGTCAGCACCGGCTCGATCAGGAAGGGATAGGCGATCAGCGCGAGGAAGCTGCCGACATTGGAAGCGGCATAGAGGAAATAGGGATCGGCCGCCCGGGGATGGCCGGAGCGGGCGAACCAGGCCTGCAGCAGCGGGCCGTTGGCCGCGACGGCGAAGAAGGGCAGCCCGACGGAGGCGGCGAAGAGCGCGATCAGCCAGAGCGTCGCTCCCTCCTGCGGCGGACGCTCGAAGCCGGCGGCGATGCCGATCGGCAGGCCGACCAGCAGGACGACCGCCATCAGCGCGAGATGGATCAGCGCCGCCCGGCGGAGGCTGAAGCGGCCGACGAGCCAGTGGGCATAACCGTAGCCGGCGAGCAGCGCCGTCTGGAAGAAGACCATCGCCACCGACCAGACGCCGGGCGACCCGCCGAGCTTCGGCAGCACCATCTTGGCGAACATCGGCTGGATGCCGAAGAGCAGGAAGGCCGAAAGGAAGAGCGTCGCCGCAAAGACCGGCATGGTCATGGTCAGCCGCCGCGTGGCGCCCAGGCTCGGTGCAGGGGTAGACGACATCTTCATGTCCGGTCTCCGATCTCTCGCCGGAAACCTGACAGCAACAGTTTAAGACGCGGTGACCGCCCCTCTCGTTGCGTCATCGCCATAGACGAGATCGGCCCGGCGCTCGAACGCTTCGGCGAATTTGCGGAAGGCCTTGTCGAACATCGCGCCCATCAGCAGGCCGAGCATGCGGCTGGCGAATTCATAGGAGATGAAGAAGCCGATCTCGCAGCCGCGTTCGTGCGGCTTGAAGGTCCAGCGGTTCTCCAGATAGCGGAACGGTCCGTCGACATATTCGACAAGGATCCGCAGGTTCGCCGGGTCCAGCGTGACGCGGCTGGTGAAGGTCTCGCGGATCGCCTTGTAGCCGACGCTCATATCCGCCAGCAGCACCTCGCCCCCGCCCTCCTGCGGCGTGCGGCGGCGCACGGTAAGCCCCTCGCAGAGCGGCAGGAACTGCGGGTATTTCTCGACGTCGGCGACGAGCGCGAACATCTGCTCCGGGCTGTGCCTCACCCGGCGGGTGTTGTTGAACATCGGCATCGGAAACGTGCCTTCTCAGCCGCGGCTGTTGTGGCCGATGCCGACCTTCGCCTCGCGGGCGGCGCGCAGCCTGGCGAAATCCTCCCCCGCATGGTGCGAGGAGCGCGTCAGCGGCGTCGAGGACACCATCAGGAAGCCCTTCACATAGGCGATCGCCTCGAAGCCCTTGAACTCCTCGGGCGTGACGAAGCGGATCACCGCATGGTGCTTGCGCGAGGGGGCGAGATACTGGCCGATCGTGATGAAGTCGACATCGGCCGAGCGCAGATCGTCCATCAGCTGCAGGATCTCGTTCCGCTCCTCGCCGAGGCCGACCATGATGCCGGACTTCGTGAAGATCGTCGGGTCGAGCTCCTTGACCCGCTGCAGCAGCCGCAGCGAATGGAAATAGCGGGCGCCAGGGCGCACCGTCAGGTACTTGCCCGGGACGGTCTCGAGATTGTGGTTGAAGACGTCGGGCTTGGCCGCGACCACGACCTCGAGCGCGCCGGGCTTGCGCAGGAAGTCCGGCGTCAGGATCTCGATGGTGGTGCCGGGCGAGGCCTTGCGAATGGCGCGGATGACCTGGGCGAAATGCTCGGCGCCGCCATCCTTGAGGTCGTCGCGATCGACCGAGGTGATCACGACATGCTCGAGCCCAAGCTTGGCGACGGCCTGGGCGACCTTCGCCGGCTCCAGCGGGTCGAGCGGCTGGGGCACACCGGTCTTGACGTTGCAGAAGGCGCAGGCCCGCGTGCAGGTGTCGCCCATGATCATGAAGGTGGCGTGCTTCTTTTCCCAGCACTCGCCGATATTGGGGCAGCCGGCCTCCTCGCAGACCGTGACCAGCTTCTCCGCCTTCACGATCTTCTGGGTTTCGGCCCATTTCGGCGAACCGGGCGCCTTGACGCGGATCCAGTCCGGCTTGCGCAGGATCGGGTTCTCGGGCCGCTTCTGCTTCTCCGGATGGCGCAGCTCCGCCGCGGCCTGAGGGGCCTCGGATTTCGGATTGCCGATATTGGGCCGCGGATCGCGGTTGAGCAGGTCGAGGACGAGAGCCATCGGGACAGGATCCATCGCGGCGGCCCCTGGCCGCCGCCTGATCCCTAGCTAATCGTCCCGGCAGCGCAGGGCAACCTTCGGCACGCCGGGTCGCCCTGTCGCAGGGCGTTCGCCCTGCGGATCAGCGGCGCCCGCGGGCCGCGTTCCAGATCACGATCACGACGACCGCGCCCGCGATCGCCGCCGCGAGCGTCCGCCAGAAGCCGAAGATCGCGATGTCGAGCAGTTCCGCCAGACGGCTGCCGAGGAAGGAGCCGGCGACGCCGACGAGCATGTTGGTGAAGAGGCCATGATCCGAGGAGGTGATCTTCTCGGCGATCCAGCCGGCGAGCATGCCGATGAAGATCGTGGCGAAGAAGCCATAGCCCGGCTGCGCCATGGTGGCGGCGAAGTTTTCCATTGTCGTATCGTCCCCCAGACCGCGGGCCCAGACCTGTTCCATCCCGCGCCCTCCCCTCAACGAGCAGAGTCATGCGCGGTTCCACGCCGCGCGTCATCCTGTTCGCCTCAAAAAGGCCCGCACGCCGGCAGACGATCGACGGTGGCTTCCGCCAGCGGTTTCTTGAGCATCAGCCGAAACAGGGACGTCCCGCCCATGCTCGCGCCCCCACGTCGCTTCGCCATGAGAAAGGCCCGTCGCCGCGGCCAGGGCCCGCCGCCGCGCTCGCCATGGCGCCCGCTCGTCGTGGCCGTCGCGATGATGGGCGAACCGGCCTTTGCCCAGGCGAACGAACGCCGCTGGCATGCCACGGGCTATGTCAGCCGCTGGGTCAACACCGATCTGCTGGAGGTGCCGCAGCGGGCCGCCACCGGCAATCTGCGCTTCTCCGACACCAACTTCGTGGGGGGCGGCCTGTCGCGCGTGATCGTGCCGTCCTTCACCGTTCCGCTGCCCTTTACCGATATTGCCCTTCCGGGCAACCGCATCGAGGTCGAGGGCCAGCTGTTGCGGCATTTCGGCGGCCAGCAGCATTGGGAGACGACGCTGGCTTTGATGTTTCGGACCGGTCAGATTCCCTTGGCCGGTGGCCTGAGTGTCAATTTTGCGGTTGGCGAGGGGCTGTCCTACGCATCCGAGCGCCCGCGTTTCGAAGGTGCCGTCGATGTGCGCCCGACGCGTTTTCTGAACTACCTCGCCTTCGAGGCCGAGTTCGCGCATGCCTCCGTGC
Source organism: Allobosea sp. (assembly GCF_030694325.1). Taxonomy (GTDB): domain Bacteria; phylum Pseudomonadota; class Alphaproteobacteria; order Rhizobiales; family Beijerinckiaceae; genus Allobosea. Next base: position 11,109 of record NZ_JAUXYO010000111.1, on the reverse strand, counting down.
CGGGAGTGTCCCTCGTTGCGCGCCTGCATCATCGCTCGGGCATCTTCGGCTTGATCGCTCCCCAGAAGTCGGGCTCCAACTTCATCGGAGCCGGGCTGCGGATCGACCTGAACTGAAGCTCACCTCAGGCGATGAAGCGGGCCAGCAGCACCACGAGGATCGCGCCGATCACGGCCATCGCCATCTCATCGAGGCGGGCATAGCCGGTGCGCACCCGCCAGCCGGTGAGGCGCACCAGCCCCTGCCCGACCAGCATGCCGAGCAGGCCGACCACGGCATGGCGCAAAAGCCCGCCACCGCCGACGACGAGACTGGCGGCGAAGCCCGTCACGGTGCCGAGCGCCACCGTCGGCGCGATCACGCGCCAGTCGAGCACGAGGCCGCGGCCGGGCGGGAGGATCTCGACCTGCTCGTCGGGCACGATCGTGTCGGGGTCTCTGGGTTTGCGGGTGCGCGGCGCCATGGCCGGGATATGCGGATGCGGGGCTGCGAAGTCGAGGGGGACCGCCAGCGGTTTTATTCCGGAGCCCCGGCGTCATCCCGGACGGAGCGAAGCGGAGATCCGGGATCCATTCCGGAACGGTTCAGGCATGGATCCCGGATCGGCGCGGCTGCGCCGCTTGTCCGGGATGACGCCTCCGTTTCGAACGCGAGCGCTGCTCTACGCATTCAGCGCCTTGCCATAGGCGTCGAGCACGCTCTCCTTCATCACCTCCGAGATCGTCGGATGCGGGAAGACGGTGTGCATCAGCTCTTCCTCGGTGGTTTCGAGGTTCATCGCCACGACGAAGCCCTGGATCAGCTCGGTGACCTCGGGCCCGACCAGATGGGCGCCGAGCAGCTTGCCGGTCTTGGCGTCGAAGATCGTCTTGGCGAGGCCGGAATCCTCGCCGAGCGCGACCGCCTTGCCATTGGCGACGAAGGGGAAGCGGCCGACCTTGATCTCGTGGCCGGCGGCCTTGGCCTTGGCCTCGGTCAGGCCGACGCTGGCGATCTGCGGGTGGCAATAGGTGCAGCCCGGGATCATCAGCTTGTCCATCGGATGCGGGTGGAGGCCCTTGATCGCCTCGACGCAGATCACGCCCTCATGCTCGGCCTTGTGGGCGAGCATCGGCGGGCCGGCGACATCGCCGATGGCATAGAGGCCCTTCACATTGGTGCGGCAAAGATCGTCGATGACGATGCAGCCGCGATCGGTCTTCACGCCGAGCGCCTCCAGGCCCAGGTTTTCGATGTTGCCGACGACGCCGACGGCCGAGATCATGCGGTCGGCGGTGATCGTGAGCTTTCCGCCCTTCTCGTCCTCGATATGGGCGGTGACGCTGTCGGCCCCCTTCTCGACCTTGGTGACCTTGGCCGAGGTCAGGATCTTGATGCCCTGCTTCTCGAAGGCCTTGCGGGCGAAGGCGCCGATCTCGGCATCCTCGACGGGCACGACCTGCGGCATCACCTCGACCACCGTCACCTCGACGCCCATGGTGCGGTAGAAGGAGGCGAATTCGATGCCGATGGCGCCCGAGCCCATGACGAGCAGGGACTTCGGCAACTTGGCCGGCACCATCGCCTCGAAATAGGTCCAGATCAGCTTGCCGTCCGGCTCGATGCCGGGCAGCGCGCGCGGGCGGGCACCGGTCGCGACGATGATGTGGTCGGCGGTGTAGGTGCCCTCGCCCTTGGCGTTCTTCGGCGGCGGCACCTGCGGCTGCATCGCCGGCTTCTTCGTCGGCGCGACCTGGATGGTGCCCGGCTTGGTCAGCACCGCCTCGCCCCAGATCACGTCGACCTTGTTCTTCTTCATCAGGAACTGGACGCCGTTGTTCATCCGCGCCGCGATGCCGCGCGAGCGCTTCACCACCGCCTCGAGATCGGCCTTGAAGGTGCCCTCCAGCACCAGCCCGTAATCCTTGGCGTGCTGGCCGTAGTGCAGGATCTCGGCCGACCTCAGAAGAGCTTTCGTCGGGATGCAGCCCCAATTCGAGCAGATGCCGGCGAGATGCTCGCGCTCGACGATCGCCGTCTTGAAGCCGAGCTGCGCCGCCCGGATCGCCGCGACATAGCCGCCGGGGCCGGAGCCGATGATGATGATGTCGTAGTCAGCCATGGATCACCTGAACTCCTCCCCTCCCGCATGTCGGGAAGGGCTGGGGGTGGGGGTCGGCGGACAGCGCGAGAGCTGCCCGGATAGAACGGCGAAGATCGTGTCGACCACCATCTCCGCCTCGGTCATGATCTGCCGGTTGGTGAAGCGCAGGACCGTGAAGTCGTTGGCTTCAAGCCAGTCGGTTCGGCCGGCGTCGCAGCGCAGCGCCCGGTCGGTCCCGTGCTGGTCGCCATCGACTTCGATGACCAGCCTCGCCGCAAGACAGGCGAAGTCTGCCACATAAGGACCCAGCGCGACCTGCCGGCGGAAATGGGTGCCATCCTGAGGCAGGCGGTTGCGGAGGAGCATCCAGAGCCGCTTTTCAGGCTCGGTCAGGCTGCGGCGAAGCTTGGGTGCGTTCCGCTTGGCTGCTGGAGTGGCAACCCTTGAGCGATCTCGCAGGAACCGCATCGCGCATCTCCCAGTGGAGAGTCCCGGCTTTCCGCCCCCCACCCCTGCCCCTCCCCACGAGGGGGAGGGGTTAGGTCGAGGTGTCATCGCATCATCGTCAAGCTCGTCGCCAATCGCCCAAACGCTTCCCCTCCCCCTGGTGGGGAGGGGATTGGGGTGGGGGGCGGGCGACTGGGTGCTCCGCATCACGAAATGCGGATCACACCAGCATCGCCATCGGCTTCTCGATATAGCCCTTGAAGGCGGCCAGCAGCTCGGCTCCGAGCGCGCCGTCGACGGCGCGGTGGTCGGTCGAGAGCGTCACCGACATCACGGTTGCGACCGCGAGCTGACCGCCCTTGACCACGGCGCGCTGCTCGCCGGCGCCCACCGCCAGGATGGTCGCATGAGGCGGGTTCACGATCGCGGCGAAGTCCTTGACTCCGAACATGCCGAGATTGGAAACCGCCGTGGTGCCGCCCTGATACTCCTCCGGCTTCAGCTTGCGGGCCTTGGCGCGGGCCGCCATGTCCTTCATCTCGTTGGAGATCTGCGACAGGCTCTTGTGGCAGGCATCGCGGATGATCGGCGTGATCAGCCCGCCCGGGATCGAGACGGCGACGCCGACATCGGCGTGCTTGTGCTTGAGCATGGCGCTCTCGGTCCAGCTCACATTGGCGTCTGGCACCGCCTTCAGCGCCAGGGCCAGGGCCTTGATCACCATGTCGTTGACCGAGAGCTTATAGGCCGGCTTGCCGTCCTTCTCTGGCGCGGCGGCGTTGAGTTCGCCGCGCAGCTTGAGCAGGGCGTCGAGTTCGCAATCGACGGTGACGTAGAAATGCGGGACGGTCTGCTTGGCCTCGAGCAGGCGGCGCGCGATCGTCTTGCGCATGCCGTCATGCGGCACCTCCTCATACGAGTCCGGCGCAAACAGCTTCTTGACCTGCTCGTCGGAGGGGCCCGCCGCCAGCGGCGCAGCCGCAGGCTTCGGTGCCGTGGCCGGGGTAGCTCCCGGCGCGGCAGCCGGCGCCGCCTTGGCGCCGCCGCCGGTCTTGGCGGCCTCGATGTCCTTCTCGACGATGCGGCCATGGGGGCCCGAGCCCTGGACCTTCGACAGGTCGAGACCGGCCTCCTTGGCGAGGCGGCGCGCCAGCGGCGAGGCGAAGGGGCGCTCGCCGGAGGATGCGGCCGGGGCCGCTGCGGGAGCGGCCGGAGCGGCGGCAGCCGGCGCAGCCTTGGGCGCTTCGGCCTTGGGAGCCTCGGCAGCCTTCGGTACCTCGGCCTTGGCCGGTGCGGCGGCCGCCTTGGCGTCCTCGCCTTCGCCGGCGATCACGCCGATGATCTCGTTGACCGCGACATCGGCCGTGCCCTCAGGCACGACGATCTTCGCCAAAATGCCCTCGTCGACAGCCTCGACTTCCATCGTGGCCTTGTCGGTCTCGATCTCGGCGATGATGTCGCCGGACTTGATGGTGTCGCCTTCCTTCTTCAGCCATTTGGCGAGATTGCCCTTCTCCATCGTGGGAGAGAGCGCGGGCATCAGGATGTTGGTCGGCATCGGTTGCGCCCCTTCTCAGCGATAGCAGACGGCCTTGGCCGCCGCGACGACCTCGCCGATGTTCGGCAAGGCGAGCTTCTCGAGGTTCGCGGCGTAGGGCATCGGCACGTCCTTGCCGGTGACGCGGGCGACGGGGGCGTCGAGATAGTCGAACGCCGCTTCCATGATCTTCATGCCGATCTCGGCGGTGACGCCGGACTGCGGGAAGCCCTCCTCGACCGCGACGCAGCGGTTGGTCTTCCGGATCGAGGCGACGACGGTCTCGATGTCCATCGGGCGGATCGTTCTGAGGTCGATGACCTCGGCCTCGATGCCCTCCTTGGCCAGCGCTTCCGCCGCGCCGAGCGCATAGGTCATGCCGATGCCGAAGGAGACGATGGTGACGTCGGTGCCCGGGCGGGCGACCTTGGCCTTGCCGATCGGGATCAGGAAGTCGTCGCCCTTGGGCACATCGAAGGAGCGGCCGTAGAGGATCTCGTTCTCGAGGAAGATGATCGGGTTGGGGTCGCGGATCGCGCTCTTGAGTAGGCCCTTCGCGTCGGAAGCGCTGTAGGGCATCACCACCTTGAGGCCGGGCACGTTGGAGTACCAGGCGGCGTAGTCGTGGCTGTGCTGGGCGCCGACGCGGGCGGCCGCGCCGTTGGGGCCGCGGAACACGATCGGGCAGCCCATCTGGCCGCCGGACATGTAGAGCGTCTTGGCGGCGGAGTTGATGATCTGGTCGATCGCCTGCATGGCGAAGTTGAAGGTCATGAACTCGACGATGGGCTTGAGACCCGTCAGCGCCGCACCCACGCCGATGCCGGCGAAGCCATGCTCGGTGATCGGGGTGTCGATGACGCGCTTGGCGCCGAACTCCTGCAGCAGCCCTTGCGTGACCTTGTAGGCGCCCTGGTACTCCGCGACCTCCTCGCCCATGACGAAGACGTCGCCGTCGCGGCGCATCTCCTCGGCCATGGCGTCGCGCAGCGCCTCGCGGACCGTCATGCTGACGATCTCGGCGCCTGCGGGGAACTCGGCGGAGGCGTCGTAGCTCTTGGGCGTCGCCGGCGGGTTGGCGACGGCCGATTCCGCCTTGGGCGCGGCGGCGACCTGCGGCGCCTCGCCGACCGCGGCCGGAGGAGCCGACTGCGCCGCCTGGGGCGAGCTCGCGGCCGGCTTGCCGGCCTGCCCGGCACCGCCGCTGGCGGCCGCCTTCGCATCCTCACCCTCAGCGGCGATGATGCCGATCGGCGTGTTGACCGCGACGTTCTCTGTGCCGTCGGCGACCAAGATCTTAGCGAGGATGCCCTCGTCGACCGCCTCGACCTCCATGGTCGCCTTGTCGGTCTCGATCTCGGCGATGATGTCGCCGGCCTTGACGCTGGCGCCCTCGGCTTTCAGCCATTTGGCGAGCTTGCCCTGCTCCATCGTGGGCGAAAGGGCAGGCATGAGAATGTCGATCGGCATGAACGCACCCGGAATGATTGGACGAGGCGAAAGGGAAAGGCGGCGCGGCGCAGGCCCTCAGGCCTTGGCCGGCTCCAGCAGGATGTCCGTGAACAGCTCCGAGGCATCGGGCTCGGGGTCGTGCGTCGCGAACTCGGCCGCGTCGTTGACGATCTCGCGGACCTTGGCGTCGATCGCCTTCAGCTCGTCCTCGCCGACCTTGAACTCGCGCGTGAGGCGGCCCCTCACCTGCTCGATCGGATCGTGCTCCTCGCGCATCCGCTGGACCTCGTCCTTGGAGCGATACTTCGCCGGGTCAGACATGGAGTGGCCGCGATAGCGGTAGGTCTGCATCTCCAGGATGTAGGGTCCCTGGCCCGAGCGGGCGTGCTCGATGGCCCGCGTCGCGGCATCGCGCACGGCGCGCACATCCATGCCGTCGACCTGCTCGCCGGGAATGCCGAAGGAGACGCCGCGGCGGGAGAAATCGGTCTGGGCCGAGGCGCGGTTGACCGAGGTTCCCATGGCGTAGCGGTTGTTCTCGATGATGAACACGACCGGCAGCTTCCAGAGCTGGGCCATGTTGAAGCTCTCATAGACCTGGCCCTGATTGGCCGCGCCGTCGCCGAAATAGGCGAGCGAGACGCGCCCGTCCTCGCGGTACCAGTTGGCGAAGCCGAGCCCGGTGCCGAGCGAGACCTGGGCGCCGACGATGCCGTGGCCGCCATAGAAATTCTTCTCGCGGGAGAACATGTGCATCGAGCCGCCCTTGCCGCGCGAATAGCCGCCGCGCCGCCCGGTGAGCTCGGCCATCACGCCGCGCGATTCCATGCCGCAGGCCAGCATATGGCCGTGGTCGCGATAGCCGGTGATGACCTGGTCGCCCTCTTTCGAGGCCATCTGCATGCCGACGACGACCGCTTCCTGGCCGATATACAGGTGGCAGAAGCCGCCGATCAGGCCCATGCCGTACATCTGGCCGGCCTTCTCCTCGAAGCGGCGGATCAGCAGCATCTCGCGATAGGCGTGGAGGTCTTCCTCCTTGGTGAAGACCGCCATGTTGCTGGGCGCGGCGGTAGACGCCTTGTCGGCGCCGGCCTTGGCCGTTCGCGCCTTGGCCGGCTTGGCGGCGGATTTGACGGGGGCGGCAGCTTTCGTCTTGCGCGCGGCAACGGCCATCGGCGGTCCTCCAAGGTCACTCGACCTTGGTTGTAGAGGATCGCAAAACCCTTGGCGAGGCGGCTATCTCGCATTGCAGCATGAGACAAGCCCTTGAATCCAATGGGCTTTCAAAACGTAACCGAATTTCAGTTAATCGATACGTCCGGGACTATTTGCCGACGTCGCCGCTTCCGTCAGCGACCCATCAGGATGACGTCGTTCTTGTGGACGCGGCCCAGGCCGTCGCGGGCCCGCTCCTCGAGCACGTCGCGGTCGACGGCCTCGTCGCGCACGAGCGAGAGCCGGTTCTCCCAGAGCTTGCGCTCCGTGGTCAGCGTGGCGAGCTCGACCTCCATTGCGCGCAGCGAGTCCTTCAGGGTGTCGCGGGCATCGAGGCCGCGCGAGCCGTGCTGGGCGTGGAACAGGAAATAGCTCACCGCAGCGCCCGACACGAGGTAGAGCGCAAGGGTGATGAGGACCGATCTGACGCCACGACGGATGACCATGCCAGCAGCGTTAGGCCGCCGTGGTTTCCGACCGGTTAACGCGGTTGCGTCACTGCGACCGCACCGTCGGCCTGCGGCGGCCGGCCGTTGGCCACCGCGACCAGATCCGCTTCGATCCGACGGGCGATCGGCAGGCGGTAATGCACCCGGTCCCAGTAGTTCTCGTCGCGCCGGGTGATCGGCGAGTTCAGCGCATAATCGATCACGGTGGCGCCGTGGCGGGCGGCCATCGCGGCGAGGTCCCGCTTGCAGGCGTCATAGTGCTGCCCGCCGATCGACCCCTCCCGCGGCATCATCGCGTAATGGGCCGGCGGCAGCACGAGCAGGACCCGCGTCTGCGGTGGCAGGCGGGACAGCGCCTGGTCGAGCCAGTCCAGCGCCGGGAAACGCCATTGCGCCCGCGCCTCGGAGGAGACGGATTCGGGCGGGACAATCGGCCCCGGCTCGGGCGCGACGCCGCCGCGGTCGGCATAGAGATGCATCCGGGCACGGGCGAGATCGTAGAGCGGCTCGGGCGGGGTGAAGACCTCGTAGCCGTCGCCGCGAATGCGCTCGGGCATCAGGCCGAGGTGGTGCGCGAGCAGGCGTGCGGCGATCTCCAGCGTGGTCAAATTCATCAGCTGCGGCCAGTCGCGCCAGCCGACGCCGTCATAGAGCCAGGGCGGAAAGGGCCGTGGTGTCAGCCGCTTGGCCGGGTCGGTCGCATCGGCTTCGCACCAGGTCGAATCGATGCCCCAGAGCACCGAGCGGGGCGTGGCGACCTGCCTGGCGAACAGGTCCGCCATCTGGATCTGTTCCCAGGGTGTCGCCGCGTTCATGGCGAGATTGGCAAAACGCCCGCCGATTCCTTCCGACAGTGCCGCAGGATCGAGCAGGCGCATGGTCGAGGTGCCGAATATGGCCGAATCGAAGCGCCCGGAGCGGACCAGCTGCGGGTACATGAAGCGCTGGTTGATATCCATGATCGGGCGCGGCGGGTGCCCGTTGACGACCCGCAACCCGAAGGGATCGAGCGCCGAGGCAAAACCCCACAAGACCAGCAGCGTCACTGCGACGCTGCCGAAGAACCCGATCGTCCAGCGTGTCCAGGCGGCCTGCGCCTGCGATCGCTCGGTCTCGTTCATCCCGTCTTCGTCCCGAATCCGCAGGGCCCGGCGTGGCCACCGAGCCACCTCCGCGCTGCATTGCCGCGCTTCTGCCATGGAAAGGCAGGGCGGAACAATGTTGACCCGCAGCCGGGGCATCCGTATGTCAGCGCCGGTGAGGGCGGGTAGCTCAGTGGTAGAGCACGTGACTTTTAATCATGTGGTCGAGGGTTCGATCCCCTCCCCGCTCACCACGGTCGCTCCTTGAGCCCCCCAACCCTTTCCGCTGCGCGTCCTGCGCTCTACCCCAGCCGCCGGACCGGCGGGCGCGTGATCGGTGCGTGCTGCGGCGCAAAGCCCTTTCCGCGCGCCCCCCATGGGCCCGCCCCCTTGATGCCGAGCGCCGGCCAGCCGGGATCGGCATAAGCGCCGAGTTCGTGGCAGCGGTGGCGGATGCGCTCGCGCTCCGTGGTCGCATCGGCGCACATCGAGACCTGACCGCGCGGCCAGAAGGCCTGCGCCGGAACCGCTCCGATGACGAGGAGGGCGGCTGCGACCGCGAGTATTCGTATCATGGCAAGCCCCTGCCCCCGACGAGGCAGCCTCCCGCCGCCCCTCGCCTCATCAGGCCGTTAGACCTTTTGAGGAAGACTTAAGCGGCGCTTTATCTCCGGCGATGGCGCCTTCGGCCGCCCGCGCCCGCATGTCGTGGGAACCTGCCGGGCGCTGGCGGGTCTTTCCGGGACGGGGGCGAGCAGCGGAGGCCAGCCATGCGCGTGTCGGTCGATCATTCAGCCCATCGCGGCGAGCCGGACCAGCCGCACATCCGGATCGAGACGCTCGACGACTACGAGCGGGCCACGCGCCGGATCGCAGCGCTCGACGCCTCGGCCTGCGGCGAGGCGGAGGAGCGCGAGCGGGCCGCCCTGGTCGAGGCGATCACCGCCTGGGACCGGCGGCATGACGACGCGTCGGGATGGCGCGATCCAAGCTGAGCTGACGAACGCGCCCGCTGTCGGCGTCCCCGTCGCGCTCGTTCCCGTGGACGGGCGTCAGATGTCGTTGCTCGCATTCAGCTGCTCTGGCCGCAGGCCTTCGTCGACACTGCTGTCCTGCGACAGGGAATCCGGCTGCCGCGCGGCCCAGGCCACCAGCACAGCCCGGGCGGCGTCCGCGAGCGCCGAGCCGGGAAGGCGCTCGAGCCGATAGCGCTCGAGAGCATCCCGTTCCGCAGGCCCGAGTGTGATCGTCACCGTCGTCTCGCTCATTACCGATCCTCCCCGTAGCGTGCGCCGCACCTGCGAGCCCAACCGTCGGCGTTTGGCAGCGGTTCCGCCTCACTCCAAAAAGCCGGCCAACACCAAACGAAAGGCCCGTCCTGCCGGATCGACCGCCGGCTTTGCGCGCAAAAAAGCGGCAAGGACTGTGAACAATCCGCGCCAGCGCGTGTTGATGAAGCAGACCGTCGCAAGGCGGATGCCCCACCGAAGGAGGACACCATGTTCAAGCACCCCCTCGCCGCCACCTCGCTCGCTCTCGCCCTGATGAGCGCCACGGCGATCGCCCAGACGACCGCTCCGGCGCCGGCGACTCCCGCCGCCCCGAATTCCACGGTGGCCCCGTCCACCGCCGCGCCCGCAGCTTCCGGCGCTCAGTCCACCCTCGCGCCCGAAAACCAGGCGATGCGCGGTAACTGGCGTGCGTCCAAGCTGATGGGCGTCGACATCTACGGCCCGGACAACGAGAAGGTCGGTGACGTCACCGAAGTCCTGATCGACAACACGGGCAAGATCACCGGCATCACGGTCGGCGTCGGCGGCTTTCTCGGCATCGGCGCCAAGGACGTCGCGGTCAAGTTCGAAGAGGTGAACTGGAGCATGCAGCCGATGACGGCGACCGCCACGGGCACCGCCGCCACCGGAACCAATGCCGGGACCACCGCGCCCGGCGCGGCCGGCACCGCTGCCACCGCGCCCCGTGCCACGGGGACGGCCGGAACGGCCGCCACGGCGCCGATGGACCAGATGTATCCGGACCACGGCAAGATCAACATGACCAAGGATCAGCTCAAGGCCGCTCCGGCGGTGACCTACTCCAACACCTGATCCGGCCCAGCGTCGAGGCGCCCGCCGTCCACCCGGACGGCGGGCGTTTTCACGTCTGGTCGCGTTCGCGTTCTCCGGCCAGTCTCCCGAGCGCAGCCGGCAGATCGTCGGCGATCAGGCCCCGGCCCAGCGCCTCCCCCGCTTTGCCGTGCAGCCAGACCGCGGCGCAGGCCGCTTCGAAGGCGGGCATCCCCTGCGCCAAAAGGCCCGCAATGGCGCCGCCGAGCACGTCGCCCGACCCGGCGGTGGCGAGCGCAGGGTCTCCGGTCGTGTTGATGACGGCGCGACCGTCCGGCGCCGCGACGACCGTATCGACGCCCTTCAGCACCACGACCGCCCGCGCATGGGCTGCGGCCCGCTGCGCCCGCACGAGCTTGGACGCGGCCTCGCCGATATGCGCGACCTCGGCAAACAGCCGCTGGAATTCGCCTTCATGTGGGGTAAGCACGCAGGCGCCGTTGCGCCGGCCCAGCAGGTCCGGCAGCCTCGGCCCGGTGGCGGCGAGCAGGGTCAGCGCATCCGCATCGAGGACACAGGGCACGTCGCTGCGCAGCACGGCCATCACCGCGTCGCGCGCCGTGGCATCGAGCCCCAGCGCCGGACCGATGAGCACCGCCGAGAGCCGAGGCTCGCGCAGCAACGCCGACAGTTGCTCGGCATCGTCGACCGGGCGCTGCATCAGCGCATCGGGGCCGCGGGCGGCGTGCGCCGCGAGCGCCACGGGACGGCAGGCGAC
>NZ_JAUXYO010000105.1 GCF_030694325.1 Allobosea sp. | reverse complement strand
CTTGGGCTCGGGCGCCGGCTCGACGGCCGCAGCAACCTCGGACGCCGCGATCTCGACCGGCGGCAACGGATCGGGCAGCGGAATCGCGGCGAGCTTGGCCTCGGCCTCCTTCAGCGCCGCATCGTCGAGGCCGGTCGAGGCCGGCATCTCGATCGGCTTGAAATCGGAATTCCAGCTCTCGCTGTTCATCGCCGTCGAGACCGAGCCGCCGACATCCTCGACCTGCTTCTTCAGGTCGTGGAGTTCGGCCTCGCGCATCGCCTCGTTGAACTGGCCCTGGAACTCCGAGGCCATCCGGCGAATCTTGCCGATGGCCTGGCCGACGCTCCGCATCGCCTTCGGCAGGTCCTTGGGGCCGATCACGACGAGCGCGATCGCCCCGACCAGCATGAATTCGCTCCAGGCGATGTCGAACATCGACGGCTCGTCCTCTCAGCCCCCCGCGGACGGGAGGCCGGCCCTCAGGCCTTGGTCTCGGCCTTGGCCGGCGCGGAAGGGGTGGCCTGCGCGTCGATGATCTTGGGATCGGCAGGGGTCGCGGCGCTCGGCGGCGGCGGAGGCGTCTCGTCCTCAGCCATGCCCTTCTTGAACGACTTGATGCCCTTGGCCACGTCGCCCATGAGTTCGGAAACCTTGCCGCGTCCGAACAGCAGCATCACGATGACGCCGACGACGATCCAGTGCCAGATGCTGACGCCACCCATGGCGAACTCCCTCAATTCGAATGTTGCCGGGGGATTGCGACCCCGGATCAAGCTGTTGCGGCGGAACCTATGTGTCCCCCGCGGGGAACACAAGAACTTCGTCGGTGGGAATGTCGAGGCCGACATCGTCGCCCTCGCTTATCGCACCCGCGAGCGAAGCCCGCACCGAGAGCAGCCGGTCGAAGCCGTCGACCGCGATCAGCAGATGGTCGACCTCGCCGAGGAAGCGCCGCGTCACCACCCGGCCCGGCAGGCAGAAGCCCTTGGGCACGATCCTCACCGCCTGCGGGCGGATGCAGGCCACCGCTTCGCTGCCTTCGCTGAGGCCCCGCGCCGGGAAGCGGCCGAAGGGCGTATCGACCGCCCCGCGCACGACCCGTCCGGCCACCTCGGTAAAGTCGCAGAAGAATCGGGCGGCAAAGAGACTGCCGGGCCGGCGATAGAGATCCTCGCCCGTGCCGATCTGCACGATCGCGCCCGCACGCATCAGCACGATCCGGTCGGCGATGCGCATCGCATCCTCGGGGTCGTGCGTGACGATGATCGAGGTCGCGCCGGTCTCGTGCAGCAGCGCCGCCGTCTCGTCGCGCACCACGTCGCGCAGGCGCCGGTCGAGATTGGAGAAGGGCTCGTCCATCAGCAGCACGCCCGGCCGCGGCGCCACGGCACGCGCCAGCGCCACGCGCTGCTGTTCGCCGCCCGAGAGCATGTGCGGATAGGAGTCCGCTAGATCGGCCAGGCCGACACGCGCGATCGCGCGGCGCGCCGTGGCGTCCGCCGCCCCGCCCTCGCCCCCGCGCGCGAGCCCGAAGCGGACATTCTCCAGCACCGTCAGATGCGGGAAGAGCGCATAATCCTGGAAGACGAGGCCGACGCCGCGCCGCTCGGGCTCGACGAAGCTGTCCGGCGAGGACACGTCCCGCCCCTCCAGCAGCACGCGGCCCGCGCTCGGCCGCTCGACGCCGGCGGCCAGCCGCAGCAGGGTCGTCTTGCCGCAGCCGGACTGGCCAAGCAGCGCCACGATCTCGCCGGGCTCGACCGAGAGCGACACGTCGCGTAGCGCCGTGACGTCGCCGAAGCGCTGCGTCACGCCGTCGAAGGCGAGCGCCATCGGGATCGCGGCCCCCGCCGTGCCCCGGCGCCCCCAGCTCAGCCAGCGCGATTTCGTCTCGTTGGCGACCAACGGATGCTCCGCCTCGTCTCTTGGAACGCGACGTCGTCCCGGGCGGAGCGAAGCGCAGACCCGGGACCCATGCCGGAACGGTTCAGGAATGGGTCCCGGGTCTCCCTTCGGTCGCCCGGGACGACGCGGCGGATGATGTGACAGCCGCCCTGTGCGGCGCTCAGCCGTTCTCGTCAAGCGGCGTGAACAGGTCGCCGAGCGGGTCCTCGTCGGCGCGAAGCTCCGGATCGTCGTCGGGAACCGGCACGGCGAGGTCGCGCGTCAGGCGCCCTTCGATGAAGCCGGAGCCCTTCAATTCCTCTAGACCGGGCAGATCGTCGATCCGATCGAGCCCGAAATGATCGAGGAAGCCCGGCGTCGTGCCGAAGGTCACGGGCCGCCCGGGCGAGCGCCGGCGCCCGCGCAGCCGCACCCAGCCGGCTTCGAGCAGAATGTCGAGCGTGCCCTTGGCGGTGGCGACGCCGCGGATCTCCTCGATCTCGGCCCGCGTCACCGGCTGGTGATAGGCGATGATCGCCAGCACCTCGAGCGCCGCCCGCGACAATTTGCGCGGCGGCTCGGCCTCGGCCGCGAGGAGATTGCCGAGATCCGACGCGGTGCGGAAGGCATAGCCACCGGCGACGGCGCGCAGATTGACGCCGCGCCCGTCGTAGAACGTGGTGAGCCGCGCCAACACCTCCTCGATCGCGACGCCCGCCGGCACGGAGCGCGCCAGCTCCTCGGCCGACAGCGGCTGGGCGGAGGCGAAGAGCAGCGCCTCGACCACGCGCAGCGCCTGCGCGAAGGCGTCCGCCCCGCCGTCGCTGTCCTCGGGAGGCTGCGCGGCGGTGTCGGTCACGGGCCGTCCCCGCGCGACAGCGGCAGCGCCGGCGGCCGCGCCGAACGGCGGCGCAGATAGAGCGGCGCGAAGGCGTCGTCCTGGCGCAGATCCAGCACGCCCTCCTTGACCATCTCCAGCATGGCCGAGAGCGCGGAGGCCCGCACGGTTGCCGCCATCTCACGGGCGGGCAGCCCATGCGAGGCCATGTAGCGCGCCAGATAGGGATCGATCTGCGTCCAGTCCCCGGCCTCGCCGACCAGCCGCTGCAGCGCCTCGCGCGCCTCGACCAGCGACCAGACGACACGCTGGCCGACCGAAATATGGCCCTGCACCCGCTTCATCCGCTGCTGCGCATAGGCCGAGAGCAGATCGTAGAGCTCCGCCTCCCAGACCGGCCGGGCGCCGGCGACGACCGCCTCGGGCGCGCCGCGCGCGAACACGTCCTGCCCCAGCCGCTCGCGCGAGGCGAGCCTGCGGGCAGCCGCACGGATCGCCTCCAGCCGGCGCAGGCGCAGCGCCAGCGCCGTGGCGAGGTCCGCCGCGCTCGGCTCCTCGCCCCTGGGCGGTTCGGGCAGAAGCAGCCGCGACTTGAGATAGGCGAGCCACGCCGCCATCACGAGATAATCGGCCGCCAGTTCCAGCCGCAGCGCCCGCGCCTGCTCGACGAAGACGAGATATTGCTCGGCCAGCGCCAGGATCGAGATGCGGTGGAGATCGACCTTCTGTCGGCGGGCGAGATCGAGCAGCAGGTCGAGCGGGCCCTCATAGCCGTCGACATCGACCCGCAGTGCCGGCTCGCCGTCGCGCTCCGGGCCGTCCTCCTCGAATGGCAGTTGCGCCGCCATGGCCGGCCGCCCCTTTGTCTCCGATCGCGCCTGTTCACCCAAGCCCTCATCCTGAGGAGCCGCGAAGCGGCGTCTCGAAGGATGGTCCAGGAGGCTCCGGATCCATCTGGAGCATCCTTCGAGACGCAAGCCCGAAGGCTTGCTCCTCAGGATGAGGGCTGTGGGTGCAAGGCGAGCGCCAAGCCCCGCCGGACAGGTTCCGCTGTTCAGCCGCCCAAGGCAAGCGCGCTGGCGACCTGCGAGCGGGCGGCCTCGACATCGAGCGGCTCGGGCTCGTGGCGGATGCGGGCGAGCGCCATCGCGGCGCGGCGGGCACGGTCGCCCCGCATCTCCGGCACGGCCCCAGCGATGGCGACCATCTCCTCCATGATGCCGTGGCAATGCAGCACGACATCGACCCCGGCCCGGATCGCGGCGCGCGCCTTCTGCGCGAAGCCGCCCGAGAGCGCCTTCATCGAGATGTCGTCGGTCATGATCAGCCCGTCATAGCGCAGCTCGCCGCGCATGATGTCGCGCACGACGGTGCGCGAGACCGTCGCCGGGTTCCTGGCGTCGATGGCAGTGAAGACGACATGCGCCGTCATCGCCATCGGCATGTCTGCGAGATGGCGGAAGGGTCGGAAATCATGCGCCCGCAATTCGTCCAACGAAGCCTCGACGACCGGCAGATCGTGGTGGCTGTCGGCGCGCGCCCGACCGTGGCCGGGCATGTGCTTGATCACCGGCAGCACGCCGCCGGCCAGCAACCCCTCCGCCGCGGCGCGACCGAGCTGGGCGACGCGGTCGGTCTCATGCGCATAGGCGCGGTCGCCGATGACGTCGTGGCTGCCGGACACCGGCACATCGAGCACCGGCAGGCAATCGACGTCGATGCCGACCGTCTTGAGATCAAGCGCCATCAGCCGGGCTGACAGACGGACGGTCTCGCGCTGCTGCAGCGGGTCGTTGATGCCGAGGAAGGCGCGGGCCGGCGGGTATTTCGGCCAGTGCGGCGGGGCCATGCGCTGCACCCGCCCGCCCTCCTGGTCGATCAGGATCGGCGCGTGCCAGCCCACGCTCTCGCGCAGTTCCGCCGTCAGGGCCGCAACCTGGTCCGGGTTTTGGGTGTTGCGCCGGAACAGGATGAAGCCCCAGGGCTTCGCCTCGCGGAAGAAGGCCCGCTCGTCCGAGGTCAGGCTCGTGCCGAGGCAGCCGGCGATGAAGGCGCGCGAGGTCATGGTCGAGGGGTAGAAAGCGCTGGCGATGCGGTCAACCCTCCGCCGTCATCCTGGGCCAGCCGCGAAGCGGCGAGGCCCGGGATCCATCGGAGGGCGCCCGAGCCCCAGGATGGATCCCGGTCGACCTGCGGTCGCCCAGGATGACGGTC
>NZ_JAUXYO010000073.1 GCF_030694325.1 Allobosea sp. | reverse complement strand
CGGCGGCCTGCGCCATCCAGCGCGCGGCCTGCTCGTCGCTACGGGGCATGCCGCGGCCCTGCCGCGCCAGGGTCGCCAGCGCATGCAGCGCGTCGGGAATCCCGCCCTTCGCCGCGATCTCGAGGCTCTTGATCGCGCGCGCCTCGTCATCGGGCTGGCCGGTGGCGAGCCAGGCCAGCGCGAGGTTGTAGTTTGCCGCCGGGTGCCCGGCCTCGGCCGCGCGGCGCATCAGGGTCGAGGCGCGGTCGGGATCGCGCTTCGGGCCGGTCGTGTCGAGCAGGGCGATGGCGAGCGCGTAGGCGGCGTTGATGTCGCCGCGCTCGGCGGCGCGCTCGTACCATTCGGTCGCGACCCTCTGGTCCGGCCGGACGCCGAGGCCCTGGCGGTAGATCTCGCCGACCAGTGTCATCGCGGCGGCGTCCTTGCTGTCGGCCTCGATGCGCTTCAGCGCTTCGGACAGCGCGCGGCGGTAATGGCCGGTCTGGTAGGCGGCATAGGCGGTGTCGCGCTCGGCCGCCCCGGCGGACAGGGGGAATGCGAGGCCGGCCAGCAACAGGCCGGCGAGGGCCCGGCGCCAGCGCCTCATCGCACTGCGGCCCTGCGGAGCGCGCAGGCGGCGATGGCCTCGTTGGCCTCGCCGACGATGGCGCGAATGTCGCTGCCCTCCGCGAAAGCCCAGTCGCCGAGCGCGATGAACTCCGCCCCCGTCTCGGCGAGCGCGGCGACGGAGTCGGCGTCGGGCGCATAGGCGACGCAGGGGGTCTGGAAGATTTCGGCCCACCAGCCGGCGCGCTCGATCACGGCCGGCAGCGGCGGCGTCGAGCCGTCGGGGCGGGGCTCGCCGAAGAGGACATAGTCGACGCCGGCCTCGCCGACATCCATGGCGTCGTGGCGGGCGCGCAGCCCGCCGGCGCCGATGATGCGCTCGCCCTTCAGGCTGGAACGTGCCTCGGCGATGGCCTCCGGCCCGCCCGTGAGGTGGACGCCATCGGCACCGCCGCGGGTGGCGACGAGGGCGCTGTCCTCGACGACGAGAGCGACATTGGCGGCCTGGACCGGGCCGGCCAGGCGCTTGACGCGCTCGATGCGGCTGCGTTCGTCGCCGGGTGCCAGCCGCAGCAGCACCGCGGCGAGGTCGCCGCCGGCCTGGGCCTGCATGAGCCTGAAGGCCATCGCGTCGGCATCGGCCACAGGCGGGGTGACGAGCATCAGGCGGGTGGGGGGAGATGTCGTGGTCATGATCTTGCGCGCAAACGGCCCGCGATGGCGTCCAATGTCAAGACTCCGAGGCCGGCAACCAGGCTCCAGAAGGCCGAGCCGACGCCGAACAGCGTCAGGCTGGAGGCGGCGACGGCGAAGGCGACGACCGCGGCGAAGCGATGCCCGTCCGAGGAGGTCGCCTGCGTCAGTGCGCCAGTGAGCGAGCCGACGAGGCCGAGGCCGGCGACCGCGACGATCAGCGCCTTGGGCATGGCGAGGATGAGAGCGAGCAGCAGCCCCGCGGTCGCGGCGATGGCGAGCCAGGCGAGCCCATAGACGATGCCGGCCTTCCAGCGCTGCGCCGGATCGGGGTGGGTGTCGGGGCCTGTGCAGATCGAGGCTGATATCGCCGCCATGTTGACCATATGCGCGCCGAAAGGCGCGGTGAGGAAGGAGGTCAGCCCCGTCACGAAAAGGCAGGCCGGGACGGGCGGATGGTAGCCGGCCGCGCGCAGCACGGCGAAGCCGGGCAGGTTCTGCGCCGCCATGGTGACGAGATAGAGCGGGATGCCGATGCCGAGCATCGCGGCGGTATCGAAGCGCGGTGTGACGAATTCGAGGCCGGAGAGGGAGAGTCCGCCCGCCGGCCATGTCGCCAGCCCCGTGGCGAAGCTGACGACGATGCCGACGCCGAGCGCGGCGATGACGCCGAGGAAGGGATTGACCAGCCGCGCCAGCAGAAAGA
>NZ_JAUXYO010000097.1 GCF_030694325.1 Allobosea sp. | reverse complement strand
GTCGCGCCGGCCTCATGCCGCGCGGTGTGCCGGGGCCCGGCCCGCCTTCGCGGCCCGACCCGAAGGAGGAGACCATGCCCGCCTCTGCATTCGCCGCCACCGGAGGATCCGCGCCCGGCACCAGACGCGCGGGGCCGCGATGCATCGCCATCGTCGGCCCCTTCCAGAGCGGCAAGACGACCTTGCTGGAGAGCCTCGTCGCGCGCTGCGGCGGCCTCTCCCGCGCCGGCTCGGTCAAGGCCGGCAACAGTCTCGGCGACGCCTCGCCGGAGGCGCGCGCCCACCGGATGAGCACGGAGCCCAATGTCGCTGCCGTCGACTTTCTGGGCGAGCGCTTCCATTTCATCGACTGTCCCGGCTCGGTCGAGTTTCTGCACGAGATGCGCCATGTCCTGCCGGCGGTCGACGCGGCGGTGGTGGTCTGCGAGGCGGACGACCGCAAGGTGCCGGCGCTCGAACTGGTGCTGCGCGAACTCGAGGAGGCGGATATTCCGCGCTTCCTCTTCCTCAACAAGATCGACGGCGCCACGCGCCGGGTGCGCGAGACGCTGCCGATCCTGCAGCGCGCTTCGCGCACGCCCCTGCTGCTGCGCCAGATCCCGATCTGGCAAAATGGCATCGCCGTCGGCTTCATCGACCTCGCGCTGGAGCGGGCCTTCATCTACCGCGAGCATGCGGCGAGCGAGGTCGTGCCGTTGGCGGATGAGGAGACGCCGCGCGAGAAGGAGGCCCGCTTCTCGATGCTGGAGCGCCTCGCCGATTATGACGACGCCCTGATGGAGGATCTGCTCGGCGATATGGAGCCGCCGCGCGACCGTGTCTTCGACGATCTCGCGCGCGAATTGCAGCATCGCCATGTCGTGCCGGTGCTGATCGGCGCGGCCGAGCGAGGCCATGGCGTGACACGGCTGCTCAAGGCGTTGCGTCATGAGGCGCCCGGCCTGGCCGAGACGCGCGGACGCAGCGGCGTGCTGGCGCAGGGCGCGCCGCTGGCGCTGGTGGTCAAGACCTCGCATGCCGGGCAGGGCGGCAAGCTATCGCTGGTGCGGATGCTGCGCGGGCGACTTGCGGAGGGGGACGTCGTCACCTCCTCGGGCGCCGTCGAGGCGCGCATCGCCGGCGTGCTGGCGCTGCAGGGCGCCGAGGCGACGCGCCAACCGGCGGTCGAGGAGGGCGAGGTCGCGGCGTTCGCCCGGCTCGATGGCGTGGCGACGGGCGAGGCGGTTCAACTCGGCAAGGTTCGCGCGGCGCAGGTCTGCGCGATCGCGCCGCCCGAACCGGTCCAGGTGCTGGCGCTGGCCGTCAGGGACCGCAAGGACGATGTCCGCCTCGCAGCGGCGCTGGCGAAGCTGACGGAGGAGGATCCGGCGCTGCTGGTCGAGCATCGGGCCGATCTCGGCGAGATCCGGCTCTCCGGCCAGGGCGAGATGCATCTGCGCGTGGCGCTGGAGCGTCTCGCTGGCCGCTCGGGCGTGGCGGTGGAGAGCCGTCAGCCGCAGATCGGCTATCGCGAAACGATCCGCGGTCAAGGGAGCGCGCGCGGGCGCCATCGCAAGCAGAGCGGCGGCCATGGGCAGTATGGCGATGTGGTCCTCCAGGTCGCGGCGCTGCCGCGCGGCGCCGGCCTGCGCTTCGTCGACCGTGTCGTCGGCGGCGCCGTGCCACGTCAGTACATCGCCGCGGTCGAGGCGGGCGTGCGCGATTTCTGCGCCCAGGGGCCGCTCGGCTTCCCGCTGGTCGATCTCGAGGTCACGCTGACCGACGGCTCGCATCACAGCGTCGATTCCTCCGACATGGCCTTCCGCCAGGCGGCGCGGATGGCGATGGCGGAGGCCGTGCCGCTGGCGAGGCCGGTGCTGCTCGAGCCGGTCCTGGCGGTCGAGGTGGTGATCCCCTCTGAGGCGATGTCGCGCGCCTCCGCGATCCTCTCGGCCAGGCGCGGCCAGATCCTGGGCTATGACGCCCGTCCGGGTTGGCGCGGCTGGGACCGGATCGAGGCCCTGGTGCCGGAGGCCGAGATGGCGGGGCTGATCGTCGAGCTGCGCTCGGCGAGCGCCGGCGTCGGCGGCTTCAGTGCGCGCTTCGACCATCTCTCCGAACTGGCCGGCAGGGCGGCTGGGGCGGTGGTCGCGGCGCAGAGCACGCTGGCCAGCGGGTGAGGCGCGGCAGAGATCAGTTTACATATAAACCTTTAAGGAGGTAAAGAACCGGTGGGTGCTTGCGCCCACCGGCGCTGTTCCGCAGTGTAGGGACAGCAAAAACGGCATCGGCAACCCGCCCCGCGGGGGAAAGCCGGGCGACGGGGAGGACGACGATGAACGCGACAACCGCCACCCAGGCGACGACGGAGCCGCGGCCGTGGCTCGCCCATTATCCCGCCGCCGTGCCGGCGGAGATCGGCGATCCGGGCACGCTCGCCGATCTGATCGGCCGTGCCTGCGAGACCTATGCGACGAGGCCCGCCTTCGAGAGCTTCGGCAAGTCGATCAGCTTTGCCGAGACCGGCCGGGCCGCGCGGGCCTTCGCCGCCTGGCTGCAGGCGAAAGGCTATCGCAAGGGTGACCGTATCGCGCTGATGATGCCCAACATCCTCGCCTATCCGGCGACGATCTTCGGGGCGCTGCTCGGCGGCTACACGGTCGTCAACGTCAACCCGCTCTACACGGCGCGCGAGCTCGCCCACCAGCTCAACGATTCGGGCGCCCGCGTGCTGGTCGTGATCGAGAACTTCGCGCATGTGGTCGAGGAGGCGAAGCCACAGCTGAAGATCGAGACGGTCGTCGTCGCCACTGCCGGCGACCTGATGGGCTTCAAGGGGCACATCGTCAACTTCGTCGCCCGGCGAATCAAGAAGGTGGTGAAGCCCTTCAACCTGCCGGGCTTCGTGCCGCTGGCGACGGTTCTGGCGGGCTCGGATGCGATGGCGCCGGTGACGGTGACGCCCGACGACGTCGCCTTCCTGCAATATACGGGCGGGACGACGGGGGTCGCCAAAGGCGCGACGCTGAGCCATCGCAACGTCGCCTCCAATGTGGAGCAGTGCGGGCTCTGGCTCGGCTGGGCGCTGGAGCCGCCGCTCGGCCGCAGCGACTACCAGCACGTCATGGTGACGGCGCTGCCGCTCTACCACATCTTCGCGCTGACCTGCTGCTGCATGTTCATGCTGCGCATCGGTGCCAAAGGGCTGCTGATCGCCAATCCGCGCGACATCGCCGGCTTCGTCAAGACGTTGAAGGCCAGCCGCTTCACCCTGATCTCGGGCGTCAACACGCTCTACAATGCGCTCGCCAACCACCCCGAATTCCCGCAGGTGAAGTTCGATGAGCTGCGCTTCGCGGTGTCGGGCGGCATGGCGACGCAGGCCGCCGTCGCCCAGCACTGGAAGAAGGTGACGGGGCGCCCGATCATCGAGGGCTACGGCCTCTCGGAGACCTCGCCGGTCGCCTCGATCAACCGGCCCGATATCGCCGAATTCTCCGGAACGGTGGGTTTCCCGCTGCCGTCGACGGACATGGCGATCCGCGATGCCGAGGGCCACGACCTGCCGATCGGCGAATCCGGCGAGATCTGCATCCGCGGGCCGCAGGTGATGGTGGGTTACTGGAACCGCCCGGACGAGACCGCCAAGGTGATGATGCCGGACGGCTTCTTCCGCAGCGGCGACATCGGCGTGATGCTGCCCGACGGACAGGTCCGTATTGTCGACCGGATGAAGGACATGGTGCTGGTCTCCGGCTTCAACGTCTATCCCAACGAGGTCGAGGACGTTCTCGCCCAGCATCCCGGCGTGCTCGAATCGGCCGTCGTCGGTCTGCCGGACGAGCATTCCGGCGAGGCGGTCACGGCCTTCGTCGTGCGCCGGGATGCGACGCTGACGGCGGACGATCTGCGGGCCTTCTGCAAGGAGAGCCTGACCGGCTACAAGGTGCCCAAGCAGATCTTCTTCCGCGAAAGCCTGCCGAAGACCAATGTCGGCAAGGTTCTGCGCCGGGCCCTGCGCGAGGAGGTGGCGGGCAAGGGCTGAGGCCTGGAGGCCATCGCCTTCGCGGCGGGGCTGGGCTAGTCTCGCCGTCGTGCCGGGTGCTCCGACGCACCCCGGCGCCCGTGGAGACTCGCTGCTTGCCGCATCCCCTGATCGACGAAGCGCTGCTGCGCCAGCTCAAGCCGGGCCTGCATATCCATGACGATCCAGCGCTGAACGCCGAGCCCGGCCTCGATCTTCTGGTCGATCCGATCACCCCGGTCGATATCTTCTTCATTCGCAACAACGGCACCGTGCCGTCCCTCGCGGACCGGGCAGACTGGACGCTGACGATCGACGGCGAGGTCGAGCGGCCTGCGCGCTGGACGCTGGACGAGCTGCAGGCTCGCTTCGAGACGGCGACGCTGACGGCCGTGCTGGAATGCGCCGGCAATGGTCGCTCGCAATTCTCGCCCGCGACGGATGGTTTGCCCTGGCGGCTCGGCGCCGTCGGCTGCGCGCGCTGGACCGGCGTGCGGCTCGCCGACGTGCTGGCGGAAGCGGGGGTGCGGCCGAGCGCCGTCTATACCGGGCACTACGCACCCGACAGGCTGATTACCGACCCGTCGCGGCCGGCGCTGTCGCGGGGCCTGCCGATCGCCAAGGCGATGGCGCCGGAGACGCTGATCGCCTTTGCGATGAACGGCGAACCGCTGGGGCGCCTGCATGGCGGGCCGCTGCGGATCGTCGCGCCCGGCTTTCCCGGCTCCGCCTGGCAAAAATGGCTCGACCGGGTCGAGCTCCGTGCCCGGGAGCATGACGGCGAAAAGATGGGCGGGACGAACTACCGTCTGCCGATCGTACCGGTTTCTCCGGGCGAGCCGCTCGATCCGAGCCGTTTCGCCGTCATCACCGACATGCCGGTGAAGTCGCTGATCACTGCGCCGCTGGAGGGCTTCACCGCGACCTGCGGCGAGACGCTGACGGTCGCGGGCTTCGGCTGGAGCGGCGCGATCCCGCTCGCGGGCGTCCGCGTCTCCGGCGATGGCGGGGCCAGCTGGCGCGAGGCTGTGCTGGAGGAAGGCGAAGGGCCCTTCGCCTGGCGGCGCTTCAGCGCACAGCTGGTTGTCGAGCGGCCCGGTCCAGTGACCGTGCTTGCCCAGGCGTGCGACGCGCAAGGACAGATGCAGCCGCTCGAGATCCTCTGGAATCCGCGGGGCTACTGCAACAACCAGGTTCATCGCGTCGCCGGCATGGCGCACCAGCGCTGAAGCCTCAGGCTGCGATCAGGGCGCGTCCGTCGGATGTCTCGGCCGAGACCGAGAGAATTTCACCCGGCGCGGTGTCTCGCCGGAAGCGCACCAGCGTGAAATCCGGGGCGCGGCCGGTGTTGCCGCGCTCAGTCAGCACCGTCAGCGGCCGGCCGAGGCGGGCGGCGAGATGGGCGGCATGGGCTTCTTCCGCCGACTCGCGCAGCCGCGCCGCGCGCTCCGCGACGACCGGGCCGGGCAGCTGCGGCATGCGCGCGGCCGGCGTGCCCGGCCGGGCAGAATAGGGAAAGACGTGGACATAGCTCAGCCCGCATTCGCCGATCAGGTCGAGCGAGCGGGCGAACATCGCCTCGTCCTCGGTCGGGAAACCGGCGATGAGGTCGGCGCCGAAGGCGATGTCGGGCCGTAAGGAGCGGATCTCCGCGCAAAAGCGGACCGCGTCGTCGCGGCCATGGCGGCGCTTCATCCGCTTGAGGATCAGGTCGTCGCCGGCCTGGAGCGAGAGATGCAGATGCGGCATCAGCCGCGGCTCGGTGGCGAGCGCCTCGCGCAGATCGTCATCGGCCTCGACGGCGTCGATGGAGGACAGGCGCAGGCGCGGCAGCTCCGGAAGCTCGCGCAGGATCAGGCGCACCAGCCGTCCGAGCATCGCCGTCTCGGCCAGGTCGCGGCCATAGCTGGTCAGGTCGACACCGGTGAGGACGATCTCGCGCGCGCTGCCCTCCAGCAGGGCGCGGCACTGCGCGATCACGGCGTCCGGCGCGAGCGAGCGCGAATTGCCGCGGCCGAAGGGGATGACGCAGAAGGTGCAGCGATGGTCGCAGCCGTTCTGGACCTGGACGAAGCCGCGGGTCTGCCGGGCGCTGCGGCCGGCTTCTACCGGCGCGAGCCGCGTGCGGGCCATGATGTCGCCGACCGCGATCTTGTCGCGCGGATCGGTCTCGGCCGCGCCGAGGCTGTTGGAGCGGGCCAGCGCCGCCCAGGTCGCAGGCTCCAGCTTTTCGGCATTGCCGATGATGCGGGCCGCTTCCGGCATCTGCGCGAAGCGCTCGGGCTCGATCTGCGCGGCGCAGCCGGTGACGACGACGGGTCGGCCCGGCTGCTCGCGATGAAGCCGGCGCACCGCCTGACGGGCCTGCCGGGTGGCCTCCGACGTCACGGCGCAGGTGTTGACGACGGCGAGATCGGTGAGGCCCGCGGCTTCAGCCTGACGCCGGAGCGCCTCGCCCTCGACGATGTTGAGGCGACAGCCGAAGGTGACGACCTCCAGGGTCATCAGGCGGCTGTCTCGAACAGCTCGGGGGCGAGCGTGCCCTCCCATTCGAACTCCACCGGGCCGGTCATCAGGACATGGCCGTCGCTCTCGCGCCATTCGATTGTGAGGTCGCCGCCCGGCAGGCTGACCACGGCCTTGCGAGCGCTGAGCTCGCGGCGCACCGCCGCGACGAGGGCCGCGCAGGCGCCCGAGCCGCAGGCGCGGGTGATGCCGGCCCCGCGTTCCCAGACGCGCAGCACGATATGGTCCGGCGCGGTGACGGCGGCAAGCTCGATATTGGCGCGATCGGGAAAGATCGGGTGGTTTTCGAGCAGCGGGCCGATCTGCTCGAGATTGAAGCGATAGGGATCGTCGACGAAGAAGACGGCATGGGGATTGCCCATGTTGACGGCGCAGGGCGTGTGCAGGATCGGATCGTCGATCGGACCGATCTGCAGCTCGAAATGCGCGGTGTCGTGGAAAGGCTCGGCCAGCGGGATGTCCTCCCAGTCGAGCCGGGGCGCACCCATGTCGACGGTGAAGACGAGGTCGCTGTCGCGCCGGGCCGGCAGCAGGCCGGCCTTGGTCTGCAGCGTCAGCGCGGTCTTGGCGGCATCGCCCATCACGGGATCGGCCAGCATCGCCCAGGCGACGCAGCGCGTGCCGTTGCCGCAGGCGCCGGCCTCGGAGCCGTCCGTGTTGTAGATCCGCACGAAGGCGTCGGTACCGGGCGTGATCGCGTCGTGCAGAACCATGAGCTGGTCGAAATGCGCGCGCGGCTCGGCCGCGATGGCCCTCGCATCGGGTTCGCTGACGCGCAGCCTCGTGCCACGCAGATCGAGGACCGTGATCTCGTTGCCGAGACCATTCATCTTCAGGAACCGGCGATGGGCGAGGGCGTTCATTCCGTCACATATCCCATGAGATCGCGGTCTATGAGGGAGGCGACGCGAAAAAGCCACCCTTGCGATGATTTCCTGGCGTAAGTGGATGCTCCATATTGCACTGCAAGAGCGCGAATCGATGTTCGCGCCGTTTTTCCGGGCAGGACGTTGACGATGCAGCATTTCCGGATCGCTGTCGGGGCGTTGTCCGCCCTCCTGAGCGTCGGCGGCCTGGCCGCGGCGCAGACGCGGGTGGCGCCGCCAGGTGCCGTCGAATCCGCGCCGCTCGCACCGCCGCCGGGGGCGCCGGTTCCTGCTCAGGCACAGCCTGCTCCCTCACCTGCGCCGACGCCGCCTGCCGCTGTCCCCGATCCCGTTCCTGGCCCGCAGCCGGTTCAGCCGGCGCCGGCACCGACCCTTCCGGTGACGCCAGAGCCCGTCCAGCCCGCCCCGACGCCGCAAGTGCCGTTGGAGCCGCAGCCAGTGCAGCCGCCACCGACGCTTCCCGCGCCCGGACCGGTGCAGCCCGTGCAGCCGCCGTCCCTGCAGCAGCAGACCGGCGTGCTCGACCCGAATGCGACGCTCGCCGGCAAGCGCGGCGACCAGAGCGATGTCGACGAGGTGCTGCTGGTCGCCAAGCCCGTTCTGAAGATCTCGGGCGCGGCGAGCTGGGACGAGGGCTTCAAGCGGCTGGCTGAGAGCTTCCGCGTGCTGCGCCAGGAGGCAGAGCGCGCCCGCATGCCGGTGGCCGGGCGGCCGCTGACGCTGTTCCTGGAGACCGACGACAACGGCTTCCGCTACGAGGCGATGCTGCCGGTCGGTCCCGCCCCCGAGGGCGAGCGCAACGCGACCTTCGGCAATGGCGTGCGGCCGGGACTCACGCCGGCCGGACCGTCGCTTCGCTTCGTCCATGTCGCGCCCTATGACGACATCGATTCGACCTATGAGACGATCACGGCCTATCTCGAAGCGAAAGCGATCAGCGTAAAGGACGCGTTCCTTGAGGAATATGTCGGGGATCTCACCGATCCGGCCGACCCCAATCTCGAGATCAACGTCTACGTCCAGCCGCGCTGATCGGGCGCGCCGGCTCAGGTCTATAAGGTCAGGCCTGCCAACTCAGACCCGGGCGCATCGCGCGGAATCGCTCCTCGGGCAGGCCGGCGGCCGTTAGCGCCGCGGCCAGCGCCGACAGCGGTCGCTCGATACCCTCGTCGGTGAGCTGGAACGTGCCCCAGTGGTGGCCGAGCGCCTCGTCGGCACGCAGAGCCAGCATGACCTGCACCGCCTCCTCCGGGTTCATGTGGTTGTCGCGCATGAACCAGCGCGGCTCATAGGCGCCGATCGGCAGCACGGCGAGGCGGAAGGGGCCGAGTTCGGCGCCGAGGCGGCGGTAGAGCGAGCCGTCGTGATAGCCGGTGTCGCCGACGTGGAAGATGCGGGCGCCGCCGCCCTCCAGCACGAAGGAGCACCACAGCGCCATGCGCCGGTCGAAGGCGCCGCGCGCCGACCAGTGGTAGCTCGGCGCCAGCGTCACGCTCACGTCGCCGGACAAGGACAAGCGGGCCGACCAGTCATGCGCCTCGGCGCGCGCGTCCGGGATGCGGGCCCTGACGATGGTGTCGTTGCCCAGGGGCATGATCATGCGCGGCTGGTCGCGCTCATGCAGCCGCGCCAGCGTCTCGATGTCGAGATGGTCGTAGTGGTTGTGCGTGATCAGGACGGCGTCGATGCGCGGCAGGTCGTCGAAAGCGACACCGGGCTCGTTGACGCGGCGCGGCCCGATGAAAGAGAGCGGGCTGGCGCGCAGCGAATAGACCGGGTCGATCAGCAGGTTGAGGCCGCCGATCTGGTAGAGGAAGGAGGCGTGGCCGAGATGGACGATGCGGACACCCTCGACGCGGGCCGGTGGCCGGTCCTGCGGCGGGGCAGGGTAGCTCTCGGGAAAGGCCTCGCGATCGCGCTTCGAGGTCTGCCATTTCAGCACGTCGGCGAGCCCCTTGGTCACGGGCCGGCCATCGGTGAAGACGGTGCCGTTGAAGTTCTCGGTCACGGGGCCCTGGTAATAGGGATTGCGCGAGCGTGAGATCGAAGCCCAGGCGGCACTGCCGGTGCCGAGCAGAGCGGGGATCCCGAGGAGGGTGAGGAGCTTGCGGCGGTTCATGCCGCAGAAGGTGGGTGTGCCCGGTCCCGGGTCAAGCCGGTGCGGATCACGGTCGCTTGACCGGCGAGATCCGCTCGCGCCTTCAACGCGTGCCGGTGCGCATCGCCACCGTCGCGATGCCAGCCCCGATCAGCAGGGTCCCGCCGGTCCGGTTGATGGCGCGGATCGCGCGCGGGCTGCTGACGACGGCGCGGGCGCG
This sequence comes from Allobosea sp., assembly GCF_030694325.1. Classification (GTDB taxonomy): domain Bacteria; phylum Pseudomonadota; class Alphaproteobacteria; order Rhizobiales; family Beijerinckiaceae; genus Allobosea. The sequence continues at coordinate 6,679 of NZ_JAUXYO010000097.1, read as the reverse complement.
GGAGGCGATGAGCGCGTAGCCGAAGGCGTTGGCGGCGGCGAGCGTCACGAAAGTCGCCTCGAAGATCAGCATCTGCGTCCAGAAATCGGCCTTCGGATCAAGGAACTGCGGGAGGAAGGCGACGAAGAAGGTGAGGCTCTTGGGGTTCAGCGCCGTGACCAGCCAGGCGTGGCCGAGCATCTTGAGAGAGGAAACCGCATCCTCGCGGGGGCTGGCGTCGAGCGTGCCGCCGGCGCGGAAGAGCTTGATGCCGAGCCAGACGAGATAGGCCGCGCCCGCCCATTTCAGTACGGTGAAGACGGTGGCCGAGGTCGCCAGCAGGGCGCCGACGCCGAGCATGGAGAGCGTCATCGCGGTGAAATCGCCGAGCGCGACGCCGGCGGCCGTCGGCAGCGCCGTGCGCCAGCCCTGGCCGAGCGCATAGGAAACGACGAGGAGGATCGTCGGGCCGGGAATGACGAGAAGCACGGCCGTGGCGGCGGCGAAGGCGGCCCAGGTTTCGAAGGTCATGAGGCGGTTTTCCGATGGCGTCGGGCGAGCCATCCCCAGCTGCGATGGTTTGTAAAGGCGAGCAGCATGCAATCTTGCCAGAGCTACGCTCCAAGCGTAGTCTGGGCCATTGATTTCGAATGGAACGAAGCCAAAAGCCACCGCAATCGGCTCGACCGGGGCTTTGGGTTCGATCTGGCAAGTCTGATTTTTGCCGGCCCTGTCCTTGAGGTTGAGGACCGGCGATACGACTACGGCGAGCGGCGCATGCGCGCGATCGGAGAGGTCGAGGGGCTGACCCTGTTTGTCGTCTACACGGATCGTGGCGACGTGCGACGGATCATTTCGGCGCGACCCGCCAAGCAAAAGGAGCGGCAGCTATGGCGACTATTCGCAGAAGCCTGGAATCGATAAGGCAATCGAAGCCCAGTTTTGATCGCAAAGCGATCGAAGCTGCGACGGAGTCCGATATCGCGCGCTATGAACGCGAGGACGAAGCCGATGCCGTTCTCTATCCTCAGCCGCGCGAAATCCGTGCGTCACTCAACATGACACAGGTCGAATTCGCGGCCGCGTTGAAGGTGCCGCTCGCGACGCTTCAGAACTGGGAGCAGGGACGTGTACAGCCCGACCCTGCGGCGCGTGCCCTGCTCACGATCGTCAGCAAGGATTCGCAGATCGCTTTCCGGGCTTTGAATTCCAGCCGGGGCCTCAGCGAGATCGAGAGTTAATCTCGCGATCGGGCTCAATTACGCGGCCGGTTCGAGCCGAACCAGCCGACGGGCCCGGCCGACATCTCGACGCGTTTCTCCGGTTCGCCCGCCACGACCAGCGCCCACCAGGCGCGGTATTGCGTCTGCGGGTCCTTGGCGAGGGCTATGCCGAAGCGGGTGGCTTCCTTCATGCGCAGATTGGCATCATGGCCCGAGGAGGCGCGCCAGCCGGCGAAGGCTTCCTCGGTCGAATAGTAGCCGCCGCCGAGATTTTCTGCCGCGCGGGCGGCATCGAGACCGGCGGCATGGACGCGCGCGGCGAAGCTGCCGGCTGCGTCATGCGAGAGTGCGTTGGCGCGCGCCATGGCATCGGCCTGGCGCTGGGCCATCGCCGTCAGGGTTGGGTCGAGCCGGACGGGTCCGAGGCCCTGGCTGGCGCGATAGGCGTTGAAGATGCGGGTGGCCTCAGCCGGATCAAGCGTGACCGCCGCCAGGCGTGCGGTGGCGCGCGGATCGAGCGGCGTCTCGCGGCGCGGCTCGCCGGCACAGCCGGCGGCGAGGAGGGCGAGGACGGCGGGAAAGAGAAGAAGGCGCATGGGCGAGGAGGGGTCCGGCGTCGCTGCGGAGCCTGTGCCGCTAGCGTCCCATCATGGCGAGATTGCTGCCGGCGACCCCGTCAACCTTGACTTTCGCCACAATCTCCCGCTTTAAGCGCTCCATCCGTTTCGCCGACATCGTCGAGACCGCATCAGCCGACCGGGCCGCCTCGCGGCTTCACGAGCCCGGAGGTCAACGCCCGACAGCGCGTCCGCGCCCTCGGGCGCGAAACCGTTTGGCGATGAGGCTTTGCGCAGTCGGTCCCTGAAGGCAAGCAAGCAGGTCCGCATGTTCGGCACTCTGAGCGACAGGCTATCAGGCATCCTCTCGGGGCTGACCCGCAGGGGTTCGCTGACCGAGGAGGACGTCAACGCCGCGCTGCGCGAGGTGCGCAAGGCGCTGCTCGAGGCCGACGTCGCCCTCGAGGTCGTGCGCTCCTTCACCGACAAGGTCCGCGAGCGGGCCGTCGGCGCCGAGGTGCTGAAGTCGGTCACGCCCGGCCAGCAGGTCATCAAGATCGTCAACGACGCGCTGATCGACATGCTCGGCGGCGACGGGGAGGGCATCGGCTTCGACGCCGTGCCGCCGGTGCCGATCCTGATGGTCGGTCTTCAGGGTTCAGGTAAGACCACCTCCACGGCGAAGATCGCCAAGCGCCTGACCGACCGTGCCAAGAAGCGCGTCCTGATGGCGTCGCTCGACACGCGCCGCCCGGCGGCGATGGAGCAGCTCGCCATCCTCGGCAAGCAGGTCGGCGTCGAGACGCTGCCGATCGTCGCCGGCCAGTCGGCCGTGCAGATCGCGCGCCGCGCGATCGAGGCCGCCCGCCTCGGCGGCTACGACGTGGTCATGCTCGACACCGCCGGCCGCGTCACGCTCGACGACACGCTGATGGCCGAGGTCGCCGAGGTGAAGGCGGCGACGAATCCGCACGAGGTGCTGCTCGTCGCCGATGCGCTGACCGGTCAGGACGCCGTCAACACGGCGCGCGCCTTCGACGCCCGCGTCGGGCTGACCGGCATCGTGCTGACCCGGATGGACGGCGATTCCCGCGGCGGCGCGGCGCTCTCGATGCGCGCCGTCACCGGCAAGCCGATCAAGCTCGTCGGCACCGGCGAGAAGATCGACGCACTCGAGGATTTCCACCCCTCGCGCGTCGCCAACCGAATCCTCGGCATGGGCGACATCGTCAGCCTGGTCGAGCGCGCGGCCGAGACGGTCGATGCCGACAAGGCCCAGGCGCTGGCGCAGCGCCTCGCCAAGGGCAATTTCGACCTCGCCGACATGCGCATGCAGCTCCAGCAGATGGAGAAGATGGGCGGCCTCGGCGGCGTCATGGGCATGCTGCCCGGCATGAAGCAGATGCAGGGCCAGCTCGCCAATTCGGGCGTCAACGACAAGATGATCAAGCGCCAGATCGCGATCATCGATTCGATGACGCCGGCCGAGCGCAAGAACCCCGACCTGCTGAAGAACAGCCGCAAGAAGCGCATCGCGGCCGGCTCCGGCACGAGCCCCGAGGCGATCAACAAGCTGCTCAAGATGCATCGCGGCATGGCCGACATGATGAAGGCGATGAGCAAGCAGAAGGGCGGCATGCTCGGCAAGCTCGGCCAGATGTTCGGCATCGGCGGCGGCGGCTTGCCGCCCGGCATGCCCGACCCCTCGAAGATGGACCCGGCGCAGCTCGCCGAACTGCGGAAGCAGCTCGGTGCGGGCGGTGGCATGCCGGGGCTGCCTCCGGGCGGCTTCCCGGGCCTGCCCAAGGGCGTGACGCCGCCGGCCGGGATGATGCCGAAGCTGCCCGGGCTGGGCAGCGGACTTCCGGGGCTGGGGGGCTCCAACCCCTTCGGAGGCAAGAAGAAGTGACCAAGCCCACCGAAATGCGCGTCGGCATGTTCGACGTGTTCAAGCAGGTCAAGGCGCGTCTCGACGACGCCAACCTGTCCTATGAGACGTCGTCCTATCGCGACGACGCCTTCTCCTTCCTCGTGCATGCGCCGGGCGAATATTGGGAGATCGACGTGCTGGAAGACGGCTCGATCGATCTCGAGATCTTCACCTCGACGGGCATGAAGGACGATCCCTGGGCCGCGATCGACCAGCTGGTCGACGACAACAAGCCCTGATTTCCCCCGCAACGCTCAACCGTTCGAAAACCAAGGAAGAACGCGAATGTCCCTCAAGATCCGCCTGACCCGTGGCGGCGCCAAGAAGCGCCCTTACTACCGCATCGTCGTCGCCGATGCCCGCTCGCCGCGCGATGGCCGCTTCATCGAGAAGATCGGCTCCTATGATCCGATGAAGGCGAAGGATTCGCCGGAGCGCGTCGTGCTCGACGTCGAGAAGGCCAAGGAGTGGCTCGCCAAGGGCGCCCAGCCGACCGATCGCGTGCTGCGCTTCCTGGACGCCGCCGGCCTCGCCAAGCGCCCGGCCCGCAACAACCCGGCCAAGGCCGTTCCCGGCGAGAAGGCCAAGGAGCGCGCCGAGAAGAAGGCCGCGAAGTCCGCCGCCCCGGCCGAAGCCGAGGCGTGATGCCGGTTGCGGCCACCGCGTCATTCTCGGGCGAAGCTTTGCTTCGGCCCGAGAACCTCCGGCAGGAGATGCTCGGGTCAAGCCCGAGCATGACGCCGTATGGCCGCTGACGACAAGCTCATCCTGCTCGGCGTCATCGGCGCCGCGCATGGCATCAAGGGCGAGGTCCGGATCAAGGCCTTCACCGGCGATCCGCTGGCGATCGCGGATTACGGCCCGCTGACCGACGACAAGGGCCGGCGTTTCGAGATCGCCGAGATCCGCCCGGCCAAGGAGGTCGTGGTCGCCCGGATCAAGGGCATCACCAGCCGCGAGGCGGCCGAGAGCCTCAACGGCGTCAACCTCTTCGTCGCGCGCGACCAGATTCCGGTGCCAGAGGACGAGGACGAATTCCTGCAGGCCGATCTGATCGGCTGCGCGGTCGTCGGCCCTGACGGCGCGGTGCTGGGCACGGTGACCACCGTCGCCAATTACGGCGCTGGCGATCTGCTCGACATCCTGCTGCCGGACGGCCGCTCTGTGCTGATGCCCTTCACCAAGGCCTTCGCGCCACGCATCGACATCGCCGCCCGGCGGATCGAGGCGGTGCCGCCCGAGGGGCTGTTCGAGGCCGACGATGAAGACTGAGTCAAATGCCTGGGACCAGCCTGCCGGCGCGCTGATCTTCGACATGGACGGCACCATCGTCGACAACATGCGCTTCCATGACGACGCCTGGGAGAGCTGGCACCGCGAGCACGGCCTGCCCTTCGACCGGCCGGCCTTCTTCCGGACCACGGCCGGGATGGCGGTCGGCGAGATCGTCGGCCCCTATTTTCCGGGCGTCGCCGCCGAGGAGATCGCCCGGCTGGGCGAGGCCAAGGAGGCGCTCTACCGCGAGACCTACCGGGCCCATGTCATGCCGCTGCCGGGCCTGCTGCCGCTGATGGCCCGGGCCCGCAGTTGCGGCGTGCCGATGGCGGTGGCCTCCGCCGCGCCGCCGGAGAACATCGCGCTGGTGCTCGATACGCTGGGCCTGCGCGCCGAGTTCACGACCGTGATCTCGCCCTCGCAGGGTTTTCGCGGCAAGCCGCATCCGGACATGTTCGTCGAGGCGGCGCGCCGCATGGGCGTGGCGCCGGAGACCTGCCTCGTCTTCGAGGATGCGCCCAACGGCGTCGAGGCGGCGCGGCGGGCCGGCATGCGGGCCGTCGCCATGCTGACCATGCTCGGCGCGGAGGGATTTGCGGCCTATGACAACGTCGTCGCCTCGGCGGCGGACTTCAACGCGCTGGACCGGCTGCCGGCGCTGCGCTTCGGCTCGATCTGATTCCTTTGTCAACAAGCACTGCGTCATTCCGGACAAGCGGCGAAGCCGCGCCGCTCCGGAATCCATCCTAGGGCATCGCTGCGCCTTACGATGGATTCCGGGTCTTCGCTTCGCTCGCCCGGAATGACGTCGCGTTTTGTCCTGATATCAGCCAGGCTCACTCATGCCGTTCCGCGCCTCTGTCCTCACCCTCTATCCGGAGATGTTTCCCGGGCCGCTCGGCGTCTCGCTGGCCGGCGAGGGGCTGCGGCGCGGGCTGTGGTCGCTGGAGACGCACCAGATCCGCGATCATGGCATCGGCCGGCACCGCAATGTCGACGACAACCCGGCCGGGGGCGGCGCGGGCATGGTGCTGCGCTGCGACGTGCTGGGTGCGGCGATCGACGCCGCCGTTCCTGCCGCCGACACGCGTCCGCGGCTGCTGATGTCGCCGCGCGGGCGGCCGCTGGCGCAGCGCCAGGTTCGCGAGTGGGTCGCGGGCGAGGGCGTCGTCATCGTCTGCGGGCGCTTCGAGGGCGTCGACGAGCGGGTGATCGAGGCGCGCGGGCTGACCGAGGTCTCGATCGGCGACTACATCCTCTCGGGCGGCGAGATGGCGGCGCTGGTCCTGCTCGACGCCTGCGTGCGGCTGATCCCCGGCGTGATGGGCAAGGAACTCTCGGGCGAGGACGAAAGCTTCGAGAACGGCCTGCTCGAATATCCGCACTACACCCGCCCGCGCGAATGGGAGGGCCGCGGCCTGCCCGAGGCGCTGCTGTCGGGCGACCATGCCCGGATCGCGAAATGGCGGCGGGCTGAGGCGGAGCGGATCACGCGGGAGCGGCGGCCGGATCTGCTGGATCCTTCTCCCCTCGGGGGAGAAGGTGGCAGCGCGAAGCGCTGACGGATGAGGGAAGGACGGCTGAGGGCTCGGCTTTCGTCCCTCATCCGTCTGCTGCGCAGATACCTTCTCCCCCGAGGGGAGAAGGGATCACGGCGCCACCACCGGCAGTTTCTCGGCCAGCCACCCACCCGGCCCGAGCATGCCGCCGCGGAC
>NZ_JAUXYO010000089.1 GCF_030694325.1 Allobosea sp. | reverse complement strand
GTTGGTGCGATTGACGAAGGCCCACCTGCGTCCCAAAGCTGCGGACCATGCTTGCCCCGTCTCACGCCGCCCTGAACCCCGACCTTCTCGAAACCGCGACGCCGCCGATCCCGCAGGCGCAAGCCTGGGCGCGCGCCTATGACGGGCGCAGCGGCCCTCTGGTCGACCTCTCGCAGGCGGTGCCCGGATCGCCGCCGCCGGCCGCGCTGCTGGAGCGGCTGGCGCAGGCCGCAGCCTCGCCCGACGCCACGCGCTACGGCCCGATCACCGGCGACATGGCCCTGCGCGAGGCCTATGCGGCCGAGATCGGCCGGGTCTACGGCGCGTCCTTCAGGCCGGGCGAAGTCGCCATCACCTCGGGCTGCAACCAGGCCTTCGTCATGACCATGATGGCGGTGGCCCGGGCCGGCCAGAACGTGCTGCTGCCGACGCCCTGGTACTTCAACCACGAGATGACGCTGCGCATGCTCGGCATCGAGGCGCGTCCATTGCCCTGCGATCCCGCTGCCGGCTTCGTCCCGGATGTCGCCGCAGCCGAGGCGCTGATCGAAGCCGGCACGCGCGCCGTCGTGCTGGTCACGCCGAACAATCCGACGGGCGCGATCTATCCGCCCGCCACGATCGCCGCCTTCGCAGAGCTCTGCGCGCGGCGCGGGCTCTGGCTGGTGCTCGACGAGACCTACCGCGATTTCCTCCCCGCAGGCGCTGCCGCACCGCATGAAGTCTTCGCCGCAACGCCCTGGCAGGACTCGGTGATCGGCCTCTACAGCTTTTCCAAGGCCTATGCCGTGCCGGGCTGGCGCCTGGGCGCGATCACGGCCGGCGAGCCGGTGATGGCGCAGATCGCCAAGGTGCTCGACTGCGTCCAGATCAGCCCCGTGCGCGCCGGCCAAGCGGCCGTGACCTGGGGCATCGATGGCATCCGCGACTGGCGCGAGGCCAACCGCGCGCAGATCAACGCCCGCGCCGCGCTCTTCCGCGAGGCGATGGCGCCGCTCAACGACTGGCGCGTGCTCGCCGCGGGCGCCTATTTTGCCTATGTCGCGCACCCGTTCCCGGAAGTACCGGCGGCCGAGGTGGTCCGTGCACTGGTACAGGATCGCGGCGTGCTCGCTTTGCCCGGACCCTATTTCGGACCGGGCCAGGAGCGGCATCTGCGCATCGCCATCGCCAATGTCGCCGCGGACCAGATCGGCACGCTGAGCGAGCGATTGCGCGGCTTTACGCTCTAGCCCGCGTCATTGCGAGGAGCGCAGCGACGAAGCAATCCAGAGGGAGTTCGAGCGCGCGGCTCTGGATGGCTTCGCTTCGCTCGCAATGACGGGGAGCGGCGTCTCGCTAAGCATCACCGCAGCAGCGCTGCATAGCGATCGCGATAGGCCCAGACCAGCAGCGAGCCCAGCACCACCAGGATCACCGCGACGGGAAGGCCCTGCGGGTTGATGACCAGGTGGAACAGCACGATCACCGCCATCACCGGCGCGATCAGCGCGAGCCCGAGCGCCGGGGCGATATTGGTCAGCAGGCTGAGCGCGCCGACGAGGTTGACCGTCTTCAAGAGCGGCCAGACAAAGCCTGAGGCCTGCAGGGCCTCCTCGAAGGCGACGCCGCGCGCGCTGGTCGGCGGGTGGATCAGATGGCTGCCGGTGGCCAGCCACCAGAAGCCGTCGACGGCGGAGACGAGGAAAAGCAGCCCGAGCAGCACGCGCGGGACGGTGACGAGAAGCAGGGTCTTCATGAGGATCCGGGAGGCAACGAGGCACCCACGCGGGACTGCGCAGGCTTGCCATCTTAATCGTTCCCGATACCGAACCGGTTCAAGCGAGGCGCAAAAAAAGAGCCGGGCGCTCGGCCCGGCTCGACGGTCAAGGACGGATGGTCACGGGCAGAACCAGATCGCCCCGACCGTGACGCAGCCCCGGGTCCGCCAATTGCCCGGACGGGCGCCATAGCGGCGATAGCCGGGCGGCGGCGCGCGGAAACGCTGGCCCGGCGCATAGCGATGACGCGGCGGACCGTAGCGACGCACGCCAGGCCCCGGCCCGCGATAACGTTCATTGCCGCGATATTGCACGGTTTCGGCCAGCGGCGCCGGCGCGATCGGCAGCAGATTCGTCGAGGCGGGCGCAGAGAGCGGCAGGGCAGCCGCGGGAGCGGCAACTCCCATCAAAGCGGCGACGACGGAAGCGGCGAACAGCTGTCGGATCATGGCATCCCTTTCACGAAACAGTCGAGACCAACGCTCGCGCGCCTCGGAAGTTCCGAGGCCCGCGATGCTGCCTGACCGCTTTGATCCGGATCGCCGTTTCTCCGCTCCTCCGCTCCTCACATCGTCGCGCCGATCTGCCAGGGCACGAACTCCGCGTCGCCATAGCCCATCTCTTCGGATTTGGACTTCTCGCCCGAGGCGACCTTCAGCAGATAGTCGAAGATCTCCCGGCCCTTCTCCTCCAGCGTCACGCCATCGAGGACATCGCCGCAATTGATGTCCATGTCGTCGGTCTGCTTGAGATACATCGGCGTGTTGGTGGCGAGCTTGATCGAAGGCGTCGGCTTGCAGCCATAGGCGGAGCCGCGCCCGGTGGTGAAGGCGAGGATGTTCGCCCCGCCCGCGACCTGTCCCGTCGCCGAAACGGGGTCGTAGCCGGGCGTGTCCATATAGACGAAGCCCTTGGCGCGCACCGGCTCCGCATAGTTGTAGACGGCGGCGAGCGTCTTGGTGCCGCCCTTGGCCGCGGCGCCCAGCGACTTTTCCAGGATGGTCGTCAGCCCGCCCGCCTTGTTGCCCGGCGAGGGGTTGTTGTTCATGTCCATACGGGCGCGGGCGGTATAGTCCTCCCACCATTTGATGATGCCGACGAGTTTCTCGCCGACCTCGCGCGTGGCGGCCCGGCGCGTCAGCAGATGCTCGGCGCCGTAGATCTCGGGGGTTTCGGACAGGATGGCCGTGCCGCCATGCTCGACCAGGATGTCGACGGCCTTGCCCAGCGCCGGATTGGCGGTGATGCCGGAATAGCCGTCCGAGCCGCCGCATTGCAGAGCGAGCATCAGCTCCGACGCCGGCACGGTTTCGCGCCGCGCCCGGTTCGCGATCGGCAGCATCACCTGGAGCGCCTCGATTCCCGCTGCCACCGCCTTGCGGGTGCCGCCGGTCTCCTGGATCGTCAGCGTGCGGAAGACATCGCTCTCCTCGACGCCATAGGCGTCCTTCATGCGCTTGATCTGGAAGCCCTCGCAGCCCAGCCCGACGACGAGGACGGCCGCCATGTTGGGATTGCAGGCATAGCCCCAGGTGGTGCGCTTCAGTACCTCGAAGCTCTCGCCATTGTAGTCGATGCCGCAGCCCGTGCCGTGGGTCAGCGCGATGACGCCGTCGACATTCGGATAATCGGCGAGCAGGCCCGAGCGCTTGACCTCCTCGGCCATGAAGCGCGCCGCCGAGGCCGAGCAGTTCACCGAGGTCAGGATGCCCACGTAATTGCGCGTGCCGGCCTTGCCATTCGCGCGGCGGAAACCCTGGAAGGTCGCCTGCTGTTCGACCGGCAGCACGAATTCGGGCTTCGCCTCGGCGCAATAGGCATAGTCGCGCTCGAAGGCATGGAAGCCGGTGTTGTGCTCGTGCACCCATTCGCCGGGCGGAATGTCGACCGTGGCGAAGCCGATGATCTGGCCGAATTTCCGGATCGGCTCGCCGGTCGCGATGACGCTCAACGCCAGCTTGTGCCCGCGCGGAATGCGCTTCAATGCCGTCACCCCGGCCGCACTCACGCCGATGTCGATCGGATCGACCGCGACGGCGACATTGTCGCTGGCGTTCAGCCTGAGGGTACGCGGCGGGATCGCTTTGTCGAGCATCGGAGGAACCACTGGCTTGCAGGCCGCGGCGCGCGCGGCGACGGGCAAGACATGCGCTTCCTCGCGGCAGTTTTCAATCGGTTCAAAGAGCCGGTTCCCTGCTGCACCGCAGCAGACGCGGCCGTCCGCAAACGCAAAAACCCGGCCTCGCGGCCGGGTTCAATAGCGTGTCAGCGAACCGGCGCCACCCTTGCGGGCGGCACGGCGTCAGCTCACTTGGTGGCCGGGACGGCCTTGGCGACGATGCCCTCGAACGGCTTGTAGGCGTCCTTGGCGATCGAGGCGTAGAGCTCGCCCATCTTGGTCATCTGGGCGACGGCGCCCTCGAAGGCGGTCTTGACGTAGTCGGTCTGGATCTCGATGGCCTTGTCCAGGGTCTTGACGCCTGCCAGCTTCTCGAGCGTGGCGGTGCCGGTCTCGAAGGACTTCTTGGCGTAGTCGGTGGCCTCGACGGCGAGCGTCTGCACGCCCTTGGAGGTGGCGCCGAAAGCCTTCAGGGCGGCGTCGACGTTCTCTTTGGAGGCCTTCTGGATGGTTTCGAACTGCTGGATCATGTTTCTTCCCTCGGCACGCATGCCGCCTCTTGCTGACGAGCCACAAGGGCCCGGGTCTGTCGCCCCTGGGTCAGATGAAAAAGGGTTCACCACCGGGACCGCCCTCATATTGTGCACCGCAACATGAATGTCAAGGTCGTGCTGCATTGCACGGGCTGCATCCCGGCGTCGCTCGACGCGGTGGTGAAATAGCCGGCATTTTAACGGACCCGTAACCGCACGCTCCTAACCTCCTCAACTGTATCCCATATGCCACGTCGCGTGACGCCGGCTGTGGGGAACGAGAGTTCCGGTTGAGGCGGGTTGCATGGCTTTCAGTTGCGTTGGGTCCCGACGCGTGCGTTCGCGTGCGCTGGTGGCAATGATCGGCATCGTCGCGGTCGCGGTTGCGGCCGTCGCCACTCCCGCCGAGGCGGCGCGCAAGAAGAAGCGCCCTGCCGGCGGCGGCTATGCTCCTCCTTATGCGGCGATGGTCGTCGATGCGCGCACCGGCCGCACCCTGCACGCGGTCAACGAGGACGCCCCCCGCATCCCGGCCTCCATCACCAAGGTCATGACCCTCTATGTGCTGTTCGAGCAGATGGAGCGCGGCCGCTTCGGCATGAATTCGGAGCTGACGGTTTCGGCCCATGCCGCCCGTCAGGAGCCCTCCAAGATCGGCTTCAAGCCCGGTGAGACGATCTCGGTCCGCGACGCGATCCTCGCCCTGATCACCAAGTCGGCCAACGACGTGGCGATGACGGTGGCGGAGAATGTCGGCGGATCCGAGGACGAGTTCGCCCGCATGATGACGGCCCGTGCCCGCGCGCTCGGCATGGCCCGGACGACCTTCTACAACCCGCACGGCCTGCCCCACAGCCCGCCGAACATGACGACGGCGCGCGACCTCACCATCCTCGCCCGCGCGATCCAAGAGCGCTTTCCGCGCTACTACCCGATGTTTTCGACGCGGGTGTTCAACTATGCCGGCGGCGCCTATCGCAACCACAACAAGCTGCTCGGCCGCATCGAGGGCGTGGACGGAATCAAGACCGGCTACACCCGCCTTTCCGGCTTCAACCTAATGACCTCGGCCAAGGCCGATGGCCGCCATGTCGTCTCCGTCGTGCTCGGCGGGCGCTCCGGCGCCTCGCGCGACAAGATCATGGCCGATCTCGTCGTCGCGACCCTCCCCAAAGCTGCGACCAGCGGCCGCGCCTCGACGCTCGTCGCGGAAGCGCCCGAGCCCGAGCCGCGTCCCCAGGAGCGCCCCCAGGAGCGCGCGCCTGAGCGTCAGCGTCCTGCGGCCCCCGTGGTTGCGGCCGCCCTCGACGCCGCGCCGCTGCCGACGCCGCGCCCTCGCGTCGAAGCGGAAGCGCCTGCCCCGCTCCCGGTCGCCGCGCGCGCCTATGCCCCCGTTCCGACCACGACTCCCGTGGCGCCGCCACGCCCGCTGACCGCAGGCGTCCGTCAGCCGCTGCAGATTTCGGGGATGCGCCCGGTCGCCGCCACCACCACGCCGCCGGCGATGCGCTGGTCGATCGGCGCGCCGGCCGCCGACGGCAAGGTCCTGCGCCCGCCGGCCAATGTCGACGTCACCTCTTCGATCGCCAAGGTCGCCGAGCCCGCGGAAGGACCGGCCCCGAAGCTCGCGGCCATCCCTGCTCCCGCGGAGAAGGCTCACGAGGTCGGCGTGACCGCCGTCGCCAAGACCGCAGAAAAGGCGCCCGAGCCCGTCCGGACCGCCGAGGCTCGCCCTGCGGTCGCGACCGGCAAATGGCTGATCCAGCTCGGCGCCACCGATGACGAGGCGAAGGCCCGCGAGATCCTGGCCCGCGCACGCGCCAAGGCCGCCGGCCCGCTGGCCGAGGTCACGGCCGTGACCGAGAAGGTCGAGAAGGGCGGATCCACCCTCTTCCGGGCCCGCTTCGCCGGTTTCGACGACTCCAAGGACGCCCAGAACGCCTGCGCCCGGCTGAAGCGCGACGGCTTCGCCTGCTTCGCCACCCGCGGCTGACCGACAAGGACAAGGAACGCTGGCATGTCGTACCCGACGACCTCCCTCTTCCCCGGCAGCTCACTTCAGAAGGACGTCCTTGGCCTGGTTGACGCGGGCGGCAAGACCGCTGGTGCCCCCGGCATCCGGGTGGATGCGCTTCATCAGGGTTCGATGGGCCTGTCGAATCGCCTCCTCGCCCGCCCCCGGCTGAAGCCCCAGGATCTCGTAGGCCTCCTGATCCGACATCGCGCCCGCGCCAGGCGCGCGGCCCTGCCCCGCGTCGCCGTGACGATCAGCGTCTTCACGCCAGCCGGGCGACCGGCGGTCGAGATAAGCCTCTAGCAGCCGGGCGCCCTCGGGATCCTGCGCCAGGCAGTCCCCCATCAGCAGGCCGATCTCGGCGAGCGACAGGTCGTCGAGGCTGCGGCCGGCGAAGCGGCCGGCGCTGACCGTCCCGGTCATGCCGCCGCTGTCGTGGTCGAGTTCCATCGCCAGAAGCTGGGAGGCGACGCGCGAGCGCGCGCCGGGCGTCTCGGTGGACGACGCTCCCCAGGGAAAGCGAATGCCGCCGGGCCCGGTCGCGCTCCAGCCGAGCAGCCAGGCGCCGATGCCGCCGACGAAGATCGCCATGTCGAGGCGGCCTCGCATCATCAGCAGCGCGGCGACGCCCAGCGACAGAACCCCGCCGCCGCCCTTGACCGCCTTGGCCAGCATCTTCGGGTTGGTGCTCGAAAAAAGCTTCGACAGCCACCAGATCAGCAGAACGGCGGCGATCCCGTAAAGCAGCGTCACCGCCGACCTCCGTCCATCGATCCCAGGAGCCCGCGCACGGCCGGGCTGCCGGTCGCGAGCTTCAGCATCGCCTCGCGCCCGCCGGCCGCATAGGCGGCCGCACCGCGCAGAAGGTCGAGCAGCGAATCGGGCGCGGCGCCGTCGAAGCGGGCATGGGCGCCGCCGGTCAGCCGCGCCAGGGTGGCGAAGGCCGCGCTCGCGGCGGGGTCATGCCCCTCCTGGAACAGGAAGCCGCGGATGCCGCGCAGGCCGAGTTCGCCCGCAAGGCCCGCGAGAGCATCGACCTCCTCCTCCATCGCGTCGCCGACGAAGACGAAGGCGCGGATCGGCACGCTGCGCGCCTCGTCCCGGACATGCTTGAGAACGCGGGCGATCTGCGTCTGGCCGCCCTGGCAGGCAATGCCCGACATCAGCCCGTTCAACCGGCGCGGTTCGCCGACCCAGCCCGAGGCGCGGCATTCGGCCAGCCCGCGGAAATAGACCAGCTGGACGGCGAGCCCGCCGCTCGTCGCCGCCACCTCGAACATCTTCGCCTGCAGCGAGCAGGCGAGATCCCAGGTCGGCTGGCGGCTCATCGTGGCGTCGAGCGCGAAGACGAGGCGGCCCGCCTGCCCTGTCGCCAGCGGCGCGAGCTGCTTCGCCGCCCCGAGGAAGCGGTCGATCTCGCCGGGCGCCGAACGGCCCGCTGCCACGCCCGCGCCCGCCCGCTTCTCGAGTGCCTTGTCGCTCTTGTCAGTCATGGCCTTGATATTGGCGGTTCGCGGGACATTTGCTACCCGTCTGCCGCCAAGACAGGCGCGACTTCACAGCCCATCGACGAAAGAGGCGCCATGACCGGGATCGCGATCTTCGAGACCGTCTCCGCCATGCGACAGGCGGTGGCCGGCTGGCATGCCGCCGGCGAGGCAGTCGGCCTCGTGCCGACGATGGGCGCGCTGCATGAAGGCCATATCGCGCTCGTCCAGGAAGCGCAGCGGCGGGCCAAGCGCGTCATCGTCACGATCTTCGTCAATCCGACGCAGTTCGCCCCGCATGAGGACTTCAAGAAATATCCGCGCACCTTCGACGATGACTGCGCCAAGCTGGTCGCCGCCGGCGCCGATGCGGTGTTCTTCCCCGCCGTCGAGGAGATGTACCCGGCCGGCTTCGCCACCCGCGTGCTGCTGCTCGGCCCGGCTGCAGTGGGCCTCGACGACCGCTTCCGGCCGACGCATTTCGAGGGCGTCGCGACGATCTGCTGCAAGCTCTTCACCCAGTCGCGGGCCGATCTCGCGGTCTTCGGCGAGAAGGACTACCAGCAGCTCAAGGTCGTCACCCGCATGGCGGCCGATCTCGACCTCGGCATCGAGATCGTGCCGCTGCCGACCTTCCGCGAGGCGGACGGCCTCGCCATGTCCTCGCGCAACCGCTATCTCACGGCGCAGGATCGCGCTCTCGCGCCGCTCCTCCACCGGGTGATGCAGGCGCTGGCCGTGCGTATCCGCAACCGCGAGGATCTCTTCCGCGCCGTCGGCGAGGCCCAGACCGAGATCATCTCGGCCGGCTTCGAACTCGATTATCTGGAAGCCCGCCACGCCGACACGCTGGCTCCCGTCACCTCGCTCGCCGACGGACCGATCCGGATTCTGGTTGCCGCGCGGCTCGGCGCGACGCGGCTGATCGACAACATCCCGGTGTGAAAGGCGGGCGCCTGGTTCAGATCCCACCGTCATTCCGGACAAGCCGCGAAGCGGCGCCGCTCCGGAATCCATCGTAAGGCGCCGGCGAGCCCGATAATGGATTCCGGGTCTCCGCTTCGCTCTGCCCGGAATGACGATGCGGTTGATCCTGCCGCCGTAAGGACTTCCTACAGCAGCCCCAGCTCCGCCAGCTCCCTTCGCAGCGCCTCCGGCATCGCGCCGAGATCGCCGCTGCGGCCATCGATGTCGCGCGGCGCGTCCTTGTCGGTGAGGTAGCGCCAGCCCTGGAACGGCCGGCACGGGCGCGGCTCCAGCGGCACGACGACCGGCTCAAGCACGAGATGGCAGCGGCCGATGCCGTCGCCGTCGGTGAAGGGGCGCACCGCCAGCAGCCTCTGCCGCGCGCTGATCTGGCCCTTGATCACCCAGTAGATCGAACCGCCATCGAGCAGTTCGTCAAGGCGCTTGGGCACCATGCGGGTGGTGTGGATCTGCTCCGCCGTGCGGCCGAGCCGCCGCTCCAGCGTCAGGCGCTCATCGATCCAGTCTTCGAGATCGCCGATCGAGTCGGCGCCGACGCAGAGCTTGAGGAGATGGAGAACCATGGCCGGCAATCTAGAGCGGGGCCGGCAACCCGGCCAGCGCCTGCGGCGTTGCTCTCCACAGCTGCGCTGCGCCATGCTGCCGGCGCGACCGCAGGCTGCAGAGCAGCGCAGGACATACGGAGAATTAGATGCGCGGATTGTCGGGCAAGGCCGTTCTCGTCACCGGCTCCTCCAACGGAATCGGCCGCGCCATGGCGCAGCGGCTCGTCGAGGAAGGGGCGAAGGTCGTGATCCATGGACGGGATCGCGAGGAGGTCGAGCGCCTTTGCCGCGAACTCGGCGCCCACTCCGCCCCCGCGACGGGCGACCTCGCCGATCCCGCGACGCCGCAGGCCCTGGTCGACGCCACGCTCGCGGCCTTCGGGCGGATCGACGGCCTCGTCAACAATGCCGGCATCTACCCGCGCGGCGAGGTCGCCGGCACGACGGCCGACTTCTTCGACCATGTCTTCGCCGTCAATGTCCGCGCGCCCCTGCTTGCGTCGGAGGCAGCGGCCCGGGCCTTTCGCGCCCAAGGCTCGGGCGGCGCGATCGTAACCGTCGGCTCGATCAACGCCTGGTGCGGCCTGCCCAGGCTGACCGTCTACTCCATGTCGAAGGGCGCGCTGATGACGATGACGCGCAACCTCGCCGATTCGCTGGGGCCGGAGCGCATCCGTCTCAACCAGCTCAATGTCGGCTGGACCTTCACCGCCAATGAGGACGCGACCCAGCAGAAGGAGGGGCAGAAGCCTGGCTGGGAGAACCATGTCCCCGTCCGACAAGCCCCCACCGGCCGCATCATGCAGCCCGAGGAGATCGCCGCGCATACCGCCTTCTGGCTCTCCGACGAGAGCGCGCCGGTCTCGGGCCAGATCTACGAGGTCGAGCAGTTCCCGGTGATCGGGCGGATGGGGTAGCCGGGCTGCCCACCGTCATTGCGAGCGCAGCGAAGCAATCCAGGACGACGTCGAGCGCGACGCTGGATTGCTTCGCTGTGCTCGCAACGACGACGTAGCCTCAACGAGCGTGCGAACAAACGCCCGCAAGCGACGCCCGAGATTCGCCTATTCGCCGAGCACTACGACCTTCGCGCCCTCGGCCACCTGCGCGCCCGGCTCCGCGCCGATCTCGTTGACGGTTCCGTCGCGCGGGGCCGTCAGGACATGCTCCATCTTCATCGCCTCGACGATGGCGAGCCGCTGGCCCTTCACCACCACGTCCCCGGCCGAGACGAACAGCGCGATCAGCTTGCCATGCATCGGCGCCTTGACGACGCCGCCTGAACCCGCCGCGGCGTCGAGATCGACGCTGAACGGGTCGAACAGCGCAACGGATGTCTGCCGGCCGCGATGCAGCGCAAGCCACGTGCCGCGCTCAGCCTGCGCTAGCGCGATCTCATGCTCGCCCTCGCCGATCTCGTGGCCGGGCAGGCTGACGCGGGCGCCGTCCTCATGCCACTCGATACGGGCCTCGACCCGCTCGCCATCGACCAGCAGCGGCAGCCCGAGCGCCGGGCGCGGCATCAGCGAGAAGGCGTCCGCCACGAGCCAGGGCGAGCGCGCCTCGCCATCGGCCCGCTCGGCCGCCTGCATCACCACCGCGACCTCCCGCTCCTCCTCGAGCTGGAGCGCCGCCGCCGCGACCGCCGCCGCGTCGAGCGGCTGCGGCTCGGCTCCGAGGGCCGTGATGTTGCGCTCGATGAAGCCGGTGTCGAACGGCCCCTCGCGAAATCCCTTCGCCTCCGTCAGCGCCTTGAGGAAGGCCAGATTGGTGCGCGGCCCCGCCACGATCGTCTCGCCCAGCGCAGCGCCCAGCCTGTCCAGCGCTTCGTCGCGCGTCGCGCCATGCGCGATCACCTTGGCGATCATCGGATCGTAGAACGGGGTCACGGTGTCGCCGGCCTCGACGCCGGTATCGATGCGGATGCCCTGGCCTTCCGGGAATTGCAGCGCCCAGAGCTTGCCGGTCGAGGGCAGGAAGCCCTTTTCCGGATCCTCGGCATAAAGCCGCGCTTCGACGGCATGGCCGGTCGCGGTGACGTCGGACTGGCTGAGGCCGAGCGGCTCGCCGGCGGCGACCTTCAATTGCAGTTCGACGAGATCGAGCCCGGTGATCGCCTCGGTGACGGGGTGTTCGACCTGGAGCCGGGTGTTCATCTCCATGAAGTAGAAGCGGTCGGCGCGCAGGCCGTCGCGCCCGTCGGCGATGAACTCGACCGTGCCGGCCCCGACATAGCCGACCGCCCTCGCCGCTTCGGTCGCGGCTTTGCCCATGGCGGCGCGGACCTCCTCCGTCATGCCCGGCGCCGGCGCCTCCTCGATCACCTTCTGGTGGCGGCGCTGCAGCGAGCAGTCGCGCTCGAAGAGATGGACGACGTTGCCATGGCTGTCGCCGAAGACCTGGATTTCGACATGCCGAGGCGAGAGCACATATTTCTCGACCAGCACGCGCCCGTCGCCGAAGGCGCTTTGCCCCTCGCGCTGGGCGCTGGTCAGCGCATCCGCGAAATCCTCCGGGCGCTCGACCTTCTTCATGCCCTTGCCGCCGCCGCCGGCGACCGCCTTGATCAGTACTGGATAGCCGATCCGCCCGGCCTCCTTCGCCAGGAAGTCGACGCTCTGCTCGGCCCCGTGATAGCCAGGCACCACCGGCACGCCGGCCTTCTCGACCAGCGCCTTGGCGGCGTCCTTCAGCCCCATCGCCCGGATGGCGGAGGCGGGTGGCCCGACGAAGACGATGCCGGCCTGCGCGCAGGCCTCGGCGAAATCGGCATTCTCGGAGAGGAAACCGTAGCCCGGATGGATGCAGGCCGCGCCGGCTTCCTTCGCGACCGCCAGGATCTTGGCCGCGTCGAGATAGCTTTCGCGCGCCGGCGCCGGGCCGATTCGGTAGGCCTCGTCGGCCATCTGCACGAACAGCGCCTCCGCATCGGCGTCGGAATGGACGGCGATGGTGCGCAGGCCCAGGCGCCTGGCGGTGCGGATGACCCGGCAGGCGATCTCGCCGCGATTGGCGATCAGGATGGAGGGCAGCTTTTCGGCGATCGACATGGCGGCTTTCCCGGGAAGGCAGGCCGCCTTTATAGCCCGGCTGCCGGGGCTGTCGCCGCCTTGTTCTGCACAGGCATCTCGGCAGGCTTCAGGCGCAGCGACCGCCAGATCGCCCAGCTCGCCTGGAAGCATAAGCCGGCGACGAAGAGGTCGAACAGATATTCCGGCCAGCGCACCGGGGCGACGCGCGCCGCGAGACCCAGCAGGGCGAAGCCCGTGGTCGAGATCACGTCGTTGCGCGAGGACAGCCAGGTCGCCTTGATCACCGGGTTGGCCTCGCCCCGGAAGCGCCAGAGCACCGCGACGATCAGCACGGCGATCACCACCGCGCTGCCGGCGGAAAAACCCAGCGCCCAGACCTCGATCGGCCGCGGCGTGATGATCTTGGCGGCGAGGTCGTAGAGCGTGTGCAGCCCGGCCACCGCCATCACCGCGCCGATCGCCAGCGCCGCCAGCCGCTCCGCCCGGGCGTCGCGGCCGAAGACGATGGCGGCGATTCCGTAGAGCGCGACGTCATAGACCCAGTCGACGCCGTCCTTGAAGAGCTGCGCATTGCCGACCGCCAGCGCCCAGGCGACGACGCCGGTGGCGAAGACGAGGATACCGAGCGCGATGCCCCAGATCGTCAGGGTATAGGCGCGGGCGACCGCTCGCGCGACGGGCACGGCATTGTCCCGATGCTCAGTCATCGATCAGACCCTCCCCGTCATCCCGGACAAGCCGCGTCAGCGGCGCCGATCCGGGATCCATGCCTGAACTGTTCCGGCATGGATCCCGGGTCTGCGCTTCGCTCCGCCCGGGACGACGAGCGCGGTGACTTCACCCCCGCCCGACGAAGGGCGCGGTCGTCGCCATCACCGTCACGAACAGCACGTTGGCCTCTGGCGGCAGGCTCGCCATGTGCAGCACGGTCGTGGCGACGTTGTCGACATCCATCACCGCCTCGACCTTGATCGAGCCGTCCGCCTGCGGCACGCCCGTGGTCATCTTGCGGGCCATCTCGGTCAGCGCATTGCCGATATCGACCTGGCCGACGGCGATGTTGTATTTGCGCCCGTCGAGGGAGGCGGTCTTGGTCAGGCCGGTGCTGGCGTGCTTGGTCGCGGTGTAGGCGACCGAGTTCGGCCGCGGCGCATGGGCCGAGATCGAGCCGTTGTTGATGATGCGGCCGCCCTGGGGGACCTGGTCGCGCATCGCCTTGAAGGCCTCCTGCGTGCACAGGAACGGGCCGGTCAGATTGGTGTCGACGACCTTCTGCCAGTCCTCCAGCGAAAGGTCCTCGAGCATGATGCCGCCGGGCGCGTTGACGCCGGCATTGTTGAACAGCACGTCGACGCGGCCGAAAGCCTCCCTTGTCTTGCCGAAGAGCGCCTGGACCGAGGCCTTGTCCGTCACGTCGGTCGGGACGGCGAGCGCGCGCCCGACGGCCACGCCCGACAGCGCGATCGTCTCCTCCAGCGCATCGGCGCGCCGGCCGGCCAGCACGGTGCGGTAGCCGTCCTTTAGGAAAGCGAGCGCCACCGCCCGCCCGACGCCCGATCCGGCTCCGGTGATGATGGCGACCTTGTCATGGGCAGGCGAGCTGGCGGCGGGCATGGCGAATCCTCTGGTTTCTTGCCGGTTCAACCGTTTCAAATCCGGTGCCGCCAGCATAGCAGCGTGCTGCATACAGGGAACTGCGATTCGCGCAGGCGCCGTGCGCGGCCGGGAACGCCTGGGCGGCTGCGCCTACCCTGCGATCGCCTGCTTGGGATCGAGCCAGGGACAGTTCACCGCGGTCTGCGGCTGCTCGACCGGGCGGCCGACGAGATAGCCCTGGAAGGAATCAATGCCCAGCGACAAAAGCGCCGCCGCCTGCGCCTCGGTTTCCACCCCCTCGGCCACGATCTGCAGGTCGAAGCGCCGCGCGATCAGCGCCGCGCCCTCGATCACCGAGCGCGAGCGGCCGTCGATATCGGCGATGAAGGATTTGTCGATCTTGATCTGCCGCATCGGGAAATCACGCAGCCGCGCCAGCGACGAGTAGCCCGTGCCGAAATCATCGACCGCGAGGCAGATGCCGAGTGCGTCGAGCTGCGTCAGCACCGCCAGGATCTGTGCGTCGTCGGCCGGCAGGAAGACCGACTCGGTGACTTCGAGATGCAGCCATTTCGCCGCCAGATGATGGCGCTCCAGCGCATGACGGACGATGTCGACGAACTCGGCTTGCGAGAGTTGCCGGACCGAGCAGTTCACCGCGACGGCCGCACGGACGCCGCCCGCCTGCCAGCGGGCCGCCGCGGCACAGGCCCGGTCCAGCACCCAGGCCCCGACCATGGCGATCTGGTTGCTCTCCTCCGCGATGGGGATGAACTCGTCGGGCGCCAGGGTGCCCAGCGTCGGGTGGTTCCAGCGCAGCAGCGCCTCGAACCCGTGCAGGTCCCCGGTCGCGGCCGCGACGATGGGCTGGAAGGCCAGCCAGAACTGATCCTGCCGGAGCCCCGGTGCGATGTCGTCGGCGATGCGCTCGCGGCGCTGCAGCGCCACGGCGAGCGAATGGTCGTAGCGCAGGGGCGCGGGCGAGTTCTGCCGCTTGGCCTCGGCCGCCGCGAGATCGGCCGCCCAGATCAGTTCCTCCAGGCTCTGTCCGTCGGCCGGGCTGCGGGCGACGCCGATGCTGGCACCGACGTCGAGCGTCTGCCCGTAGAAGACGAAAGCGGTACGGAACAGGCTTTCGAGCTCGTGCTCCGTTGGCGCCTCGCCGAGCGCGGCCGGCATCACCACCACGAGTTCGTCGCCGCCCCAGCGCGCGATCATCGCCTCCTTGGGCAGGCGGGTCATGAGGCGCGTCGCGACCTCCCGCAGCACATAGTCGCCGGCCTCGTGGCCGAGCGTGTCGTTGATTCGCTTGAAGCGGTTCAGATCGAGGAAATAGGCCCGCATCGGCTCGCCGCCGACGATCCGCTCGAACTGCTCGGTCAGGCCGCGGCGGTTGAGAAGACCCGTCAGCAGATCGTGCGAGGCCTGGTGCTCGAGGGTCTCTGTCCGCTCGCGCACCTTGTTCTCGAGGGTCTGGTTGGCGTCCAGGATCTCCGCCATCAGCTCGTTGTTGCGCTGCCCGAGTTGGACCGACTGCAGCAACAGGATGCGGTTGGCGCGATGCCCGGCGATCATGACGCCCGCGAAGATCAGCCCGAGGACACCGATCACGGACTCCTGGCCCGGCAGGGTCATCAGGCGAATGCAGCCGGGCACCATCAGCAGGGCGATGTAGAGCGGTCCGATCCAGCCGAACGGCGCCAGAATGCCGATGGCACCCGCCGCCATGCCGGCAAAGACGATGCTGGCGCTGTAGCGCACCAGAGGGTCGGGTACGGCCAGCAGCAGCCAGGCCAGAACGGCCCAGCAGCTGGCCGACGCCAACAAGCCCAGGCCCGCGCTCAGGATCTGACGGTCGGGTGTTATGCTCGCAGGCTGCGCGGTACTCATGGCGTATTGAACAGCGATCCGCAGGAGCGATACCGCCGCCACGAAAGCCAGCCACCACCACACCCAGACGATCCCGGCGGACCAGGCCAACAGCGTCACCGCGAGCGACGACACGAAATTCACGACGAGCGCCGGGAGATAATTGCGGCGAACGATCGGGAGTAGCGCGGCGGCGACCTGACCCGACGGTTGCGAGGGCGCGGGAGGATACGAAGTCAACCGCTCGTCCAGTCTGAGAGACTCACACGTCTGAGTCACTCATACACGACAATCGCAATCCAAACGTAAATATCGCGCAACACGTGGGGCGCGCGCTTCTGTCTACTCCGCCGGGGTCCAGTTCACGGTCTTGCAAAGCACGCCGACGATGCAGCCGCGCGTCGAGAGACCGTCGGGCTTTACCGTCAGCGTCATCGCGAAGCGGCGGTTGCGCTTGGGGTCGAAGGCCTCGCCCTTCAGGCTGTCGGCGCCATCGGGCTTGAGCGTCAGCACCAGCCGGTCGCCGACCTCCTCGCCGCCGCTCGTATCCTTGATCCAGACATTGGTCGCGCAGATATTGCTGCCGCAAGGCGCGATGCGCACGCGCGCATTGCCGTCGTCGCGCAACCAGACGCCGCTCGGATCGGCACTGTTGGCCAAAGCCGGCAGAGCCGGGGCCATCGACAGGCAAAGGGCGGTCAGCGTGGGTGTCAGCTTCATGGGCGTCCTCTCCTTTCGGATTCGTCCACCGTTACGTCGGGACGCGTCTCCCGGTTTCACGATCACGCAGAATGTGATCCCGCCGGCTCCAAAGGGCGTAACCTCCCGACAGCAACCCGGAGAGCCCCGTTGAAAACCCTCCTGACGGCCTATGCCGCCGCCGCCCTCGCCTTCCTCGCCATCGATGCCGTCTGGCTCTCGACCATGGCCAATCTGATGTATCGCCCACTGCTGGGCGATCTGCTGGCGCCGGGCTTCAGGCTGGCGCCGGCCGTCCTGTTCTACGTGATCTATATCGGCGGCATCGTCTTCTTCGCGATCCGCCCTGCCCTGGCGACCGGGCGGCTCGCGACCGCGGCGCTGCATGGGGCGGCACTCGGCTTCGTCGCCTACGGCACCTATGACCTCACCAACCACGCCACCCTGCGCGACTGGCCGGCGATCATCACCGTCGCCGACATGATCTGGGGCACGCTGCTAACGGCCAGCGCCTCAGTCGTGGGCTATGCCGCCGCCCGGCGTTTTGCCTGAGGCGGCGGTCTCCGCTTCCGCCAGCAGGGTCGAGAAGGAGAGCGCGGTGAAGGCGGTCAGCCCTCCCGCGCTCATCATGTTGAGGCGCAGCAGCGCTGCATATTCCGCTTCGCTGTAGAGATGGAACGGCGCGCCATAAGCGCCGTGGAACAACGCGTAGGCCAGGAAGCAGACAGCGGCGAGCGGAAAGGCCGCGATCCAGCGCTCATGCGGCCGGAAGATCAGCAGCGCCAACACCGCGCAGGGCACCAGGAAGATCTCGACGCCCGAGGCGACGCCGAAGACCTTGGCCGAGAGCAGCGTGTTGGCGATTCCGGCCACAGGCAGCATCGCCCGCCCGATCAGCGTGTTCCAGCGCGACAGCGCCGGCACCGCCAGGAAGAACGGCGTCGACAGGAAGGTCCAGGCCGTGGGGCCGATCTCGGGGCCGACGGTCCAGTAGAAATACAGCGGGTAGAAGGGCTGGTTGGAGGCGACCAGCAGCGCAAAGAAATTGGCCGTGGCGACACGGGGATCCGGGTGGTGTGCGTAGGCCTTGAGCGCGGCCATGCCGCTCTCGAGCCAGGCGGGAATCGGCATGATCGGCGGCCTCGTGCAGCGGAGAGGTTTGCCCATCTACGGCGCGCGGACACGATCGGGTCACACGCAAACGTCATTGCGAGCGCAGCGAAGCAATCCAGTGTCTCGCTCGACGCCGCCTGGATTGCTTCGCTGCGCTCGCAATGACGAATTACATCCGGAAGACGCCGAATTTCGTCTCCGGCACCGGCGCGTTGAGGCAGGCCGAGAAGGCCAGCGCCAGCACGCGGCGCGTCTCTGACGGCAGGATGATGCCGTCGTCCCAGAGCCGCGCCGTGGCGTAATAGGGCGAGCCCTCGGCCTCGATCTTGTCGCGGATCGGCTTCTTGAAGGCCTCCTCCTCCTCGGCGCTCCAGCTCTTGCCGTCCGCCTCGATGTTGTCGCGCCGCACTGTCGCCAGCACGCTGGAAGCCTGCTCATGGCCCATCACCGAGACGCGGGAATTGGGCCAGGAAAACAGGAAGCGCGGTGAATAGGCCCGCCCGCACATGCCGTAATTGCCGGCGCCGAACGAGCCGCCGACCAGCACGGTGATCTTGGGCACCCGCGCCGAGGCGACCGCCGTGACGAGCTTGGCCCCATCCTTGGCGATGCCGCGGGTCTCGACGTCGCGGCCGACCATGAAGCCGGTGATGTTCTGCAGGAACAGCAGCGGGATGCGCCGCTGGCAGCACAATTCGATGAAATGCGCGCCCTTCAGCGCGCTCTCCGAGAACAAGATGCCGTTGTTACCGATGATGCCAACGGGGATGCCGTGGATGCGGGCAAAGCCGGTCACCAGCGTGGTCCCGTAGAGCTTCTTGAACTCGTCGAACTCCGAGCCGTCGACGAGCCGCGCGATGACCTCGCGGATGTCGTACTGCTTCTTGAGATCGGTCGGCACGACCGCCTCGAGCTCGGCGGGATCGTAGAGCGGCTCGACGGCTTCCGCGATGTCGATATCGGGCCGCTTGACGCTGTTGAGGTTGCCGGCGATGCGCCGGGCAATAGCGAGCGCATGGGTGTCGTCGCCCGCATAATGATCGGCGACGCCCGAGAGACGCGCATGGACATCGGCGCCGCCGAGATCCTCGGCGCTCACCACCTCGCCGGTGGCCGCCTTCACCAGCGGGGGGCCGCCCAGGAAGATCGTGCCCTGGTTCTTCACGATGACGGTCTCGTCCGACATCGCCGGGACGTAGGCGCCGCCCGCCGTGCAGGAGCCCATGACGACGGCGATCTGCGGAATGCCTTCCGCCGACAGCGTCGCCTGGTTGTAGAAGATCCGGCCGAAATGCTCGCGATCGGGGAAGACCTCGGTCTGGTGCGGCAGGTTCGCTCCGCCTGAATCGACCAGATAGAGGCAGGGCAGCCGATTCTCGCGCGCGATCTCCTGCGCCCGCAGATGCTTCTTCACCGTCATCGGATAGTAGGTGCCGCCCTTGATGGTGGCGTCGTTGCAGACGATGACGCATTCGCGCCCAGCGACGCGGCCGATGCCGGCGATCATGCCGGCGCCATGCACATCGCCCTCATACATGCCGAAGGCGGCGAGCGAACCGATCTCGAGAAAGGGCGAGCCGGGGTCGAGCAGCCGCAGCACGCGCTCCCGCGGCAGGAGCTTGCCGCGCGCGACATGGCGCTCGCGCGAGCGCGCGTTGCCGCCGAGCGCGGCAGTGGCGCGCCGCTCCATTAACTCGCCCCGCAGGCCGGACCAGGCTTCGGCATTGGCCCGCGCATCGGCCGAAGCCAGATCGACCTTGCTCTCGATGACCGGCACGGCGCGCTCTCCCAGGCGAACATATCGTTGCCGGGTTATCGCGCGGACCGCCGCAAACGCCAACCGCCGGGATGCTCACAGGGGATGGTCGATTTCTCCCATCTCCCGCGGATTCTCAGACCGTCGCCCCGAAGATCCGCTCGAACGACGCCCGCAGCGCGACGTCGACATCGTCCATCGTCACCGGCAGCCCGAGATCGACCAGCGAGGTGACGCCGTGCCGGCTGACACCGCAGGGCACGATCCCGTCGAAATGGGCGAGATCCGGCTCGACATTGAGCGAGATGCCGTGGAACGAGACCCAGCGCCGCAGCC
>NZ_JAUXYO010000084.1 GCF_030694325.1 Allobosea sp. | reverse complement strand
CGCCGTCGACGACATCGTCGATGCCGTGACCAAGGCGGCGGCGTAGGGTCAGGTAGCCCGACCCCTGCCCGAGCGTCATCCTGGACAAGCGGCGCAGCCGCGCAGGCCGGGATCCATCATAGGGCACCGTTGCATTCTCTGATGGATCCCGGCCGACCGGCGGTCGCCCGGGATGACTGAGATGGCAGAGGCATCACCGGTGACGCTGCCCCGCGTCCGATGCGTGTGCGCCGACACGAAGCGTCAACAGCGTCACCACCCGCTCATTAACCTCTCGGCGAGTCTTCAGGCCCGCTTCAGACTTTTTTGAGGTTAATTCCTAAGGTTAAGCCTCGTTTAAGGAATTACCGGCATCGTCTCCTCGTCGGTAACACGCGTGGGCTGCGTAATGGGCGCCGCGCAAACTCGAGGGACACTGCCATGGGCAGCCTGAAAACTTTTGCGCTGGCAAGCGCCATGGCGCTCGGGGCGTCCGCCGCCGCTGCCGCCGATCTCGCCTACGCACCGCCCCCGCCACCCCATGAGCCGCTCGGCCTCAAGGGCACGATCAGCAGCGGCTTCTATCTCCGCGGCGACGTCGGCGTCGGCTCGCAGTCTTATGACGAACTCGACGTGAAGCTGAACAACGGCCCCGTCGCAGCCGCTGCGGGCGTCACCTCCTTCTCCACCGTCAAGCCGGATCGCGGCTTCGCCGCCTTTGCCGGCGTCGGTATCGGCTATCAGTTCAACAGCTATCTGCGCTTCGACGTGACCGGCGAATATCGCGGCGCCTCGATCAATGGCCGCGACCAGATCTCCTACAATTTCGGCGTCCCGACCAACCAGACCAACGTCTACCGCGCCGATGTCGCGACCTTCGTCGCGCTCGCCAACGCCTATATCGATCTCGGGACCTGGAACTGCCTGACGCCCTATCTCGGCTTCGGCATCGGCATGGCCAATCACTCGGTCAGCGGCCTGACGGACCAGGGCGTCAACCAGGCGGCCGGCGCGGCCTTCGCCAACGCCTCCTACGCCTATGGCGACTCGGCCGACAAGACCAACTTTGCCTGGGCGCTGATGGCCGGCGTCTCCTACGACGTCACCTCCAACCTCAAGCTCGACATCGGCTATCGCTACCTGAACATGGGCGACGGTCCGACGATCGGGCTGCGCGGGGCCAACGGACTGCTCGCCAACCCGAGCTCCTCGGTCCGCTTCAAGGGCATCGACAGCCACGACATCCGCATCGGCATGCGCTGGAACTTCAGCGACCCGAACTGCTGCGGCCCGGTCGAGAAGCCGATCGCCTACGCGCCGGCCCCGACCGTCCGCAAGTACTGAGGCGAGGCGGACTTCCATCCAGACGGCGCGGACCCCGGTCCGCGCCGTTTTCGTTTGGAACGAGAGGGAGCGCTCAGCGCAACAGCGACGCGCCCGTCATCTCCGCCGGCTGGGGCACGCCGAGCAGTGCCAGCAGCGTCGGCGCGATATCGGCGAGGCGGCCATCGGCCAACCCCTGCGCATCGCTGCCCATCACCATCACCGGCACCGGGAAGGTGGTGTGGGCGGTATGGGGCGCCCCCGTCTCGGGATCGACCATCAATTCGCAATTGCCGTGATCGGCCGTAACCAGCAGCGCGCCGCCGGCGGCCGCGATCGCATCGGCGATGCGGCCGAGCCCGGCATCGACCGTCTCCACCGCCTTGATCGCGGCGCTCAGCACACCCGTATGGCCGACCATGTCGGGATTGGCGAAGTTCAGCACGACGAGATCGTAGCGGCCGGACGCGATCGCCTCCACGGCGCGCTCCGTCAGCTCCGGCGCCGACATCTCCGGCTGCAGATCATAGGTCGCGACCTTCGGCGAGGGCACCATCACCCGGTCCTCGCGCGGATAGGGCGTCTCCTCGCCACCGTTGAAGAAATAGGTGACGTGCGGATACTTCTCGGTCTCGGCCATGTGGATCTGGGCGAGACCCGCCTTCGCCACCGTCTCGCCCAGGCCGTTGGCCAGGGTCTGCGGAGCAAACAGCGCCGGCATCACCGCGTCGAGCTCGGCGCCATAGGAGGTCATGCTGACCGCCTTCGCCAGGACCGGCCGGCGCGACCGCTCGAAGCCTGAGAAGCCGGGCAGCAGCACCGCATCGAGAATCTCGCGGATGCGGTCGGAGCGGAAGTTGAAGCTCAGCAGACCGTCCCCGTCCTCGATGCCGCCATAGCTGCCGATCACGCTGGCCGGGATGAACTCGTCGGTGACGCCCTGCGCATAGGCGGCCTCGATCGCGGAAGCCGTATCGGCGAACTCCGGCCCCTCGCCCAGCACCATCGCCCGCCAGGCGGTCTCGACGCGCTCCCAGCGGTTGTCGCGGTCCATGGCGTAGTAGCGCCCGGTCAGGCTCGCGATCACCGCTTGCCGCGGCAGGGCGGCGGCGAAGTCGCGGAAATAGCCGGCGGCCGAGCGCGGCGGCGTATCCCGCCCGTCGGTGAAAATGTGCACACGCACCGGAATGCCCTGCTCGACGAGCAGATGCGCCAGCGCCACCGCGTGGTCCTGATGGGCATGCACGCCGCCCGGCGAGACCAGCCCCAGCAGATGGCAGGCGCCGCCGCTCGCCTTTAGCGCGTCGACGAGCCCGCTCGCCGCGAGCACCTGCCGGAGCGAGCCATCCGCGATTGCCTGGTTGATCCGCGGCAGATCCTGCATGACGACGCGCCCGGCGCCGAGATTGAGATGGCCGACCTCGGAATTGCCCATCTGCCCCGGCGGCAGCCCGACATCCAGCCCCGAGGTCTTCAGGAAGGCGTGGGGCGAGGCAGCCCAGAGCCGATCGAAATGCGGCGTCGCGGCGAGGCGCACCGCGTTGTTCTGCGCCTCCTCGCGCCAGCCCCAGCCATCGAGGATCATCAGCATGACGGGGCGCGTGGCGGAGGCGGCGGGCATGGCGACCTGTGAGATTCTGGAAAGACCGCTGTGCGGATACCATGCGCCGCAGCGCCATTGCGAGTGCTAAGAAGATCGGAGGAAAACGGGCGGGGGCGATGCGTCATGACGATCAGGGCCGTGGTCTTCGATGCCTATGGCACGCTCTTCGACGTGCAGTCGGTGGCCGGCGTCACCGAAGCCGCCTTCCCCGGCCATGGCGAGACCATCACCCAGCTCTGGCGGCTGAAGCAGCTCGAATACACCTGGCTGCGCGGGCTGATGGGCGCCTATGCAGACTTCTGGGCCGTGACCCAGGATTCGCTGGCCTACACGCTGGAGACGCTCGGCCTCTCCGCGACGCCGGATTTCGTCGCAACGATCGCGGAGGCCTATGACGGCCTGGCGCTCTATCCCGAGGCGCGCGCCGCCCTCGCCGACCTTGCGGACCTGCGGCTGGCGATCTTCTCCAATGGCAGCCCCGCCATGCTCGGCCGCCTCGTCGCGCAGGCGGGGATCGGCGATCTCCTGGAAACAGTGATCAGCGTCGACGAGATCGGCGTCTATAAGCCCGATCCGCGTGGCTACGCCCATGTCGAGGCGCGCCTGGGCCTTGCACGCGACGAGATCCTCTTCGTCTCCTCCAACGGCTTCGACATCGCTGGCGCGAAGGCTCATGGATTCCGCGTCGCACGGATCGCCCGCCTGCCGGAGGATGCGCTGCGCCGCGACCTCGCGGCCGCCGCCACGATCGACCCGGCCCTGATGTTCAAGGCGCTGCGGCTGCGCCCCGAGCGTCTCGGCTTCGAGGCCGACGTCACCATCGCCGCCTTGACCGACCTCGCCGCCCTCCTGGCGCAGGGCGAAAGCGCAGGGGGGCGCTGACGCCGTCGATCCCGCCGGGCCGCCTCAGTCGGCGAGCACGAAGTCGAAGCGGCCGATCTGCCCGCCCGCCGCCGCCGTGATCTGCATCAGCAGGCTGTCGTGGAAGATGCGGTCGCGCTGGTTGGCCGCCCGCTCCTCGGGGAAATAGAGCTGCGTCGTCAGCAGGGGCCGGTTGCCCGCCTGGACCTTCACGTGGAAATGGCGCGTCCGGCCGGGATAGAAGCCGGGAATGCGGGTGATGAACTGGTAGCGTCCCTGCGCATCGCTGAACTGGTGGCCGCGGAAGCCATAGCCGGCATTGTCGTATTGCCCCTGCGTGTCGGCATGCCAGAGATCGACCACTGCGCCGGCCAGCGGCTGGCATCGCCGCGTCAGCACGAAGCCGGAGAGCACCAGCGTCTCGCCGGGGCCGTCGCCGCGCAGGTCGCGCTTGAGCGGTGAGGACGGCGTGAAATAGGGCCCCTCCGTCTGCCGGCGGGTCCCGGAAGCCGGTGCCTCGCAGGCCGGCGTCGCCGGCAGCGCCTGCGCCTCCGCCAGCCCCGGCAGGGTCAGGCTGGCAAGACCGAAGGCCGAGAGGCGGGCCGTGAGATGCCGGCGGGTGAGCTGGCTGGGGGGTGGCGTCATCCGGCGGTTCCTCTATCGATCCCAAGGCGGCGGCCGCCCCGTCTGCCAGAGGTGGCGCGCGCAGCGGCTCCGGCAAGCCACCCCTCACAGTGACGTGATCCCCCATGCCCGGGACCCCGTGGCCGGAGCCCCCTGCGGAAGATAAGCAGAAAGCCCGACAGCCGGAGGCCGCCATGATCAAGTTCTACTACCACCCCTCGCCTAACCCGGCGAAGATCGCGCTCTTCCTCGAGGAAGCCGGCCTTCCCTATGAGATGGTGCCGGTCGACACCCGCAAGGGCGACCAGTTCAAGCCGGAATTCCTCGCCATCAACCCCAACGCCAAGACGCCGGCGCTGACCGACGGCGACGTCACCGTCTTCGACAGCAACGCGATCCTGCTTTATCTCGCCGAGAAGACCGGGCAGTTCCTGCCCGAGGACACGCCCAAGGCCCGCGGCGAAATGCTCTCCTGGCTGATGTTCGTCGCCACCGGCATCGGCCCCTATTGCGGCCAGGCCGTGCATTTCAGCCGCTTCGCACCCGAGAAGATCCCCTATGCGATCAACCGCTACGCCCGCGAGGCCGAGCGCCACTGGGGCATCATTGATGCGCAGCTCGCCAAGGCCCCCTACATGCTGGGCGAGCGCTATACGCTGATCGACATGTCGGTCTGGGGCTGGGCGACGCGGCTCGGCTTCGCCGTCGGCGACCACTGGGCCGAACTGTTCCCGCATGTGAAGCGCCATCTCGACGTTGTCTCGGCCCGCCCCGCCGCGCAGCGCGCCATGGCCCTCAAGGACGCCTTCGCCTTCAAGACGGAGTTCGACGACGAGGCCCGCAGGATTCTGTTCCCGCAGAACGCCCATCTCGCCTGAGGCAGGGCTCTGCGTCGGCGTCCCCCTCAGGGGCGCGCCGGCTCCTCGCCGTCCCCGTCCTTCAGCGCCTCCAACGGGGCATCCAGCGTGAAGACGAGGCCGGCGGGCAGATAGGCACTGTCCGCCCGCCCCTGGGCGGCGGTGAAGGTGCGCTGGATCAGTCGCGATCCGAAGCCACGGCGTGAGGGCGGCACGACCGGCGGCCCTCCGCTTTCCTGCCAGCGCAGCCGGAACTGCGGCACCCCGTCGATCTCGTCGATGCGCCAGGACACCGAGACGCGGCCGCTCTCGTTCGACAGCGCACCGTACTTGACCGCGTTCGTGGCCAGTTCGTGGAGGACGAGGGTGAGCGCCAGTGCCGCCCGCGGCCCGAGCACGACATCGGGCCCGCCGATCGCAAAACGCGTCGGATCACCCTGGATGCCGATGACGCTGGTTGCGACATCGCTCATCGCGGCATGGGCGCGCGCGCCGCCGACAAGCAGGTCGTGAGCCCGTGCCAGGGCCGAAAGCCTCGCCGTGAAGGCCTCGTTGGCCGCCTCCAGCGAGGTGGCGCCGCGCAAGGTCTGCGAAGCGATGGCCTGGATCATGGCGAGCGTGTTCTTCACGCGATGCGCCAGCTCCTGCATCAGCAGGCGCAGCTGCGCCTCGGTTTCCTTGCGCTCGGTCACGTCGATATGCGCGCCGATCAGCCGCAGCGGCCGGCCCTCCCCGTCGCGCTCGATCTGCGCCACGGCGGAGATCCACCGCACCGCACCGTCGGAGGGTCTGATGATGCGGTATTCCATCTGGTAGTCGGTCGCCGAGCCGGCCACGCTCTCGCGGAAATGGCTCTCGACCATGGCCCGCTCCTGCGGGTGGATGCGCCGCACCCAATCCTCATGGCTCTCGTGCCTGGCCTCGGGCGGCAGCCCGTGGACCAGCAGGTATTCGGGCGAGCGGGTGTTGCGGAAGCCCTCGCGCAGATCGACCTCGAGCCCCCCGACCTTGCCGATCTTCTGGACCTGGGCCAGTTCCTGCTCGCGCCGGCGCAGCGCCTGCTCGGCGACCTCACGCTCGCGCTGGGCCTGGACAAACGCCGTCGTCTCGATGACGACGGCGAGCACGCCCAGCACATCGCCACCATCGTCGAAGATGGGGCTGTAATCGACGTGCAGCCAGACATCCTCTGCGGTGCCGTTGCGATGGAGCACGAGCGGCAGGTCGCGGTAGGACAAGGGCTGACCACCCTCGAAGACGGTCGCCATCACCTGGTCGTGGAGCTCCCGGACCTCCGGCCACGCCTCATGCAACGCCTGTCCCAGAATATCGGGATGTTTCGCCCCGGCGATCACGGCATAGGCGTCGTTGTAGAACAGGAGCCCGGAGGGGCCCCAGAACATCACCATCGGCGTCGGGCTCGCCAGCACCACCTGAACGGCCGAGCGCAGACGCGCCGGCCAGGCCGATACGGGGCCCAGCGGCGTTTCCTCGCCGGTCCAGCGGCGCAGAATCGCACCCACCTCACCGCCCCCGAACGGCCAGGATCGCTCGTTCATCCATCTCCCCCGAGCCGAGCGGCAGGGCCGCAGCCAACCCATTGCCGGACCATGGTGATGCCAGCCACGAATGGCCCCGGCAAGCCCGCATCGCCCGCGCAGCACTAGCAGGCCTACCGTGCCGCCCCTGCGTCAAATGACACGGTCGTCAGGAGCCGGCACCCCCCCTGCGAAAGCAGTGGCAGGCGGCGGGGTTTCGCGGCAGTGTCGCCGGAACGATTCCGACCGGACGAACCGGCGGACGAGAGCCTGGAAGAGGGGCAGGAATGCCGACTGACATCGAGATCGCGCGCGCGGCCATGCTCCGGCCGATTGCGGACATCGCCGCACGTGCCGGCATTCCCGAAGCCGCGCTCGAGCCCCATGGCAAGTTCATCGCCAAGGTCGATACGCAGTCCATCCCCGATTTCGCGGGCAAGCCGGACGGCAAGCTGATCCTCGTGACCGCCATCAATCCGACCCCGGCCGGCGAGGGCAAGACCACGACGACAGTCGGGCTCGGCGACGGCCTCAGCCGCATCGGCAAGCGCTGCATGATCGCGCTGCGCGAGCCCTCGCTCGGCCCCTGCTTCGGCGTCAAGGGCGGCGCCGCCGGCGGCGGCCATGCCCAGATCGTCCCGATGGAGCAGATCAACCTGCACTTCACCGGCGATTTCCACGCCATCACCAGCGCGCACAATCTGCTCGCGGCGATGATCGACAACCATGTCTACTGGGGCAACGCGCTCGGCCTCGACACGCGCCACATCGCCTGGCGCCGGGTCATGGACATGAACGACCGTGCCCTGCGCCAGACCGTGTCCTCGCTCGGCGGCGCCAGCAACGGCTTCCCGCGCGAGGACGGTTTCGACATCACCGTCGCTTCCGAGATCATGGCGATCTTCTGCCTCGCCAACGATCTCGACGATCTCGAGGCCAGGCTCGGCCGCATCGTCGTCGGCCGCACCCGCGACAAGCGCCCGGTGACCGCTGCCGACCTGAAGGCGACCGGCGCGATGAGCGTGCTGCTCAGGGACGCACTGATGCCGAACCTGGTGCAGACGCTGGAAGGCACGCCCGCCTTCGTCCATGGCGGCCCCTTCGCCAACATCGCCCATGGCTGCAATTCGGCGATCGCCACGCGCGCGGCGCTGAAACTCGCCGATTATACGGTCACCGAGGCCGGCTTCGGTGCCGATCTCGGGGCCGAGAAGTTCTTCGACATCAAGTGCCGCAAGACCGGGCTGAAGCCCGCCGCGGCCGTCATCGTCGCCACCGTTCGCGCACTCAAGATGCATGGCGGCGCGGCGAAGGAGGCCCTCGGAGCCGAGGATCTCGGCGCCCTTCAGGCCGGCCTCGCCAACCTCGCCCGGCATGTCGGCAACATCCGGAAGTTCGGCGTGCCGCCGATCGTCGCGATCAACCATTTCGTCAGCGACACCGACGCCGAGCACGCACTGATCGCGAGCTACTGCCGCAACCATCTCGGCGTCGAGGCGGTGATCTGCCGGCACTGGGCGCAAGGCGGCGCCGGTACGGAAGAACTCGCCCACAAGGTCGTCGCGCTGGCCGAGAGCGGCGAGGCCGATTTCGCGCCGCTCTATCCCGACGAGATGCCGCTCTGGCAGAAGCTCGAGACCGTGGCACGGGAGATCTACGGCGCGCAGGGCATTTCGGGCGATGCCAAGGTCCGCGCCCGCTTCGCGGAACTGGAGGCCGATGGCTACGGCCATCTGCCGGTCTGCGTCGCAAAGACGCAATACTCCTTCTCGGCCGACCCGACCCTGCGCGGCGCACCGTCCGGCCACATCGTCCCGGTGCGCGAGGTCCGGCTCTCTGCCGGCGCCGGCTTCGTCGTCGCGATCTGCGGGGACATCATGACGATGCCCGGCCTGCCGCGCATGCCGGCGGCCGAGCGCATCCACATCGACGCGCAGGGCCGCATCGAGGGCCTTTTCTGAGCGCATTCCGCACCAACGCCTGTCGGCCAGGAGCGATCGGCGAAAGCCTGTCCGACAGGGATCCGGAGCGGCCGGCAGGCTTTCTGCGGTCGCCGCCGGTCCGAGGAGGACACCATGCCGACCCGACCAGCCACTGCCGCCATGCTGTTGCCGAAAGGCCTGCGCGGCCGGGTGCTGGCCTGGACGCTCGCCATTCTGGTGGCGATCGCAGTTCCGGCCGCCGGGATCTTCGTCTGGCTGGTGGACAGCAGCGTGGTCAAGCTCGGCACGCTCTTCGCCGAAAAGCAGATCCTGTTCGATCGCTATCGCGGGCTGGAATCGCTGATGCGCGAGGTCTCTCTGGCCGAGACGGTAGCCCGCTCGCCGGCGATCCTCGATTGGGCCCAGGACGAGGCCGATCCCGTCAAGGCGCAGCGCGGCCTGGCCGAACTCGAGCATTATCGCCTGTCCTTCAAGGACAGGAGCTACTTCGTGGTGCTCGACGGCTCAGGGAATTACTATTTCAACGACAAGGCCAACACCTACGAGAACGATCGCCTCCGCTACACGCTCACGCGCGACAACCCCCGCGACGGCTGGTACTTCCAGACGATCGCACAGGGCTCGGGCTGCCACCTCAACGTTGATCACGACGACAACATCAAGGTCACCAAGGTCTGGATCAACTGCATCATTCGCAGCGGTGAGCGCGTGCTCGGCATCATCGGCACGGGCGTCGATCTCAGCCAGTTCATCCGCGAGGTCGTCGATATCCCGCAGACCGGGGTGCACAGCATGTTCGTCGATCGCAACGGCGCGGTGCAGGCCCATCGCGACCCCAAGCTCGTCGACTTCCACAGCCTGACGAAGGACAGCAAGGCCAAGAAGACGATCTTCCTGCAGCTCGACCATGAGCGCGACCGCCGCGCCCTGGCGGAGATGATGCGGCAGGTCGCCGCCGGCGATGCGCTCGTCAGCTCCCGCTTCATGCAGATCGACGGCCACCGGTCGCTGGTCGGCGTCGGCTATCTCGACCGGCTCGGCTGGTTCAACGTCACCATCATGGACGTCGAAGCGATCATCGACCGCCGCCTGTTCCTGCCGATCGCGCTGCTCCTGGCGGCGATGCTCGTCGCGGCGGCCGCATTGCTGACGCTGGCCTTCCAGCGCCGCGTGCTCGACCGGCTGGCGCGCGTGGAGGGCGACGTTCAGAAAGTCCGGGCGGGCCAGTTCGACCAGGTCACGAGCGATGGCGGCGACGACGAGATCGGCCGGCTGTCACGCGCATTCGGTGAGATGGCGGGCGCCATCCGCGACAACACCGACCGCCTCGAGGAGATGGTCCGCGCACGCACTCACGACCTGGAGCGCCTCGCTCAGCTCGATCCGCTGACGGGCATCTTCAACCGCCGCGGCTTCGAGCGGGCGTTCGACGCGGGCCAAAGCCGCGCCCGCCGCGCCGGGAGGCCGATGGGCCTGCTCCTGATCGACATCGACCACTTCAAGGCGATCAACGACGTCTACGGCCATCGTGAGGGCGATCTCGTCATCCTCGCCGTCGTCCAGCGCCTGACCTGGCTGCTGCGCGGCTGCGATGTCTGCGCGCGCTGGGGTGGGGACGAGTTCATCCTGCTACTGGACGCGGCCGATCGCGCTTCGCTCGCGGCGGTCGCTGGCAAGATCGGCGCGTCCTTGCGCGCGCAGCCGGTCGTGCTGGCCGAAGGCCGTTGCCTGCCGGTGAGCGTCAGCATCGGTGCGAGCCTCGTGCGCGAGGGGCAAAGTCTCGCCGACGCCGCCAACGAGGCCGACCGGGCGCTCTACGCCGCCAAGCAGGCCGGCCGCGATACCTTCATCCTCTTCGACGACGCCGGACGGAGCGAGCCGCGCCCCGCGCAGCCGATCTCCGGCTGAGGCGAGCGCTGCGCCCCTGCAGCAAAAAAGGGCGCCCCTTTTCGGAGGCGCCCTTCCCGGAATTCCAGTTGATCCGCTGTGGATCCGCGCCTCACACCTGAGGCTGCGGCTCGAGCCCGGCATCGGGCTCGTCGCGCTTGCGGCCCTTGCCCGCGCTCGGAACCGCCGAACCACGCGGGGTCGAGGGCGTGTCGTCGATGTCGCGCGTCGGGCGCTTGCCGGCGATCAGGTCGCGGATCTCCTCGCCGGTCAGCGTCTCGAATTCGAGCAGCGCCTCGGCGACCGCCACGAACTGCTCGTGATGCTCGGTGAGGATGGCCTTGGCGTCCTGGTAGCCCTGGTCGACCAGGCGCTTCACCTCGGCGTCGATCTTCTGCGCCGTGGACTCGGAGATGTTCTGGCTGCGGCCCATCGACATGCCGAGGAAGACCTCTTCCTGGTTGTCGCCATAGGCGACCATGCCGAGTTCCTCGGAATACCCCATCTGGGTGACCATGGCCTTGGCCATCTTGGTCGCCTGCTGGATGTCGCCCGTGGCGCCCGAGGTCACGTTCTCGCGGCCGAAGGTCATCTCCTCCGCCACGCGCCCGCCCATGGCGACCGCGAGCTGCGAGGTGAACTCCTTGAACTTCATCGAGTAGCGGTCGCCCTCCGGCAGGAACTTGACCATGCCGAGCGCGCGGCCGCGCGGGATGATCGTGGCCTTGTGCACAGGGATGCCGGCCGGGACATAGAGGCCAACGATGGCGTGGCCGGCCTCGTGATAGGCGGTCAGCTTCTTCTCCTCCTCGGACATCGCCATGGATTTGCGCTCGGCGCCCATCATGACCTTGTCCTTGGCATCCTCGAATTCGGCATGGGTGACCATGCGCTTGCCGCGACGTGCCGCCAGCAGCGCCGCCTCGTTGACGAGGTTCATCAGGTCCGCGCCCGAGAAGCCGGGCGTGCCGCGGGCCAGGATGCGCAGATCGACGTCGGGCGCCATCGGCACCTTGCGGACATGGACGCGCAGGATCTTCTCGCGGCCGGCGACGTCGGGGTTCGGCACGACGATCTGGCGGTCGAAGCGGCCCGGACGCAGCAGCGCGG
>NZ_JAUXYO010000079.1 GCF_030694325.1 Allobosea sp. | reverse complement strand
GGGCGCTGAGCTCGGTTACGATCCGCGATTCCTCCGGACGCGAGCAGACCCTCGCCTGCGACCTTCTCGCGGTCTCGAACGGCTGGAACCCGACGCTGCATCTGACCTCGCACCAGAATACGCGGCCGGTCTGGGACGAGGCAATTCAGGCCTTCGTGCCCGGCACGATGCCAGCCGGTCTCGCCGTGGCCGGCAGTGCGGCGGGGCGGTTCTCGCTCGCGGATGCACTGGCGGATGGCGCGAGACTGGGCCGCGAGGCCGCGGCCGACTGCGGATTCCACGACGTTGCGGCGGGGTCTTGCCCCCAAACCGACCCGGAAGCGCTGGGGTCGGCGCCCCTCTGGCGGGTCAAGGCACCCAAGGGCGGGCTCTTCGCGGGCAAGGCCTTCGTCGATTTCCAGAACGACGTCACCGACGCGGATATCGAGCTGGCCGCCCGCGAGGGCTTTCGGCCGGTCGAACACCTCAAGCGCTACACCACGCTCGGCATGGCGACGGACCAGGGCAAGACCTCCAACATCGCCGGGCTCGCGATCATGGCCGAGCAGACCGGCAAGACGATCCCCGAAACCGGCACGACCATCTTCCGCCCGCCCTATACGCCGGTCGCGATCGGCGCGCTGGCCGGCCATCATCGCGGCCGCGACTTCAGGCCGACCCGGCTGAGCCCGACCCATGCCTGGTCGCAGCGGCAGGGCGCGGTCTTCATCGAAGCCGGCGCCTGGATGCGGGCGCAGTACTATCCCCGCCCCGGCGAGACCGACTGGCTGACCAGCGTCAACCGCGAGGTGCTCGCCGTCCGCAACGCGGTGGGGCTCTGCGACGTCTCCACCCTCGGCAAGATCGACATCCAGGGGGCGGATGCCGCCGACTTCCTCGATCGCGTCTACTGCAACGGTTTCCAGACGCTGCCGGTCGGCAAGGCCCGCTACGGGCTGATGCTGCGCGAGGACGGCTTCGTCATGGATGACGGCACGACCTCGCGGCTGGCGCAGACCCATTTCCTGATGACCACCACCACCGCCAATGCCGGCAAGGTGATGCAGCATCTCGAATTCTGCCATCAGGTCCTGTGGCCGGGTCTCGACGTGCGCATGGTATCGGTCTCCGAGCAGTGGGCCCAAGCGGCGATCGCAGGCCCCAAGGCGCGGCTGGTCCTGCAGGGCGTCGTCGATGCCGGGCACGACCTCTCGAATGAGGCCGTCCCCTATCTGGCGGCGCGGCCGATCACGGTCGGTGGCGGTGTCCCGGCGCGGCTGTTCCGGATCTCGTTTTCGGGCGAGCTCGCCTATGAGCTGGCCGTCCCCGCCCGCTATGGCGAGACGATGATGGAGGCCCTGATGTCGGCCGGCGCCGCCCATGGCATCACGCCCTACGGCACCGAGGCGCTCGGCGTCATGCGGATCGAGAAGGGCCATGTCGCCGGCAACGAACTGAGTGGCCAGACCACGGCGCGCGACCTCGGGCTCGGCAAGATGGTGTCGTCGAAGAAGGATTATCTCGGGCGGCTGATGGCGCAGCGCCCGGCGCTGGTCGAGGCCGACCGCCCTCGCCTCGTCGGCTTCAAGCCGGTCGATCCGGCACAGCGCCTGCGTGCCGGCGCCCATTTCATCGCGACCGGCAAGCCAGCGACCATGCACAACGACGAGGGCTACATGACCTCGGTCGCCTATTCGCCCGTGCTGGGGCACTGGATCGGCCTCGGCCTGCTCAGGAACGGGCCCGAGCGCCTGGGTGAGCGCGTCCGCGCCGTCGACCCGGTCCGCAACGGCGATATCGAGATCGAGATCTGCTCGCCCGTCTTCGTCGACCCGGAAGGAACGCGTCTCCATGGCTGAGATCGGCACGGCATGGACCGCCCGCGGCGCCTGGACCGGCATCGTCGCGCCGGGCGCGTTCGGCGGCCCCGGTGACGGCGTCAAGGTCTGCCTGCGCGAGGGATTGGGCATGGCGAGCCTGATCGCCGGCCGGGAGCAGGAGCCGGCGCTCGGACGTGCGCTTAAGAGCCGCTACGGCCTCGCCCTGCCGACAGGTCCATCGGTTGTCTCGTCGGCGTCCCACAGCCTGGCCTGGGCAGGCCCTGGGCAATGGCTTCTGGTGGCGGCCTCTCGCGCCGGCTTTGCCGAGGACTGCGCGGGCCTGGCGGAAACGGCCGCCGTGGCGGAGCAGAGCGACGGACGCGCCGTCCTGTCCCTCTCCGGCAGCATGGTCGGCAAGACGCTCGCCAAGGGCTGCATGGTCGACCTCCATCCCCGGGCCTTCCCGGTCGGAATGACGGCGCTGACCAGCATCGCCTATATCGGGATCCAGCTCTGGCGCTCGGAGGACGGGCCGGACGGCGCCGTCTACCAGATCCTGGTCCCGCGTAGCATGGCAGGCAGCTTCTGGTCCTGGCTCTCCGCTTCGGCCGCGGAGTTCGGTTGCGCGATCACCACCGCGGATGCGTGACCTCACGAAGCGAGGATCCAACGCGCTGCACATCTGACAGGTGCGGCATCGGCAGTGCGAAGTCGCGCCGGGCGGGCTTCACATCGCCCGCATCCGTTCGAAACGCGTCCTCGTCGGAGATTCGCTGCCGGCCGAGGGCCGTTCGCTGTTCGGATCGGGGGGTGGTGGGGGAAGCAGGACTCGAACCTGCGAAGGCATAGCCAGCGGATTTACAGTCCGCCCCCTTTGCCGCTCGGGACATTCCCCCGCCCGCGCCGCTTGCGGCGAAGCCGCAGGCGTCTCTCTCGTGTCACTGCTGTGACGGCGACAGGCGCGGCCGGACTTATGGTGACCGGGCCGGCCCCTGTCAACGCCAAAAAGCCGTCTGCCGCATCGGCATGGTGAAGTGCGGGGCCATTTCCATGCTGGCCAAGTCGGGGATGTCGTGTCAGGGCATGCGCCAGCACCGCAGGAGAAGCCCCATGCCCGCACCGTTCCGCCCCAAATCGGATCGCGATCAGCCGCGCCGCGAGGGTGCGCGCGGGGACGCTCCGCGTCAGACCAGCCCGCGCCGCGCCGACGGGACCCTGCATCACCGCCCCGGCGACATCGACGAGGCGGTGCTCTACGGCGTCCACCCGGTGATCGAGGCGCTGCGCAATCCCAAGCGCAGCCACCGCCGCCTGCTCGCGACGGAGAATGGCGTCAAGCGCCTTCAGGAGGAGATCGGCGACCTGCCGCTTGAGCCCGAGATCGTGCGCCCCTCCGAGATCGACCGGCTGCTCACCCCCGATTCGGTGCATCAGGGTCTTTACCTCGTCTGCGACCCGCTGCCCTCGCCCGATCTCGACAGCCTGCCCGACGACGCCATCGTGCTGGCGCTCGACCAGATCACCGATCCGCACAATGTCGGCGCCATCATGCGCTCGGCCGCGGCGTTTGCGGTCAAGGCCATCGTCACGACCGCCCGTCACAGCCCCGAGGCGACCGGCGTGCTGGCGAAGTCGGCCTCCGGCGCGCTGGAACTGGTGCCGCTTGTCACCGTGCAAAATCTCGCCCGCGCGCTCAATGAGTTGAACGACCGCGGCTTCATGACGGTCGGACTCGACAGCGAGGGAACTGAAGACCTCGGCGCGGTTACGCTGCAGCAGCCGCTGGCGCTGGTGCTGGGGGCCGAAGGCAAGGGCTTGCGGCAATTGACGCGCGAGACCTGCAGCGTGGTGGCGCGCCTCGACATGCCCGGCGAGATCAAGAGCCTGAACGTCTCCAACGCCGCGGTGCTGGCGCTGTATATCGGGGCCAGCCGGCTCGGCCTGATGAAGCCGAAATAGCACAACGCCCGCTCGCAAATTGCGAACGGGCGCTGAGACCT
>NZ_JAUXYO010000077.1 GCF_030694325.1 Allobosea sp. | reverse complement strand
CGCCGTCGTCGCATCGACTGCGGCCTGTTCCAGTTCCTTCTTGGCCTGCTGGATCGTGCTTTCGGCGATCTCGGTTGTGCGCAGATAGGTGGAGCGGCGGGCATCGAACTGCCGCATCTGGTCGGCGATGACGGGGGCGATGGCGGGATCGCCGGCGCGTTGCGTCACGGCTGAAGGAAAGGTGAGCCGATCACGCGTCTCGAACTCTGCGAGGAGCCGCGCCTCCTGTGCGAGCAGGATGAGGAACTGGTTGCCGTAGAGATCGCCCTGGGTGTCGGCCCGGGTCGGATCGAGGCGGATCAGCAACTGGTTCGCGGCCACCCGGTCGCCGTCGCGGACCAGGATGTCCTCGACGATACCGCCATCGAGATGCTGCACGGTCTTCCGGCTTCCCTCGTTGCTGAGGACGCCCTGCGCGATCGCGGCGCCATCGAGCCGGCTCACGCTGGCCCATGCGGCGAAGGTCCCCAACAGGCCGAAGATGACGGCATAGCCGCTGATGACGGAGCGGCGCCAGTTGGCGGATGGCTTTGGGGCGGTGAGAGCCGGGGTTCCCAGCTTCGGCAGAGGGGCCATGAGTGCAGTCCTCGCGTCACGCGGCGATGGTTTTGTCGGACGCGTCGGGCGCGTCCTTGCGATCGGTGATCTGTTTGGGTGGCTGATAGCCGGCGAGCCGGTTCACGACCTGCTCGCGCTGCCCGAAAGCGTGGACCGTGCCATTGTTCATGACGAGCACGAAATCGCAATGGGTCAGCATGTTCATGCGATGCGTCACCAGGATGACGATCGCGCCGCGGGCCTTCAGCGCCTTGATGGTGTCGGCGAGGCCCTGCTCGCCCATGGCGTCGAGGTTCGAGTTGGGTTCGTCCAGAACAAGATAGCGGGGATCGCCATAAACCGCCCGCGCCAAAGCGACACGCTGGCGCTGGCCGCTCGACAGCATGTGGCCGTCGGGCCCGAGCTTCGTGTTCAGCCCGTTGGGCAGTTTCGAGATGATGTCCTGGATGCCGGCCAGTTTGACCGCGTCGATCACCTTGGCGTCGGTCTCCGGTCCCGCCTCCTCGAAGCGGGCGATGTTCTCGGCGATCGTTCCGGGCAGCATGTCGACATCCTGTGGGACGTAGCCCACATGGCGGCCGAGCGCGTCCTGATCCCAATGCGCGATGTCGTGCCCGTCGAGCACCACCGATCCTCGGAGCACCGGCCAGGCTCCGATCAGCACTCTTCCGAGGGAGGATTTGCCGGCTCCGCTGGCTCCGACGACGCCGACCACCGAACCCACATCGACGGAGAAGGAGACGTCGCTGATGACGATGTTGTCCCTGCCCAGTGGCGTGGCCGCGATGCGCGAGACGACGAGCGCGCCCGCCGGCGCCGGCAACTGGACCCGCGGTGTCCGGCGCGCTGCCTCGCGCAGCAATTCGTCGATCCGCCGGGCGGAGACCGAGGCGCCCCAGATCGCGCGCCAGCCATGGGCGATGGCGTCGACGGGATGCAGGGTGCGCATCGCCAGGATGGTGGACGCGAACATGATGCCGGCGCCGACCTCCGAGGCGAGCACCAGCATGACGCCGACGCACATCATCAGAGGCATGTAGAGATGGCGCAGGATCCGCATGGCGAGCGCGATTGGCGCCGTGCGGCGGGCCGCCGCCTCCATCCAGCCCATCGCCTCGTCCCGCTGCCCGCTCCAGCGGGCGACCAGACGCGGCAGCATGCCCATCGAGCGAAAGACCTCGGCCGACCGCATGACGGCACGGGCGAATTCCGCCGACAACGCCGACTGCATCATCGCGCGCTTGATCTCTTCACGCGCGATCAACTGGTTGACGACGGCCAGCACAGCCACAGTCGCGGTCATCACGAGGATCGCCACGCCGATCCAGAAATGGAACATAAAGGCGATCGCGACGATCAGAGGCACCCAGATCAGGTCGAACAGGTGCGGGACCAGCCCGCCCGAGAGAAAGTCGCGCAGGGTGCCGAGGTCCTGCACGATCAGGCTCCGCGCAGCCGCCGGGAGATTGTCCGTCTGACGGTTGAGCGCGTCGAAGACGCGTGGCGCGATCTTCTGGTCGAGTGCGTAGGCAATGCGCGTCA
Source organism: Allobosea sp. (assembly GCF_030694325.1). Classification (GTDB taxonomy): domain Bacteria; phylum Pseudomonadota; class Alphaproteobacteria; order Rhizobiales; family Beijerinckiaceae; genus Allobosea. The sequence continues at coordinate 27,480 of NZ_JAUXYO010000077.1, read as the reverse complement.
GGATGGTTTCGCGATTGCGCTCCAGCATCGACCAGACGATGCAGAGGAACACGACGATGACGGTGAGGGAAATCAGGGTTGCAAAATTGCGGCTGGCGATCACGCGATCGTGCAACTGCAGCAGATAAATGGTCGGAACCAGGAACAGAAGCGTGATGAATAGGCTAAAGAACAGCAAGGACAGAAAGGCCGGCATGAATTCCCGTAGTTCATGCCGCAAATAGATGTTCTGCAGTCTGGACATGACGCCTCGTTACTCGCGCGGGAGTGCGGGTTCAATCGAGGCGGGTACTCGACGGACACGCGCCGTCAAACTGACGGGTCTCTCAGGCATTCCGGTATCATATCTGTCGAAAAGCTTCAATTTATCGCATTGAAAGCGGCGGAATAATCTGCGATTGCATTAACGCGCCCCATTCAGCCCCTTCCGGCGCATTTCGGGGTGCTGCGCCGTCCTGTCGGTCGCGGCGGTGCAGCAGAGGTTTCGCATGATCGAGCCGGTTCTCCCTCGTCGCGACCCCGTCGCTGCCCATGCCCCGAAACAAGTCCTGCATGTCGGCTGCGGTGTGAAGGCTCATCACCGGCTCCACGCGTTGTTCCGCAACCCGGCGGCCTGGGCCGAGGTGCGCGCGGATGTGGATGCAAGCGTCGCGCCGGACCTTGTCTGCTCGGCGGTCGATATGCGTGCGCTGGTGCCGACGGGCAGCTATGATGCGCTCTGGTCGTCCCATACCATCGAGCATCTCCATGATCACGAGGTCCCGCTCGCCTTCGCGGAGTTTCGGCGGGTGCTCAAGCCCGGTGGCTTCGTGCTGATCCGCTGTCCCGATCTCACGGCGATCGTCGAGGCCATCCATGCGATCGGACCGGAAACCGTCGCCTACATGTCTCCAGCAGGCCCGATCACGCCGCTCGACATGCTGTTCGGGCATCGCGCCGCCATTGCCCGCGGCAACAGCTTCATGGCGCATCACACCGCCTTTACCGACGAGCGTCTCGGCCAGTTGTTGATCGATTCCGGCTTTGCCGGCGTCGTGACCAAGCGAGCCGCGGGCTACGATCTCTGGGCGGTCGCCTTCACGGAAGAGTCGTCGATGGATGCGATCCTGGCCGACCTCGCCACGACCGGACTTGATTTCCGCAGCTGATGGAAGCACCGCCCGCTCCGACCCGTCCGAATGCCCTCGCCGACGCGATCGCACGGCTGGACTGGCGCGAAGGTCGGCATCGGCGCTCCCTTGCCGAAGAGGCCGCGGGCGCTCTGCAGCGCAACGCCCCGGCCGTGGCTTGGGTGCTGGCGGACCGGCTGGTTCGTCTCAGCCATGGGCGCAGCGCCATCCCCCATATCCTGCGCGCCTCGGCGCTGGCGCAGCTCGGCGCGGCGGAGGAGGCCTCCGCCGACCTCCAGCGGGCGCTGGCGATCGATCCGCACCATCTCCTTCTGCAGCAGGCACTGCTCGACATCGGGGCGGCGGAGGACCGGCGACGCTCCGCCGCCGTTCTTCTGGCGATGCCGGAAGGTCTGGGGCAGACGCAGGCGCTGTCGACCATGGCCGCGGAGGGCGTCGCGCTGATCATCCATGCCGGTTGCGATGCGGAGCAGGTGACCGCTCATCTGCGCTGGCGCGGCGATCCGAGGATGACGGTCCGCGCGAGCGACGGGACCCGATCCTTCGACCTTGAGGTGGTCGGCACATTCGAGGGGGGCCACCCCGTTTTTCCGTTGGCCGCGACGATCTCGCTGTCCTGGCCCAGCCACAGCGAGGCGCTCTCCCTGAGACCGGCTCAAGGCGGCGTTCCGTTTCTCGCGGTGCCGGCGATTCTGCATCGGCCGCTGGCCATGCCGCGGGCGCCTCGCGCGCGACTGCCCGATGTGCCGGCCGGGTCTTTGCTCATCGTCGTTCCGGTCCATGACGACCTCGTCGCGACCGAAGCCTGTCTCGACAGTCTCGCGGCAGCCCAAGGCGGGCGCGCCGACTGGCGCGTGGTCGTCGTCGAAGACGCCGCGCCGGACCCTGCCATGGCGCCGATGCTGGCGGAGCGCGCGCGGCGCGGTGAGTTCACGCTGCTGCGCAATCCGCTCAATCTCGGCTTCGCGCGCAGCGTCAATCGCGCGCTCGCCATGCGCCAACCGGCGGAAGACGCGCTGCTGCTGAATGCGGACACAGTGCTGCCAAGCGGCGCGGTGGATCGGCTGGCTGCGGCGGTCCATTCGGAAGCGAGCATCGGCACCGCGACCCCGCTATCCAACAATGGCGAGGACACCAGTTTTCCGCGCCGCTTCGCCGTCAACCCGATGCCGGAGACCGGGGAGATCGAACGCCTCGATCGCCTCGCGCAGCAGGCCAACGCCGGATCGCGCGTCGAGATGCCCAATGGCGTCGGCTTCTGCCTCTACGTCAAAGGCGCCTTGCTCGACCGCATCGGCCCGCTGTCGCTCGATTACGGCCGGGGCTATTACGAGGATGTCGATCTCTGCCTCCGCGGCACGGAAGCCGGTTTTCGCCATGTCTGCGCGGCCGACGTCTTCGTCGGGCATAGCGGCACACGCTCCTTCAAGGGCGCCAAGGCCGCGCTCGTGCGGGCCAATCTGGCGCTGCTCGAAGAGCGCTTTCCCGCTCATCGCGACCGGGCCCTGGCTTTTCACCGCGTCGATCCCTTGAAGCCGGTCGCGCGCGCGCTGGAAGCGCTCTGGCTGCAGGAAGCTCCCGAGGCGCTGGCGCTTGTGGTCGCTCCAGCCGCGATGCCCCTCTGGCTGGTGCGCCTGTTGACCAATATCCATGCGCCGCGGCGCCAGGCGGTGATCGCGCGGGCCGAAGAGAAGGCGGAGGGCCGGGTCATCACCCTGACCGCGGCAGGCAGCGGCATCCCGCAGAGCCTTGAAATCGCCGTTGCGCCCGACGATGGTTCCGCGCCGGATCACATCGCTGCAGAATTGGCACGCTATCGCTTCGACGGCGTGCTGATGATCGACCCCGTCGATGTCGATCCGCTGCTGGCTGCCGCCTGCGCCCGGCTCCCGATCGGCCAGAGCCTCGCGCTGGCCTCGGCTTTCGGCTTCGCGGGAGCCTGGCGGCCCGATGCCGCGCGGGCTGATCCGGTCATCGTTCCCGGTCCGCTGGCGCAGGAGATCGCGGCGGCGCTGGGATGGTCCGGCTTGAAAGGTCCGTCGCGCGCGTCCGCGCCGCCGGTCCCTGAGCCGGCGGCCAGCGCCGCCGCTGCGAACTGCCTGGCGATCCTCTCGGAGAGTGCCGCAGCCGAGGATTGGCGCCTGGCGCAAGCGGTCGCACGAGCGCTGTCACAACGGTGCGGCGACGCGGCGGTCGCCTTCGTCGGTGAGCCCGGGGCGAGCGAGCCGCCTGCGCGCGCCCTGTTCCCCAGCGGCCCGATGCCGCGGGCGGAGGCGACGCGCTGGCTGGCGCGGGTGGGGGCGCGCGCCTGCCTCGTCGCCTCGCGAGCCTATGGCATCGCCGATCCGCGGGTCCATGCCTGGGCTCGGGCGGGGCTGCTGATGGCATGGTTCGATCCTCGACCCCAGCGGCCGGAGACCGAGGGGAACCGGCTGTTGCTGCCGCTCGGGATGACGGATGACGAGGCAGCCTTCGTCGTCGCCGACTGGTTCGGCCGTCTCAGGCCGGAACCGCAGGTCTCGCAGCAGGCTCCCTGAGAGCCGCCACGAGCGGCGCCGAAAAGACGAACTCGTCGATGAGCTTGAGATGCGCCGGCCAGCTGTGGCGCTCGAAATCGTAGCGGGCGCGGATGGTGGCACCGGCCTCGGCGCGCAGGCTGCGGAAACGTTCCGGCTGCGCCAGTGCCTCGATAACGCGCTCGGCCAGGATTTGTGGCTGGAAGAACGGCACGAGCAGGCCGTTGACACCATCCTCGATGACCTCCTCGACCGGGGAGGTCGCGGAGCCGATCACCAGGCAATTCAGTGCCATGGCCTCCAGCATCGACCAGGACAGGACGAAGGGGTAGGTCAGGTAGATATGCGCCGAGGATAGGCGCAGCAGGTTGAGATAGTCGCCATAGGCGACCTTGCCGAGGAAATGCACGCGGCTGAGGTCGAGCTGGTCGCCGAGCTCGGCCAGGAGTGCGGCCTTCCAGGACGGGTGGTCTGTGGGCGCGGATCCGTAGGAGACGCCATCGCCGCCGACGAGGCAGATGCGGGCCTTCGGCCGTGCCTTCAGGATGTCCGGCAGTGCCCGCATGACGATGTGGAAGCCGCGATAAGGTTCGAGATTGCGCGAGACGAAGGTCACGACTTCGTCGCCGGCTTCGAAGTTTTGCCCCGAAACCGAAAAGCGCGCCGGCGGCGGTCCCGGCACGAGTTTCTCGGTGTCGAGCCCGTCATGCACGACATGGATCTTGGTCTGCATCTCGCGAGGGAAGATGCCGCGCTGCCAGTGCGTGGGCGCGACGGCGAAGTTCGCCTCCGTCAAGGACAGCAGGGTTGCCGCATTCCTCAGGATGACGCGTGTCTCGCCATCGACGCCGTAGCGCGGCGCGTCCTTGTCGAAGCCGATATCGGTGCCGCTCGGCCAATAGTAGAACTCGGCATAACTGCAGATCGTGGCGTCCGGGAAGAGCGCGCGCAGCGGCAGCGCTTCGCCCCAGCCGGGATGGACATAGATCAGCTTGGGCGCGAAGCCGTTATATTTGAGGGTCGTCGCCGCATAGATCACCTGCTCGGCCCGGCGGCTTTCCAGTTCGAAACGCCGCGCGAAGGAGTGGACATTGGCCAGCTCGGCTCCCGCGAAGCTGTAGCGCTGCAGCGGCACCTCCGGCAGGCCGGGAGCGCCCTTGGCACCGATCGCCCGCACGCGCACGCCGGCGCGTTTCGCCATCGCCCCCGCGAGGTTGCGGAACTGAGCCGGGAAGTTGTTGTGGACGAAGAGAACGTCGAGTTCACTCATCGGTGCCTCCCGCGGCGGCAAAGGCCTCGAACGAGAACAGGGCGCTGTCGTCGAGCGCGAGAGGATGGTCGAGCGCGCCCTGCAGACCGTGGTCGAGCAGGCTCTCGCGGGCCACGGGCACTGTCTCGATTTCAACCGGCCGCCGCTGGCCGATCAGACCCTCGGCGAGCCAGCGCTGCGAGAACAGGCAGGCGGCGGCGAGGTCGAGCGGCATGCAGCCATCCGCAGCCAAGGCTCCCGCACGCGCGCCGGAGAGCTCGAACAGCAGTTCCGAGCTGACGATCATCAGGCCGTTGCCGGCGGCAGGGCCTTCGAGCGGTACCAGGAGGTCGGCTGCGATCAGCAACCGGGCGGCGTCGGCGAGCCGCTCGCGGCCGCGCGCCATGACGTCGAGCAGCGACAGCACGGTCGCGTAGTCGCGGCTCGGCTGGCCGGCCTTGGTGAACATGGAGACCGGATCACCGCCCTCCGGGCTTTCCGCCAATTCTCGCGAAACCTCGACGAGGCGCTCCCCGGCGACATTTCGGGCCCGGAACGGCAGGGTGCGCAGGGCGAGGGGATGATAGGCGAGAAGCCAACGACCGTCCCTGCCGATCCGCGAGGCGCGCAGGAGTTCCGACCGCAACAGGCATACGACGGTGGGTGCGCCGCCATCGACATGGATCGCGATCGGGCAATGATGCGCCAGATTGAGCAGTTCCGTATCGGCGATGGGGACGGCGCCGGTCTGGTCGAGCCAGTCGAAGCGCTGCGGCCTTCGCCAGGCGTTCAGCCCGGCCGAAGCGACCGGCTCGAAGGTCAATCCGCTGCCGATATCCAGAACCATGGTCAGCCGGCCGCGTCGGCTTTGGCGGCATGCTCCTGGAGAACAGCTTGCTTGGCGGCCGCCAGCAGGTTCCCCGCCCGAAACAGCGAGGCGCGATGGAGCGACAGGAACAGGCCGGCGCCCACGCCGTGTCGGCTGACGATGCCCGATAACTCGTCGGCGCGCAGACGCGAGGCGGCCACCACCATCAGATCGTCGATCACGACCTTTTCGCCGTGGCCGAGGTCGAAGTGCAGGGGCCAGGGCTCGAACAGGCCCGCAGCGGCGAGATCAGCGGTGAGGCCCTCCGTTGCCGGCATGGCGCGCGCGAAGGTGATCGCCTTCCTCGCCCTTTCCATCGCGGCCTTGCTCAGTCGGCCATCGGCCATCAGAAGCGGCGCGCCGATATCCGTCGGACTGTCGGCGATCGTCGCATCGAACAAGACGTGTTGCTGCACCAGCGCGTCCGCGCTCGGCACGACCAGCGGAAAACACTGCAGCGCGAGGGGAAGCAGGGCTTCGTGCATCGGCGCATCAGGCGCCTGGCCTCGGCCGTCCGGCAGGAGGCTGCGCAGTGCGACGAGAACGGGAACGCCGTCGGTCAACCGCCAGCAGAGCGGGAAGAGGCGCGCCAGTTGCCCCGCCTCCATCAGCACGGCCGGGGCGAACTGCAACGCCCGCACCAGCTTGTAGGAAACCTGGGAAAAGATGCGGTGATGCCCGGTCGAAGCCCCCAGGATGGTGGGATGTTCGTAAAGCGTATCGACTGCGACCATTGCGGATGACTGTCACGGAGGCGGAGCGGCCAGGCCCCGCCCGGGGGCGCCATGGTACACATAATAGAAGGGGGGCCGAAAGGCCCCCCTTCAGATGAATGCCGACAGATGATCGGCTGCTCAGGTCTTGAAGAGCACGGTTTCGATCTGCGAGTACTGCACCGTGTCGCCGTTGCTGAACGTGATCGTGGTGACGCCCAGATTGGTCGACGAGGATGCGACCTCGGCGGCGAACTTGTCGATGTAGAGGGTGTCCGAACCCGACCCGCCGATGACCGTGTCGGCGCCGATCGAACCGTTCTCGGCCAGCAGGCGGATGTAATCCGAACCCGAGCCGCCGCTGATCGAGTCGTTGCCGCCACCGCCGACGATGGAGTCGTTGCCGTCCCCACCGATGAGCACGTTGTCGCCGCCACCCGCGATGATGGTGTCGTTGCCGGTGCCGCCGTCGATGTAGTTGCTGCCATCGCCGCCGATGATCGAGTCGTTGCCCGAGCCGCCGAAGATGGTGTCGTTGCCGTCACCGGCGATGACCGTGTCGTCGCCAGACCCGGCGTTGATGTCGTTGTCGCCGTTGCCCGCAAGGATGGAGTCGTTGCCGTCGCCACCGAGGATGGTGTCGTCGCCGCCGCCCGCGATGATCGTGTCGTTGGAGTTGCCGCCGTCGAGATAGTTGTTGCCGTCGCCACCGACGATCGAGTCGGCGCCCGACCCACCATAGATCGTGTCGTTGCCCGTGCCGGCGACGATCGTGTCGGCACCGCTTCCGGCGTTGACCGAATTATCGCCGTCGCCGACGATGATGTAGTCCGTGCTGGAGCCGGTGCTGACGATCGTGTCGTCACCGCTGTCGGTGGCCACGAACGATTTGCCGAAGGCATTGATCGTAACGTCGATGTTCGAGTCGCTGGCGAAGATCGCCGAGGTGTCGTCGCCCGACAGCGTCTGCGGACCGGACGGATCGCCCGTGAAGAGAATGAGCTCTTCGCCCGGGTCGGGGTTCGTGGTCGAGTCGGCGGGGATCACGTCCGTCCGGACGCGGTCGCCGGCGACCGAGGCGCTGTTGAAAACGCCGATCGTGTTCAATCCCTGGAGGATGCTGTCGCGCGCATCAGTGCTGAAGACCGCAAGATCGTCGATCTTATCGGACAACTCGGCTTCGGTATAATTGTAAGTTGTCACAATTCAACTCCAAAACTTGAGGGCATCAGATGTCGCCAAGTCAATTCGATTTCAGTTCATTGCCGATCGGGACCGAGAAGTCCGGAACACCCTGACGCGGCCGGCCGAGCCGGCAACGCCAATTTTGGCCGGCAAGACATCGTCGAGCGACGACACCGCCGGATCCTGCCCCAGCCTGACCGCCTGTTGGGCGACCTCGTATGGCTGGTGAGATGCCTCGTAGAACGGTTGAGCAACAGCGTTGCGCACCGGCGCCGCGATCGTCATCGGCACGGCCGGAACGACCGACAGCCTCAGACCCACCAGCGGCTCATGACCCGTGGGCCCCTTCAACTCGATGGTCGCACCGACGCGCGAGACGATGGCCGCCCCCAGAAAGAGCGCCTCGCATGACAGGGTGTAGCGCGATGCCAACGGCCCGGCGAGGCTGAGGGAAAGCCCGACCAGCGGCGCGGAACGTCCTCGTGTGCCGACGAACCGGCCCGACGGTGCGGGGGGCAGTTGCGTCCGTCCGCTGCGATCGTTGAACACGCCGGTGGTGACGATATCGAGGTCGTGGGATGGGTGACGCCAGCTCAGCGCGATGCCTTCGATGGCCATGGGAAACTGGGGTCCGCAGATCCATTGGCCCGCCTTGGCGGTCACGTCACCGCGGTGGGCGACATGCGCCATGATCTCGAGCGCGTCGTTCGGATCGATGTCGAGAGACGGTGCCGCGCCCTGCGGAAAGGAGCCGACGGAGGGGCGCGGCGCGTTCGTAACGCGTTCGAGCCCGACATGGGCCTGGCGACGGCCCCGTCCGCCCGGTGACAGGACGGTGATCAGCACCGCGCCTTCGCGACGGGATTTGAGCACGACGGCGTCACCCGGCATGCCCAGCACGGTTTCGCCGCGGCGGACAAAGCTGTCGGCGGAATCGATCACGGCGATGTCCGAACCGGGCGGCACAGATACCGAAATCTCGGGAGCGTCGAGGCCATCCGGCGATGACACATAACGAAGCACGAACAGACCCTCAGGCACCCGCAGGGGTCTGGCGTCCGCCATGTCGTTGAATGTGTAGCGCGGGTCGATCATTCAGGCCTCGTTGTGAAAGCACCACCGGGACTGCTGCGTCGCATCATCGCTCTGTTGCGTAGCAGCATGCCAGTGTTTCGTGACATTGCGAAGACGAAAAGACGTGCAACATGCCCAAACGGGCGGCGTTCGCCGCCTGCGGCGCCGCCCAGTTGGGGTCAAAGCAAGGATCAGGCCGCGAGCCTGGCCGCGCCGAGGCGCGTACGGATGCGCTCCAGCACCTCGCCCTCGCCGATCACCGCGAAGCGGCGATCGCGGACGGAGCCGTCTGCGAGGGGCTCGCCGTACAGGTCCAGGAATTCCTGATGGTTCTGGAACATGCGGCGATTGCCGTGATCGACATAGCTCTCGGTCGGAGCGCCGTTTGTGAAGATCACCTCGGGATGCTCGAACTCGACGTGGAAGTAATCGATCACGTCGGCGCTCATCTCCTGGCGGATGGTGCCGCCATTGACGAGAAGGCCGGCCGGAACGAGGCCGCCTTCGACATGGATGGCGTGATCCGGCGAGACATGCAGGTCGCGGCTGGGGATGTTGGGGCCGAGCGCGCCGGCGGCGATCACGACCGGAACGATCTTGGCGTTATCGCGCACGAAGGAGGCGCCATAGCTGCGGCGGCCGATCCACTTGATGCGCTTGGGCGTCCCGTCGAGGGTGGTGACGCGGTCACCGATCGACAGCGTCTCGACGGCGACCTCGCCCTCGGGCGTCGCGACCAGCGTGCCGCGCAACAGGCAGGCGACCTGCACACGGGATTGGACGTCGGCGATGGTGGAATTCTGGATCAGGATCGTCCCGCCATTGGGGAGAGTGATCAGGACATTGCCGCCGATCTGGTCGAAATCGAGCGAGCTCAGATCGATGGGGCCGGCGAAGCTCTCGCCGAGGTCGATCGCGATCGTGTCGGCGGTGGTGAAGTCGGTGACGATGTCATTGCCGCTGGTGCCGTCGAAGACGAAGGAGTCGTCGCCATTGCCGCCGCTCAGGATGTCGTCGCCTTCGCCGCCGATCAGGATATCCGCGCCGGCACCGCCGCGCAGGATGTCGTTACCCTTGCCGCCGTCGAGATAGTCCGCACCGCCTTCGCCGCTGATGATGTCATCGCCGTTGCCGCCGAACACGACATCCGCGCCGCCGCCGGCGTTGATGATGTCGTCACCGCCCTTGCCGTTGATGACATCGGCATTGCCGGTGCCGGTGATGACGTTGTCGCCGCCCGTTCCGTTGATGATCGCCATGTGTCGCCCTTCCACACGCGGGCGGCCTAAGCCAGCCACCATGCCGCACTGCACAGAGCCATAGCGCAAGCCGTGCCGCTTGGTAAAGAGACTCTTAAGGGCTTCGATCGACTTTTTTTGACAGATGCTTAATCGCGACCATGGTTCGCTGGCAGTCTGCCGGGTCGACGAAGAGTCTTGAGGGGCATTAGTGCACCGCAACCCAGCGCTTGAATCAATTATCCGCTGCGTTAAGCTGACGCCGATTCCAGTTATGACTCGGCTTACTTTCAGTATTTATAAGTTTAATCTTGTTTTTTAGTATTTTTTCAGCCTAATCATGTCGTTTCGTGATCGCAGTAGGAGCGTCTGATGGCGGCTTGCGCCAGATGACTGCAACTTTTTTCAGCAATTAAAGCGTTTGGTGCCGTTTTGCGTTGCGGTGAAAATTGGGCAGGGGTCTCGCCCATCATGTCCGAGCCCATCTTTTGTGCTGTCGAGTATCGGGGTTCGCTTCGGGCGGGTCTCACCGCGCGTTCATGAAAGCCTTCCGGCTCAGGACCGTGCGGAGGAGGATGGCGACGTCGAGCCAGATCGACCAGTTGTCGATGTACCAGTGGTCATAGGCGACGCGCTTGGCCATCTTGTCGTCAGTGTCGGTCTCGCCGCGCAGCCCATGGACCTGGGCCCAGCCGGTGATGCCGGGCTTGACGTTGTGGCGCCGAGCATAGAGCGCGATCTTGCGTTCGAATTCCCGGTCGTGAGCGAGCGCGTGCGGGCGGGGCCCGACCAGCGACATCTGCCCCGCCAGCACATTGAGCAGCTGCGGCAGTTCGTCGAGATTGTAGCGACGCAGGATGCGGCCGATCCGCGTGACGCGCGGGTCGTCGCGCCGCGCCTGAACGATGACGGCGCCGTCATCCGTGGTGGTCATGGTCCGGAACTTGAAGATCCGGAAGGCCTGCTGGTTGAAGCCGTAACGCCGCTGGCGGAACAGCACCGGTCCAGGCGAGTCGAGCCGGATCAGGGCGGCCACGAGCAGGAGCAGCGGCGCGCACAGCACCAGGATGAGTGCGGCCGCGACAAGATCGAATATCCGCTTCAGGGCGATCTCCAGCACCGAAAGCGGCGGCCGGTTGAGCCGCAGGCTGGTCAGGCTGCCGGTGCGCATGATGAGCGGCCGGTCGAAGCGGTCCATGATCCGCTCCGGCGTCAGATGGATCGCGACCGGAAGGTTCATGAAGGCGTCGATGCAGGCGTCGATGGTCTCCTGATCCGACCAGGGCAGCGCGATGAAGACGGAGTCCGGCTGCTGGCTCCGGCAGTTCGCCACGGCGCTCGCCAGATCCGCGGCCAGCGCGGCGGCGGGGTCGTTGATCCGGCGGGCGTCGTTGCTGCGCAGGAAGGCGACGTCGACAATGGCGAAGCCGACATTCCAGGGCTGGTGCCGCGAGACGAAGGACATCACGTCGGGCTCGCGCCCGATCAGGAAGACGCGCTCGGTGGTGATGCGGCCCGTCTTGCTGCCGATCGAGATCGTCCGCACCATCGCCGAGCGGGCGAGCGCGATGACGGGGATGCCGGCGAGGTAGCTGGCGAGGACGACGCCGCGCGAATAATGGTCGGCGATCTTGGCCAGGAACAGGATGGCGACGAAGGCGACCATGGTCAGGTTCCAGACCGCGAAGGCCGAGGCGATCTGTCCCTTGGTCGAGAGATAATTGGACAGCTGGTAGCGGCCGCGCGTCGCGTTCACGAAGACGAAGATCGCGGCCAGCATCAAGGCGAGTTCGAGGGTCACCTTGTCGGCCCGCGGGTCGCCATAGACCGGCAGGTGATAGGCCAGCGACACCAGCCCCACTATCAGGGCCACGGTCGCCGCGTCGGTCGCGGCGGTGACCAGCCAGAGCCAGTGGCGCCAGGCGCGAGCGCGGCGCTCGCGGCCCGCATAGGTGGCCAGTCCGATGTCGTTGACGCTCATCCGGTTCGTCGCCTCCGCCCGAAGCCCGGGCGAGCTGTGCGGCTGCGGCACAGATCTTCTCTCCCAGGCTGGTCTCGGCGGTGGGAGCGCAAGCGACATACCGCAGAGGAACGCGCCAAAATGAGCTGTTCCGTCGACCTAACCGCGGATAATCGCTGGATTCTCAGTGAATTGGGACGTCTTGCGCGACGGCCGCGTGCCGGTCTGATCCGTTCTGGAACAGCCCTCGCGGCGTCTTGGGCGCCGTTCAGCCGGCGGCGTTGGCGGCCAGGCGCTCGCTGTGCAGCAACCGCACACCGTCCGGCACGAGCAGGATCATGCGCACGCGCGACAGTCTGTTCAGGTCCGGCTCCCCGTCTGCAGGTCGAGGAGGTTGCCCTCGGGCAGGGCGGCGCAGATGCTGTGGGGTCTGGCCTCGCAGCTCAGGCAATCCCGGCCGAGAGGGAAGCCGCAGCCCTGTGCCAGCCGGGGATGCAGGTTGAGCCCTCGCGGACGCGCTCGTTGCCGGCGCCCGGGCCCCGTTGATACGCCCATTGCTCCGCAGCGTCACCCTCGTGCGCCATGCCGGGCCGACATGGCGCGCGGGCCGCTAGCGCCTTGGCGCGGGCGCTCGGCGGCGCTAGGTCTGCGTCGCCACCATCATGCGGGGACCTGCCGTGACGATCGCTTCGGACCCATCGCAGCCGCCCCGCATCGCGCGCGGCGGCAAGGCGATCTATGGCGCGCCGCTCGGCATCCTGATGCTGGAAGCGCGCTTCCCGCGCATCCTCGGGGACATGGGCAATGGCGGGACCTGGCCCTTCCCAGTGCTCTACCGCGTGGTCGGCGGTGCCAGCCCCGACAAGGTCGTGCTGCGGGGCGCCGATGGCCTGCTGCCTGACTTCATCGCCGCGGCGCAGGATCTGGTGCGGCTCGGGGCCGAGGCGATCACCACCAATTGCGGCTTCCTCTCCCTGTTCCAGCGCGAGCTCGCAGCGGCCGTCGGCGTGCCGGTGGCGACCTCCTCCCTGATGCAGGTGCCCTGGGTGCAGGCGACGCTGCCGCCGGGCAAAAGGGTCGGGGTCGTCACCGTCTCGGCAGCGAGCTTGACGCCGGCGCATCTGGACAAGGTCGGCGTGCCGCTGGATACGCCGGTCGCCGGCACGGAAGGCGGCCGCGAGTTCTTCCGTGTGCTGATCAAGGCCGAGAAGGACGACATGGATGTCGACCTCGCGCGTCAGGACGTCGTCGAGGCGGCGCTCGATCTGGTGGCGCGGCATCCGGAGGTGGGTGCGATCGTGCTCGAATGCACCAACATGCCGCCCTATGCCGCGGCCGTGCAGGCCGCGACGGGACTTCCGGTCCACGACATCTATTCGATGATCACCTGGTTCCATACGGGCTTGCGGCCGCGGGTGTTCTAGGGGCGCAGGCACCGGGGATAGCCGAGGGGGGTTATCCCCGGTGCCAGCGCGAGGGGCGATGCTGGGCCTCGCATCCACCGGCGCCTTGGCGGCGCCCGACCCCGCGAGGCTCCATGACCGCAACGCCGCGGCTTTCCCTGCCCCTGCTCGCCGCCGGGCAGGCGCAGAAGCACGTCACCCATAACGATGCCCTGACGCGGCTCGACGCGCTGGTGCATCTCACCGTCGACAGCCGGTCCGAGGGGGCGCCGCCGGCGGTGCCGACCGAGCTTTCGGCCTTCATCATCCCGCCCGGCGCGACGGGGGCCTTCGCCGGCCGCACCGACCAGGTGGCGCTGTTCGAGGATGGCGGCTGGACTTTCCTGGTGCCGCGCGCCGGCTGGCAGGCCTGGGTCACTGACGAGAGCGAGCACCATCTCTGGACAGGCAGCGAATGGCGGCGCGACAGCCCGCTCAGCAGTCTCGGCGCCAGCCTCTGGGGCGTGAACGGCACCGCAGATGTCACAACCCGCTTCGTGGTGCAGGCGCAGGCCAGTCTGTTCAACCATGACGGCGCTGGCCACCAGCTCAAGCTCAACAAGGCGGCCGCCGGTGAGACGGCGAGCCTGCTGTTCCAGGACAGCTATTCCGGCCGCGCCGAGATCGGCCTCGCAGGCGATGACGATCTGCATTGCAAGGTGAGCGCGGATGGCTCGGCCTGGGCCGAAGCACTGGTGGTCGACGCGGCAACCGGCGAGGTTTCGCTGCCGGCGACGCCCTGGGCGAGCGGTGGCAATCTCCTGCTCAATGGCGACTGGCAGATCAACCAGCGCGGTTTCGCCGGCGGTGCGCTGGCGGCGGGCGTCTATGGCTTCGACCGCTGGAAGGCCGGCCCTGCCGGCGCGAACCTCGCCCTTGCGGGCTACGACCTCACCCTCAGTGCCGGGGCGCTGGCGCAGCCGGTCGAGCCGGCGCTGTGGGGGCTGTCTTCCTTCGCCGGCCTGCCGCTGACCCTTTCGGTCGAGGGGCTGTCGGGTGGCACACTCTCGGTCTCCGTCGGCAGCGTCTCGGGTTCGATCTCGTCCGGTGGCGGCCGGCGCGGCGTGACGCTGACGCCTGCGCCTGGCGACACCGGCGTGCTGTCGGTCTCGCTGGCGCCGGCCGGGCCGACTGTCACGCTGCGCCGGATCAAGCTGGAAATCGGGCGGCGCGCCAGCGCCTGGGTCGCGCGGCCGGCGACGCTCGAGGAGCTGCTCTGCGCCCGCTATTTCTGGCGGCCGGAAAGCGCGATTGCGCTCGACGCCTATCAGGCCGCGGGCGGCGCGGTGGCGCAGAGCCTCGTCCTGCCGGCGCGGATGCGCGCGACGCCGAGCGCCGCCTTTGCCGTCTCGGGCGCAGTAAATGTCGCGGGCGGCAGCGCGGCGCTGACGGTGCTGTCGCGGCGGGAGGCACGCGTCTCGGTGGCGGCGTCTTCCGTCGGGCGGGTGCAGGCCGCGTTCGGCGACATCGCCTTCGACGCGGAGCTTTAAGCTCGCGGCCGCGTCAGTCGAGATAGATGCTCTTCACATGCGCGTTGATGGCGGCGATGTCGGGCAGCATCCCGCCATTGCGCGCCTGCAGATGGCCCTCGTGCCAGTACCAGTCGTCGAAGCCGACGTTCAGTCGCCGGTAGCCAGCCTCGGCCAGGAGAACGCGCATCGTCTCCCTGCGCGGCTCGACGAAATTGTGCTCGATGGTGAAGAGGGCGATGGCGTGCCGGACAAGGTCGATCGTTCGGAGGATGTCGAGCTCCGAGCCTTCGGTGTCGAGCGAGACATAGTCGAAGCCGGAGCCCGCCTGGCCGTCGGCCTGGTCCATCTGGTCGAAGGTCACGGTCTCGACGGTGATCAGCCCGTTCTCGCTGATCGCCTGGCGCCTATGCTCGGCATAGCCGTCCGACTCGGCATATTCGGCGAGCGTGCCGATTTCCTGCGAGGGCACGAAGGACAGGAGCTGGCCGCCCTCGCGATGGACGGCACGCTCCAGGCAAGCGGCCTTCCGGCTGGCGGCGAGCCTGGCGAAGAGGATCGGGTTGGGCTCGACGAGCACGCCGCTCCAGCCATGATCGGCCTCAAGGAAGCAGGTGTTGCTGTGCAGGACGCCGTCGAAGGCGCCGATCTCGGCGAAGCGTCCACCCCTCCGACCGCCGCACATCGCCAGCACCCAGCGCTCCTGCTCGATCTGCGAGTTCGTCGGGGCTTCGAAGGCGTCCTGCCAGGAAAGGCGGGGGGCGGGTAGCTGCATTACTTGCAATTTGGTGGATATGCCGACCCGTAAACCCATACTACGGCTGCGGTTGGTCCTAGCGTATAACTGCCGGCGCCCACGCCGGCAGGTTCGCCGTTGACACAATATGTCCAATACGAACCGTTTGCGTTGATAGTGCCGTCGATCGATGTAATCAGCCAATCGCTGATCGACCTATTCCAATCGCCGGAAAATTTGATCCCATCTACCATTTTCATAGTGTCGAGAACCGTGATCCCGAGAGACCATGGTACGTCAGGAAATTTTTTTGTTGTACCGTTCAGCTCGCGAATTTCTAGTGATACGGTCACGGGCGTCCAGGTTTGGGGCCTGATATCCCGAGCCGAAGCTACGCACGGAAACGCCAACATCAGTAAGGCCAATGTTTTTGCAATCATGTGCCGCTCCTCGATTATCGTTCAATTAATCCCACGAACTGACAGCGCCGTCCACGTTTTATACACCTTTGACGAGAGCCCGTCCGGTCGGCGGGCCGCGAGTCCGGATGTCGACCTGATCGCCGAGCGCCTGCGTCGTGCACGAGAAGACTATGGGAGTTGCCGATGATCCAGTCGAAGCCGCAGGACGATGAGCAGGCGATCGACCATGGCATCGGCAATGTCTTCGCCGATCTCGGCCTCAGCGATCGGGCGGAGCGCCAGACCAAGACGCGGCTGGCGCTGGCGATCAACGAGATGGTTTCCGGTAGAAAGCTGCGGCAAGCCGAGACCGGGCGACTGCTCGGACTTCCGCAGTCGAAGGTTTCGGCCGTAGTGAACTACCGTCTCGACGGCTTCTCGGTCGAGCGGCTGATGACCTTCCTGACCCGGTTCGTGATCCGGACGAGGCGCGGCGAGCCGATGGGGTAGGTGAGCATGCATTCACTTCGGTAGAAGCGTTCGCAATGACGGGGTCTCAATGAATCTCCGGCTCGGGGATCTTCGCCGTGCCCTCGAGGTAATCGAAGTCGCAGCCCTTGTCGGCCTGGCGGATATGGGCGGCGGACATCTTGCCGTAGCCGCGGGGATAGTCACGGTTCGGCGGCGTCCAGGCGGCGAGGCGGGCGGTGATCTGCGCGTCTGTCAGATTCACGGAGATGGTCCGGGCCTCGACATCGACGCTGATGACGTCGCCGGTCCGCACGGCGGCGAGCGGACCCTTGATATAGGCCTCGGGGGCGACATGCAGCACGCAGGCGCCATAGCTCGTACCCGACATGCGGGCGTCCGAGATGCGCAGCATGTCTCGCACGCCCTGCTTCAAAAGCTTCTTCGGGATCGGCATCATGCCCCATTCCGGCATGCCGGGACCACCGACCGGGCCGCAGTTCTTCAGGACCATGATGTGGTCTGGCGTGACGTCGAGCGCCTCGTCGTTCACCGCCTTCATCATCGCGTCGTAATCCTCGAAGACCAGCGCCGGGCCTGAATGCTGCAGCAGGCGGGGCTCGGCGGCGGAGGGCTTGATGACGCAGCCATCGGGGGCGATGTTGCCCTTCAGCACCGCGAGCCCGTTGGCGGTCGTCACCGCATTGTCGAGCGGGCGGATGACGTTGTCGTCATAGACGGTGGCGAGCGCGATGGTCTCCGAGATCGGCTTGCCGGTGACGGTCATCGCGTCGGTATGGAGCTTGCTCTCGAGCTGCTTCAGCAGAGCCGGGAGCCCGCCGGCATAGAAGAAATCCTCCATCAGGAATTCGCCCGATGGGCGCAGATTGGCGATCACCGGCACGGTGCGGGAGAAGGCGTCGAAATCGTCGGGCTTCAGCGAGACGCCGGCGCGGCCGGCCATGGCGATCAGGTGGATGATGGCGTTGGTCGAGCCTGCGACCGCCATGTGGACGGTCAGCGCGTTCTCGAAGCTCTTGCGGGTCAGGATGCGGTCGGGCGTCAGATCCTCCCAGACCATCTCGACGATGCGCTTGCCGGCGGCCGCGGCCATGCGGGGATGGGCGGCGTCGGCGGCGGGGATGGCGGAGGCGCCGGGCAGGGTCAGCCCCAGCACCTCGGCATGGCTCATCATGGTCGCGGCGGTGCCCATCACCATGCAGGTGCCATGGGAGCGGGCGATGCCGCTTTCCATATCCTTCCACTGGTCGTCGGTGATGTTGCCGGCTTCCTTCTCGGCCCAGTACTTCCAGACGTCGGCGCCCGAACCCAGCACCTTGCCGGCCCAGTTGCCGCGCAGCATCGGCCCGGCGGGCACGAAGATGAAGGGCAGGCCGGCGCTGCAGGCGCCCATGATCAGGGCCGGCGTGGACTTGTCGCAGCCGCCGAGCAGCACTGCGCCATCAAGAGGGTGGGAGCGGATCGATTCCTCGGTCTCCATTGCCAGGAAGTTGCGATAGAGCATGGTGGTGGGCTTCTGGTATTGCTCCGAAACCGACATCACGGGGATCTCGACCGGAAAGCCGCCCGCGGCCCAGACGGCCCGCTTCACCGCATCGGCCCGGTCGCGCAGATGGGTGTGGCAGGGGTTGATCTCGGACCTGGTGTTGATGATGCCGATGACCGGCTTGCCCATGAACTCGTCATGGGCGAACCCCATCTGCAGCGCCCGCGAGCGATGCCCGAAGGAGCGCAGATCGCTGGCGCCGAACCAGCGCTTCGAGCGCAGGGTGTCGGGCGTCTTGCGGGCAGGACCCTTGCTGGGAGTGGACGACATCGGCGTTTCCTCGGGTGGTTTCTTGTGTTGGACACCGGGCGTCATGGTCGGGCTTGACCCGACCATCTCGAAAACCAGTGCAATCGCGTCCTGAGATTCTCGGGTCTACGCTTCGCTGCGCCCGAGAATGACGGATCTCACTCCGCCGCCGCGCGCTGGGCGCCCCAGCCGGAGACGATGGCGCGCAGTTGCGCCTTCTCCTCGGCGTTGAGCTCCGGCAGGCCGGGCAGGCGCACGGGACCGACAGCCGTGCCGAGCAGGCCGAGCGCTTCCTTGACCACGGTGACGTTGGCGCCGTTGCCGTATTTGGTGCGCAGCGTCTCGAAGCCGGCGATGGCGTCGACCTCGCTGCGGGCGGCGGCGTAGTCGCCTTTCTCCAGCGCGTGCCAAACCGCCAGCGACCGTTCGGGAGCGACGTTGATCAGGCCGGAAGTGAAGCCCCGCGCGCCCAGCGCATAGAAGGGCGCCGCCCAGCCCTCGGCGAGGCCGCAGATCCAGTTGGCGCGCGTGCCCTGCGTGGCCCGCACGCATTCCGACAGCAGCATCATGTTGGTTGAGGCGAATTTCACGCCGGCGACATTGGGATGGGTCGCGACCCGGACGAGATCCTTCACGCCGATCGCGTCCGAGCGGATATAGGCGACGAGTGGCAGCGTCAGCGCCTCGGCGATGGCGAGGATGTAGTCGGCCTGGGACTGCGGCGCGGCGAAGGGGTCGAGTGGGTGATGCACCATCACCGCATCGCAGCCGGCCTTGGCCGCGAGCTTGCCGGTCGAAACGGCCTCGCGCAGGGACCGGCCAATGCCGGCCGTGACCAGCGCCTTGCCGGCAGCAGCCTCGGCCGCGACGGCGTGGCTGCGCACCACCTCGTCCGTCGTCATCGGGTAGAACTCGCCCGTGTTGCCGGCCGAGACGATGTTGTGGATGCCGGCTGCGGCGATGCGCGCGACGATCTTCCCCGTCACCGCCCAATCGGCCTCGCCGTCCGCGCTCCAGGCGGTGACATGCACGCCCGAAATGCCGCGCAGCGCGCGCCGGACGCGGTCCTCGCCGGTCTGTTCACTCGTCATAGTCCAACCCTTCCGCGTCGGCGCCGAACACCTGCCGCACATGGGCTTTCGCCGAGCGGACGATGTGGCGGCGCATTCTCTGTTCGGCGAGCGCGGGATCGCGCGCCCGCAGCGCCTCGTAGATGGAGCGATGTTCCTCGAAGCCCTGGCCGCGCTCGGAGGGTTCCGAGAGCAGGGCGATGCGCTGGGCATGGTCGTACATGCGCTGCCCGTCGAGCCGGCGTTCGAGATAGCCGCAGCCCGAGATGCGGTGGATCGTACCGTGATAGGCCTCGTTCAGGGTGACGAGGTCCTCCAACGCGCTGTGCTGCGTCGCATGGGCCATCTCCTCGATGAGCCGCGCGATCTCTGCGAGATCGGCCTCACCGAGGCGGTTGGCGGCGATATGGGTCATGACGCTTTCGAGCGCCGCGCGTCCCAGCGCCATTTCCAGCGCCTGGCGGGCGGAGAACTCGACGAAGACGCCGCGGCGTGCCTCGGTGCGCACCAGCCCCTCGCTCTCAAGCTTGCGAATCGCGTCCTTCACCGGGGTGGTGCTGACGCCCAGCATCTCGGCCAGATGCCGCTCGTTCAGGCGCTCGCCATTGCGGAAACGCCCGGCGACGATCGCCCGGCGCAGCCGCTCATGCACATGCTCGCGCAGGGAGCGGAGCAGGTGAGGAGCGACGGGTTCGATGGTGAGGGTCTGCGGCATCTTCGGTCCAGAAGGTGAGCCCAGCCTTGCGAATCCGCATTGCGGTTCGCGGAGGCTGCGCTCCATCACCGCATCACTCACCACAAAGGACAAGCGGCAACAAGTCTGAAATTTCAGATTTCAAATCTGGAATCCTGTGCTATCCGATGAGACAAGGATCCGACAACGGACCGCGCCGGCGAGCCTCGCCGGCTCAGTAACTGCCATGGGAGGAAGAGCAATGACGATGACACGCAGGGCGGCGCTGGCCGCCGCTTGCCTGCTGGCCGCTCCGGCCGCGCTGGCGCAGAGCGACTATCCCGGCAGCAAGGTGGTGACGATCATCGTGCCCTTCGCCGCCGGCGGGACGACCGATCTGCTGGGGCGCATCCTGGCAGACCGCCTGGGCGCGCGCCTCAACGGCAAGTTCATCGTCGAGAACCGGCCCGGTGCCGGCGGCAACACGGGTGTCGCGGCCGCCGCACGGGCGATGCCCGACGGCTACACGCTGACGATGGGCACGGTCTCGACCCATGCCATCAATCCGGGCGTCTATGCCAAGATGCCCTTCGACCACATCAAGGACTTCGCCCCGATCTCGCAGGTGGCGAGCGTGCCGAACATCCTGATGGTCAATATCGACCTGCCGGTGAAGACCGTGCCTGAGCTGATCGACCTGCTGAAGAAGAATCCGGGCAAGTATTCGTTCGGATCGTCCGGCGCCGGCACCTCGACCCATATGGCGGCCGAGCTGTTCAAGGTCTCGACCGGCACCGACATGGTGCATGTGCCCTATCGCTCGAGCGGGCAGGTGACGCAGGACCTGCTCTCGGGCCAGATCCAGATCACCTTCGACAACATCACCATCGCCTGGCCGCATGTCGAAGCCGGCAAGATCCGCGCGCTCGCCACCGCGACGCCGGAGCGCCTCGCCGTCGCCAAGGACCTGCCCGCGCTGGCCGAGTTCATCCCCGGCTATTCGGCCGCGTCCTGGCATGGCTTCTTCGCGCCGGCCGGCGTGCCGAAGGAGATCGTCGCCAAGCTTTCCACCGAAGTCCAGGCGATCATGCGCGAGCCCGCCGTGATCGACCAGATGAAGAAGCTCGGCGTCGACCCGGTCGGTTCTACGCAGGAGCAGTTCGTCGCGCATATCGCGGCAGAGACCAAGCGCTGGGCGGATGTGGCGCAGAAGGCGAGTGTGCGGATCGAGTGATCAAATGAGCCAACGTCATGGTCGGGCTTGACCCGACCATCTCGGAAACCAGCGATCTGGTCCTGAGATTCTCGGGTCAAGCCCGAGAATGACGCCCGTCCCACATCCACTGCGTCACGAGAACCGGATAGCGCCGCGATGACATCGACCACCCTCACCGACGACAACCGCAAGAAGCTCAAGCGCGTCTCGACCGCCACGCTGACGACGGCGCTGTTCAAGCGTGGCTTCCGCAACGTCTTCATTCAGGACGTGCGGCCGCTCAGCCAGAAGGCGGAGAGCATGGTCGGCGAGGCGTTCACGCTGCGCTACATCCCGGCGCGGGAGGATCTCGACCATCTCGGCACCTTCGAGGGAACGCAGCATCCCCAGCGCCGCGCGGTCGAGGATTGCCCGCCCGGCCATGTGATGGTGATCGACTCCCGCAAGGACCCGCGCGCGGCCTCGGCCGGCGGCATCCTGGTGTCGCGGCTGATGCAGCGCGGCGTCGCCGGAATCGTCACTGATGGCGGCTTCCGGGACTCGCCCGAGATCGCCGGCATGGCGATCCCGGCCTACCACAACCGCCCGAGTGCGCCGACCAATCTGATCCGCCACCACGCGCTCGACATCAACGCGCCGATCGCCTGCGGCGACGTTGCCGTCTATCCCGGCGACATCATCGTCGGCGACGGCGAGGGGGTCTGCGTCATCCCCGCCCATCTCGCCAACGAGATCGCGCCCGAGGTCTATGAGCAGACCGCTTATGAGGATTTCGTCGCCGAGCGGGTTCGCGGCGGGCAGGGCCTCTTCGGGCTCTATCCGGCGAACGAACAGACCAAGGCCGAATTCGCAGCCTGGCGGCCTGGCTGGTCCTGACCGCCGCCGTGCCATGCAGGCGCGCCATCGACAGGAAAGACGGCGAAGCCGGCCGTGACACGGGCTGAACCGGGACGCTGCCGAGGTGGCGCGTCCCGCTACGACCACAATCACCATAACAATCCGGGGGGACATCATGGTTGACACGTCGCGTCGTCAATGGCTCGCAGGCGGGCTCGCCGCCGCCGGTTCCGCGCTGGCGGCGCCGGCCCTGGGCCAAGCCTTTCCGTTCAAGCCGAACCAGCGCTATCCCGATCCCTCGGTCGAAATCCTCGATCCGAGCTTCGGCAAGTACCGGATCTATTCGAGCACGATCGAGCAGGTCGCCAGCGGCATGCGCTGGGCCGAGGGGCCGGTCTATTTTCCGGAAGGCCGCTATGTCCTCGTCAGCGACATTCCCAACAACCGGATCATGAAATACGACGAGGTGAAGAACCGCTTCACTGTCTTTCGCGAGAACGCCAACTTCGCCAACGGCAACACGCGCGACCGGCAGGGGCGGCTGATCACCTGCGAGCATTCCGTTACGCGCCGGGTCACCCGCACCGAGACGAACGGCAAGATCACCGTCCTGGCCGACCGCTTCGAGGGCAAGCGCCTGAACGCGCCCAACGACGTCGTCGTGAAGTCGGACGACACGATCTGGTTCACCGACCCGCTCTTCGGCATCAACGGGGAATGGGAGGGCTCGCGGGCCAAGCCCGAGCAGGCGACGACCAATGTCTATCGCATCGGCACGGACGGAAAGCTGACGGCGGTGGTCACGGACCTGCTCAATCCCAACGGTCTGGCCTTCTCGCCCGACGAGAAGAAGCTCTATGTCGTGGAATGGCGCGGCACGCCCAACCGGAGCATCTGGAGCTTCGACATCGACGCGCAGGGCAAGGCCTCCAACAAGACCAAGGTCGTCGACGCGGCCGACTTCGGCGCGCTCGACGGCTTCAAGGTCGATCGCGACGGCAATCTCTGGTGCGGCTACGGCAGCAACGGCGCGTTGAACACGGAGCCGGTCGAGACGGGCGGCCGCAAGGTCTTTTCCCTGCGCGGTAAGCCGGAGGACCTCGATGGCGTCATGGTGTTCAGCCCGGCCGGCAAGCCTCTGGCCTTCATTCGCCTGCCGGAGCGCTGCGCCAATCTCTGCTTCGGCGGTCCCAAGGGCAACCGCCTCTACATGGCGAGCAGCCACTCGCTCTACGCCCTCTATGTCGAGGCGCATGGCGCCATCTGATGAAGCGAGACTGCGCCGCCGCTCAGCGGCGCAGCTTCCTGAACGTCATTATTAACGGACCCTTGAGACCTCTCTGCGAGGGTTCGCGCTTGCCCCTGCTCGCGGGAGTTGAGCGTGACTGTGACGAAGCCGGCAGCGACAGCCCTCGGGGTGAAAGCCTCTTGGCCGGCGCGCTACGATGTTTGGGTCAACCGTCGTTTCGGAATGGCCCGGCTCAACGACAGCGAAGCGGCGGCTATTCGAAAGGCGCAAGGCGAGCAGTTCGGGCGAATCCTGCCGCCGATCCTGCTCTCCAATCTGCTGTCGGCGGTGCTCGTCGCGATCACGGCGATGATCCATGGTTGGCTCTGGTTCCCGCTGCTCTGGAGCGCGACGGTGGTTACGATCGGTGTCCTCGGCATCGTGCGCATCACCCGCATCAGGGAGCGTGCGCGCGAAGACGCCCCGTCGATCAAGTTCAACGACCGCATCCTGATCGATTCCGCTCTGATGGCGCTGCCCTGGGTGGTCATGGCCGTCGTCTTCAACCCCATTGCTGTTCCGGAGATGGAGGTGCTGACCGCGACGCTGCTCGCTGGTCTCGTCTGTGCGGGGACCTTCACGATGGCGAGCATGCCGTCGGCCGCGCTGCTCTTCGCGGGGATCATCCTCGGTGCGCGCGTGATCCACATCGCGCTCTCGCCGGTCGACCATATGCTCGAGAACCTGACCTTCCAGGCGATCTACGGCTCGGTGATGCTGGTGTCGCTTCGCAGCATGGCACAGCTCTTCATCGATCGCGTTCGCGCGATCAGCAGTGCCCAGGCGCTCGGGCAGGAGGCCAAGGCCCAGGCCGGTATCGAGGAGGCGCGGCGCGAAGAGGTCGAGCGACAGGCAGAGGCTTTCCGGCATGAGATCGGCGCGATCCTGCAGCCGGTCTTCCAGTCCGTCGACCATATGAACGGCGCGGCCGAGCAACTCGTCTCGATCTCCCAGCGTTCGCAGGACAAGCTCGGCGGGCTGCTGACGCAGGTGGGCGAGGCCAGCCGCGACATCGCCTCCGTCGAATCCTGCTCGCATCGGCTGACCGACACCATCGCGCTGATCCGCGCCGAAGCCGATCGAACCACGCAATTGGTGCGGACGGCGGCCACAGACGTCGCCGCTTCCGTCGCCGTCCGCTCGCAACTGACCCAGGCGGTGCACGATATCGGAGAGGTCGCGGACCTGATCCGCGAGATCGCGGCCCAAACCAATCTCCTGGCCCTGAATGCGACGATCGAGGCGGCGCGCGCCGGTCTGGCGGGCCGTGGCTTCGCGGTGGTCGCGACCGAGGTGAAAGGGTTGGCGGCTCGGACCGAGGCGGCGACCCAGGAAATCTCCGAACGCATCGAGGAGGTGCGTGCCGCCACGGAACGCTCGCTGGCGGCCGTGATGAACATCAGCGTCTCGACCGATGCGATCGTGGGGGCGACCGGCGGGATCGTCCTGGCGGTCGACCAGCAGGCCGAAGCGATCCGGACCATGGTCGACCTGCTGACGCGCGCCGTCCGCGAGACGCAGCGCGCCGCCGGAGCGATCGACCTCGTCGCAGCCGATGCTGCCCTGACCATGGACAATGGGCGACAGGTCTCGGACGCGGCTGCGGGCGTCGACGGGTCGGCCCGACGCCTGGACGAATCGGTGGCGCGCTTCTCCCGCCAGATCGTCGGGGGCTGATCAGCCCTCGCGCGGCCCGTAGAAGTCGCGATACCAGGCGACGAAGCGAGCGATGCCGGTCTCGATCGGCGTATCGGGCCTGAAATCGACACGCGCCATCAGGTCCGAGACGTCGGCATAGGTCGCGCGGACATCGCCCGGCTGCATCGGCAGGTGGCGCTTGATCGCGGTCCTGCCGCAGGCGGCTTCGATCACCGCGATGAAGCGGTCGAGACGGACGGGCGTGTGGTTGCCGATGTTGTAGATCCGCCAGGGCGCGTCCGCGGTAGCGGGGTCATGACCGGCACCGGCTCCGCCCCGAGCGGGCGGCAGGGCAGCCAAGCGCACGATCGCCTCGCTGATGTCGTCGACATAAGTGAAGTCCCGGCTCATCTCCGCTTCGGCATAGACGTCGATCGGCCGGCCTTCGAGGATCGCCTTGGTGAACTTGAAATAGGCCATGTCCGGCCGGCCCCAGGGCCCGTAGACGGTGAAGAAGCGCAGGCCGGTCGCGGGGATGCCGTAGAGCTGCGCATAGCTGTGGGCCATCAGTTCGTTGGCGCGCTTGGTCGCGGCGTAGAGCGACACGGGATGGTCGGCGCCGTCATGCTCGCTGAACGGGACCTTGGCGTTGGCGCCATAGACCGAACTCGACGAGGCGTAGACGAGGTGGGCGACTGGGTGGTTCCTGCAGGCCTCAAGCACCGAGAGGAAGCCGTCGAGATTGGAGTGGGCGTAGGCGCGCGGATTGTCGAGCGAGTAGCGCACGCCGGCCTGGGCCGCGAGATGGATGACGACGTCGGGCGCGAAGCGTGAGAAGGCGCCCGCGAGCGCGTCATGGTCGGCGATGTCGATCGGCTCGAAGCTGAAACCGGCCTGCGGCAACAAAAGGTCGAGCCGCGCCTGCTTGAGTGCGGGATCGTAATAGGGCGTCATGTTGTCGATGCCGAGCACGGCGATGCCGCGCGACAGCAGCGCCTGCGTGACATGGAAACCGACGAAGCCGGCCGCACCGGTGAGCAGGACGCGGCGGGGTGAAACCGTGGTCATGATGCCCGTTCCGCCCGGTCAGGAGAGGGCGGAGCCCGTGCCCGATCACGGTCTCCGTGGGGTCACCCCATGTTTCAGATCGCGCCCTGTGTCAATGAACGGGCGCTGCGTTCCACGGCCGGCGATGGGGACGGCGTCTCGTCGAGCAGGTCCTCCAGCACATCCGCTTCGAGGCCGAGGTCGTCATCCTGCAGCACGCGCCAGGCCGAGCCCTCGATATCGGCGTATTGGCCCGTGCGCATGCACCAGAAAAAGGCCCCGAGCCCGGCCAGGCCCATGCCGAGCGCGAGCGGGAACAGAACGACGAGAATGTTCATGACGCGGCCTCCTCGACCGCCGCGACCGGCCGGTGCGCCGCGCGCAGCGCGTTTAGCGTCACCACCAGCGACGAACCCGACATGGCGGCGGCGGCGACCAGCGGCGTCGCCAGGCCGGCGATGGCGATGGGGACGGCGACGGCGTTGTAGAGCACGGCGAACCAGAGATTCTCGACCATGAGCGCGCGGGCTTTGCGGGCGATAGCGAGGCTGGTCGCCACGGGGCCGAGGCTGTCGCCGAGGAAGACGATGTCGGCCGCCGCCTGGGCGAGATGGGTCGCACTGATCGGCGAGATCGAGATATGGGCCTTCGCCAAAGCGGGGGCGTCGTTGAGCCCGTCGCCAACCATCAGCACCTTCCGGCCGCGCTTCGCGAGATTATCGAGTGCGTGCAGCTTCTCGTCGGGCCTGAGGCCCGAGCGCCAGTCGGTGATGCCGAGCTCGCGGGCGACAGCGGCGACGGCCGCCTCGCGATCGCCGGAGAGGATCACGGGCTCGAGGCCGAGGCGGCGCAGGCTTTCGACGCAGGCGCGGGCATCGGGGCGCAGCTTCTGGCCGACGGCGAAGACGGCGCGCCGGTCGCCGTGCCGCCAGGCGATCAGCGAGGCGGTGGGGAAGTGGGCGCCAGCCTCCGCGGCGAGCGCCTCAGCCTCGCAGAAGGCGGGGCTGCCCAGCCGCATCTCCTCGCCCCCGACGAACGCCGCGATGCCGAGCCCGCGATGCTCCTGCGTCTCGGCTGAGGGAGCGGGGCTGCCGGCAGCGCGCCCGATCGCCTGGGCGAGGGGGTGGCGACTGCCGGCCGCGAGCGAGGCGGCGGCCCGCAGGATCTCGGGGCCGACCGCATCCGCATTCAGCAGATCGGGCTCGGGCAGGGTCAGGGTGCCGGTCTTGTCGAACACGACCATGTCGGCCTCGGCCAGCCGCTCCAGCGCGTCGCCCTCCTTCAGCATGACCTGGCGGCGGAACAGGGCCGAGGCGGCGACGACCTGCACGGCGGGAATGGCCAGTCCGAGCGCACAGGGGCAGGTGATGATCAGGACGGTGATCGCGATGATCAGCGCCTGCTGCCAGGCCAGGCCGAAGACGATCCAGCCCACGAGGGTGGCCA
>NZ_JAUXYO010000070.1 GCF_030694325.1 Allobosea sp. | reverse complement strand
GGGCCTGACGCAGCGCTGCCTCGCTGCTGGCCAGCGCGGCGGCGGCCTCGGTCTCGGCAGTGATGTCGCGGCCGAAGGCATAGATCGTGTCGCCGTCGGGGACGCTGGTCCAGGCGATCCGGCGGCGGTCGCCATCGCGGGTCAGGAGCACACTCTCGGAGGTCATGATCGATGAGCCGCTGGCGACGCGCGCCAGCCGGGTAGCGGCGGCTTCGCGATCAGCGGGCTCGACGAACTCGATGATGTTTCGCCCGAGGGTTTCAGCCGGAAGCCAGCCGAGCACCTTGCTGAAGGTGGGGTTGGCGGAGGTGATCGTGCCATCCCGCGCCGCAACGACCTTGAGCACCGGCGACAGGTTCCAGATCCGGTCCCGGTCGCGGGTGGCGCGCCGTTCCTCGGTGATGTCGCGGCCGATCGCATGGATGCGGCCTGCATCGGGCACTGCCGTCCAGTCCAGCAGGCGATAGTCGCCGGCCTTCGAGCGATAGCGGTTCTCGAAGGCCAGCGTGGTCGCGCCCTGCGACAGCTTGGTGACTTCGGCGGCCGTCCGGGCGATATCGTCGGGGTGGAGAAAATCGGCGAGCGGTTTGCCCACCATGTCGCATTCGCTCCAGCCCAGCAGCCGTTCGGCCGAGGGATTCACGGCCGTGACTATTCCGGCGTAGTCGCAAACCAGCATCAGTTCCTGCGACAAGGTCCAGAGGCGGTCGCGATCGCGCGCGGTCTCGACCTCCGCCAGCTTCTGCTCGTGAATGTCCGTGTTGGTGCCGATCCAGCGGATGATCTCGCCGGTTTCGGCACGGATCGGCACGGCCCGCACGAGATGCCAGCGATCCTGGCCGGCCGCGTTGCGGATGCGAAACTCGGTCTGGTAGGTTTCGCCGGACGCGAGCGCCGCCTGCCACTGCGCGACTGCCATCTCGCGGTCGTCGGGATGGACGATGTCGAGCCAGCGAGAGCCCAGCAGTTCCTGCGGTTCCCGGCCGCTGTATTCGCCGACGCGCTCGTTGAACCAGTCGAGCAGGCCGTTCGCCGGCGCCGTCCAGACATGGTTGGGCATCGCCTGGGCGAAGCCGCGGAACTGCGCCTCGCTCGTGCGGATCGCTTCCTGGGCGACGATGCGGTCCGTGACATCGATGCCGTCGACGAAGATGCCGGTGACGGTGCCGGTGGCATCGGCGATCGGCTGGAAGACGAAGTCGACGAAGCGGGTCTGCGGCGCGCTGCCGTCGGCTGGCTGCAGCACGAAGCGGGCGCCCGCCGTGCGATAGGCCCGGCCGCTGTCGAAGACCTCGTCGAGGATGCGCAGATAGCCCTGCTCGACGGCATCAGGCAGGGCCTCGACCACCGTGCGGCCGAGGACCTCGCGATGACCGACCAGCTGCTGATAGGCCTCGTTGACGAGGGTGAAGCGATGCTCCCGCCCTTCCAGCATCGCCATGAAGGAAGGCGCCTGCTCGTACATCTGCTGGAGACGAAGGCGCTCGTCGCGCAACTGCCGGTCGGCCCGGACCTTCTCGGTGGTTTCCACCACGATCGCGACGACGCCCAGCGGGCTGCCGTCCTCGTCGAGGATTGGCGAATAGTCGAGGTTCATCCAGACTTGGGCCGGCCCCGCGCCGCGGTTCAGCGTCAGTTCCTGGTCCTTGTAGGACAGGGTCCTGCCTTCACCGAAGACGGTGCGGACCACATTGTCGTTGAAGTCGGCCACCTCCGGCCAGCCCTTGCGGACCTCCGAGCCCAGCAGTGCGGGGTGGCGCGCGCCGGCGAAGCCGGAATAGGCATCATTGTAGATCATGATGCCCGGCTCGCCCCAGAGGGTCACGATCGGCAGGGGCGAGCGCAGGATCATCCCGACGATCGACGTCACCGCGGCTGGCCATTGGGCGATCGGGCCGAGGCTGGTCGCAGACCAGTCGAATGCACGGATCAGCGTGGCGAGTTCGCCCTCGCCCTTGAGAAATGGCGGGACCGGTACTGGGTCGGGCATGAAGTTCCGTCGGTCAGGGCTCATCGCGCCGACACGGGCGCGAGCATCGCGCGCAGGAAGGCGTCGAAGCGATGACCTTCTAGAGCATCGGCGGAAGCGGAGGAAATCCGTTTTTTGCAGGCGCGCCTCGCATCCATGTGCGGAACCAAACGCGCCCTGACCGCGTTCAGGTTCGAATGCGCTGAGCCATATGGGCCGCCGCCGGCAGCCAGGCGAGCGGGCTGGCACCAAAGACGGAGGAACGTTCGTCTTCGCGGGCCCGAAAGAAGGGGTACAGCGTTTCGACGCGCGAGGCCGCCCTGGGGTAATCGAGCTGCGACAGCATGACGGGTTTGGCGAGGCCCGGGTAGAGCCGCGGCGGGCTGACCACGGTGTTGCCCCAGAGCCGGCGGTAGAACGGGTAGTGCTCGGGCCTCACGGCCGCGAGCATGACATCGGCCGCGAACTGCTCCATGGCGAGCCAGGGCAGGCGCAGAGTCAGATAGGCCAGCTCCGGCAGTTCACGCGACCAGCGCGCATCGGCGACGAAGCGCGTGGGATCGACGATCACGCGGCCGGCTTCGATCTGGGGCAGCACGCTGTCGGGAAAGACCTGCGCCGTCGGAATCTGCGGCAGACCGGGAACGGTGATGCTGAGCCGGATCGCGCCGGCCAGCTCGCCATCGGCATAGACGCCGAAGATCAGACAGTTGGGCTGCTCGTCGACGGGGTCGGTGAAGCGCTCGTCCTCGTTGGCGGCGATCGCTCCCTCGCGCAGATAGGCCCGGTAGCGCAGGTTGAAGATCTGCTCCCGATCCTCGTGCGACAGGGCCTGACGATAGTCGATCCGCTCGAGCGCCCGCATGACGCGATCGGTCAAGGACGATCCCTGGTGAGCGACGGCTTGGACCATGATGCGACCGCTGATGGTTAACTGAAATTAACCATCGTCGCGCGATCACGGGAACGTCAAGGCGAAGTCTGCCCAAGTTTCGGCCTGCCGTTGCGTCGCTCACGACAGATTTCGCGCCACTGCGACGGAGATGTGACGGTCGGCCCCGTGGGGTCGCTGCCTGGATTCGGCTCAGCGGGCGCTGCGGCGCAGCGGCAGTCGCTCGACCTTGGCGGTGAGGGAGCGCGCCGCGAAGGCGGTGATCAGGTCGCGCACCAGAGGCGTCGCCTGCGGACGGGCGAGCAGATATCCCTGAACCTCGTCGATGGCCCCCATCTTGGCGAGGTTGTCGAGCTGTTCGGCGGTCTCGACGCCTTCGGCCACCACCGTCAGCCCGAGTTCCTTGCACAGCCGCGCAATGCCGACGAGCAGGGTCTGGTCCTTTTGCGTCTCGCGCCCGCCGGAGACGAAGGAGCGGTCGATCTTGATCTTCTGCAGCGGGAAGGTCTGCAGGTAGCTGAGGCTGGAATAGCCCGTGCCGAAGTCGTCCAGCGCGATGCGGACGCCCATTTCCCGCAAGCGCACCAGGATGGACAGCGCCTGAGCATCGTCCTGCATCAGGGCCGACTCGGTCAGTTCGATGACGAGGCGCGAGGCTTCCAGGCCGCTGCGTTCGAGCGCCCCAGCGACGTCCCCGATGATCGCGTCGCCGCGGAAATGGATCGCCGAAATGTTGACCGCCACCGATACGCTGTCCGGCCAGAGCATCGCTTCGCGACAGGCCTTGTCGAGCACGACGCCGCCGATCTGCGCGATCAGGCCGACCTCCTCGGCGATCCCGATGAAGTCTCCCGGGGCGACGATGCCGCGTTCGGGGTGGCGCCAGCGCAGCAGCGCCTCGCAACTGGTGATCCGGCCCGTGTCGATGGCGACGATCGGCTGGTAGTACAGCTCGAACTGGTCCTCAGCCAGGGCTTCGCGCAGGTCGAGCTCAACGATGCGACGGGCGCGCGCCACCTCGATCATGCTGCTGTCATAGAAGCGCGCGCAGGCGCGGCCGCTCGACTTCGCATCATAGAGGGCGAGATCGGCGTTGCGGATGACGATGTCGGGGTCGCGTCCGTCGTCGGGGCTGATGGCGATGCCCATGCTCGCGCTGCTGACGATCGCGTTGCCTTCGATCTCGTAGGGTTCGAGCAGGCTGGCGCTGACGCGTGCCGTGATGCCCTCGAGGTTAGCCCGATCGATCACGTCCGGGATGACCACGACGAACTCATCGCCCCCAAGCCGGGCGATCAGCGAGGCGTTGCCGAGCAGCGTCGAGAGGCGCCGTGACACCTCGACCAGCAGCGCGTCGCCGCAGGGGTGGCCCAGGGTGTCGTTGACCTTCTTGAAATGATCGAGGTCGATGAACAGGATCGCGAAGGTCTTGTCGGCCTCGCCGATCAGCGACTGGAGATGGGCTTTCAGCAAGCTGCGATTGGGCAGGCTGGTCAGCGGGTCGTAGAGCGCGAGCTGGCGGATCGTATCCTCCTGCTGGCGCTGCTCGGTGATGTCTTCGATCACGACCACGGTGCCAGTGGTGCCGGAAGTGCGAAAGGTCAGCTCGAGAACATGACCGTTAGAGAGGCTGGCCGTCAGCCGCGCCTCGCTTTGGTCGCGCAAGGCGAGCCGGGCCGCGAGGACGAGGCTGCGAAGCTGGGAGCGGCCGATCAAACCGGCGCGCTGGCAGCGGATCAGAAAGCGGCCGACGCCGCGGCCGGGTTCCGCGAAGCCGATCGGCAGCCCGACGATCGCCGGCAAGCGGCTGTTGACCAGTGAGAGGATGCCGTTGCGATCGAACATGCATAGGCCATGTGCCATGTTGTCGAGCGCCGCCTCGAGGCGGGCCGCGAGCAGGCGTTCATGCTTGGCGGAGACGATCGCCGTCGTCAGCGTCGCCCGAAGCTTGTCGGCGATGGTCTTGAAGCTGAGCATGAAAGGGGCGACCACGCAGGCGACGATCGCGTAGTGGGCGTTGCCGCCGAGCGTGAGGCCCGCCAGCAGCGGCACGCCGGCGCAGCTCAACTGGGTCAACACGAGCATGCGGCTGCCGTAATTGCGGCCGGCGACGCCGATCATGTTCGCCAGCGTCATCGAGAAGGCGAGGATCTGGACGGGCGGGCTGGCATGTAGCGCGAAGGTCAGGAACGACCACAGGCCGAGAACGAAAACATAGACCGACGAGAAGACCGTGTAGCGAATTTCCCAGTGCGTCGCCTCGCGTGGATCGCGGATCTGTTTGGCGGCAGCCCGGAACTGAGCGACATCTGCGGCCCGGATCAGCGCCAGAGCGAGAAGGACGCAAGCGCAGCCGTAGAAGGCTGGATGGCCCGTCATGGCGCCGGAGATGAAAGCGGCCAGGACCGTCCCGCTCGACCCGACGATGAGCGTGCGCGGGTCGGCATAGAGCGAGCGGACCAGCGATACGTAGACCTCGTCGCGCAATCCCTGATCGATCACCCGATGGGAGGTTTTGGGGGGCATGGGGCGTCCCTGAGGTCCACTGTACCGGGCAGCATCGTCGGCCGTGGTTAAAATGCCGTTGTAGCGCGGGATGTGCCGCCGGCATCGATCCGGAGGCCGATCGGTCGCCCCGGGTTAACGCGCCGGTGAGGCTTTTCGTTGCAGGCTCTGCCTGCCGTCTCGCCGTCACTGCCCGGACCCCGGACCGATGAGCCTCAGCCGCGAATTGTTGTCGAAGCCGGGCTGCGCCGTTCCCGCGGTGCCCTGCACGAACTGTCTCTGCGATCTCGGCGAGGCCTCGGGCATGGCCGGCGCCTTGTCATGTCCGTTGAAGATCGGTCTGTTGCGGCGGCTGGCCGATCGCCGCGGCATGGCAGCCGCCGATACGCTCTGCGACGCCTATGTCCCTGGCTTCGCGGATGAGCCCGCTCCCGGCGAGCCCTGGGCGTTCGGCGCCGGACGTCCTCTCAGCTGAGAAGCTCCGTCGCCGCCGGCTCCCTGCACAGGGCCCTTGCGACCGAGAACGCGGTTTCGAAGGCGGGAAGCGGCAGGAATTCGAAGCGCGAGTGGAAATTATAGGCGCCGGTGAAGAAGTTCGGGGTGGGTAGGCCCCGCGCCGACAAGGCTGCGCCATCCGTGCCGCCGCGCATCGGGATCAGCTTCGGCTGGATCTCGAGCTCGGCCATCGCCGCAAACAGCCGATCGACGCTGCGGCGATCGTCGCCGAGGCTGTCGGAGATGTTGCCATAGGTGTCGGTGACGCTGCAGGCGACGCGGCCCGTCGGATAGCGGGCGGCGATGGCGTCGGCGACGTCGGCGACGCGGCGCTTGCGACGGCCGAAGTTTTCGCGGTCGAAGTCGCGGATGGCGAGCCTGAGATCCGCCTGGCTGGCATGGGCCGTGAGCTCGGTGAACCAGACATAGCCTTCGCGGCCTTCGGTGTGCTCGGGCGTCTCGGCGCGGTCGAAGGCCGCGATGAAATCATGCGCCATCAGGAGCGGGTTGACCATCACGCCCTTGGCCGACATCGGGTGGGCGCTGACGCCGGTGAAGACGATCTCGCCTGCCGCGGCATTGAAGTTCTCGATGACGACCTCGCCGACCTCGCAGCAGTCGATCGTATAGGCGAAGTCGCAGGGGAAGCGCGCGAGATCGAGCGCCTTGGCGCCGCGCAGGCCGATCTCCTCGTCGGGAACGAAGGCGATGGCGATGTCGCCATGGGCGTCGTCCGGACCGAGCGTCGCGAGCAGCGTCATGATGATGGCGATGGCGGCCTTGTTGTCGGCTCCCAGAACGCTGGTGCCGTCGCTGAACAGGATGTCGGCGCCGCTCCAGCGCGCGATCTCGGGATGATCAGCCACACGCAGCCAGATGTCCTGTTCGCGGTTGAGGCAGAGATCGTCGCCCTCGAATCGCAGGATCTGCGGCCGAATGACCGGGGACAGGCCGGTATCGACTGTGTCGAGATGGGCGATGAAGCCGATCCGCGGTGCGCCTCGCCGGTTGCCACGCTTCACCGCCGTGACGGTGGCACGGTCGTCGACGACGACGTCGGCGAGGCCGAGCGCACGCAGTTCCCCCGCGAGCAGATCGGCCAGGCGCTGCTGGCCGGGCGTGCTCGGCAGCGTGGTCGCCTTGGCGTCGCTCTGGCTCTCGATGGCGACATAACGGAGGAAGCGCTCGATCAGTTGGGCTCGAATGGTCATGGTCGCTCCGGTGTCGCTCGCTGTCACCGCGGCGAGCATCCGACATAGCCGACGTTCTGCGCCGGGGCGACCCGCCCAGTGGCTGTCGCGAGCTCGAGCGACGGCGGCCGGCTGCGCGATTTGCAAGTCGCCTGCGCAAAGATGGCGCCAACGCAGGCAGGGAACGGCTTGCCTTCTGCGGCGGCTTCGAAGAGGAGTGGCCGCGCACCGCCGGACGGCCACGCCCCGCGATGCGGAACGCAACGGGCTGGACGGAAGATTCGAGCATGAGCAACCAGTATGTCGAGAAGGTGCTGTCGGTTCATCACTGGAACGAGACGCTGTTCAGCTTCCGCACCACCCGCAATCCCGCCTTCCGCTTCGAAGCCGGGCAGTTCGCGATGATCGGCCTGATGGTCGAGGGGCGCCCGCTGCTGCGGGCCTACAGCATGGCGTGCGCGCCCTATGACGAGGAGCTCGAATTCCTCAGCATCAAGGTGCAGGACGGTCCTCTGACCTCGCGGCTGCAGAAGATCGTGCCCGGCGACGAGATCCTGATCGGCCGCAAAGCCACCGGCACGCTGCTGCACGACAATCTGGTGCAGGGCCGGAACCTGTATTTCCTCTCCACCGGCACGGGGCTCGCCCCCTTCATGAGCCTGATCCGCGACCCCGCGACCTATGAGCGCTTCGAGAAGGTCGTCCTTGTTCATGGCGTGCGGCTGGTGTCGGAGCTGGCCTACGAGACCTTCATCCGCGAGGAGCTACCGGCCGACGAGCTGATCGGCGAGATGGTCGCGAGCCAGCTGATCTATCATCCGACCGTGACCCGCGAGGAGTACCGCAACCGCGGGCGCGTCACCGAGCTGTTCGCCTCGCCGGACTGGTTCGCCTCGCTCGAGCTGCCTTTCGCCGATGCGGAAAACGACCGCGTCATGCTCTGCGGCAGTCCGGCGATGCTGGCCGATATGAAGGCCCAGCTCGAGGGCCGCGGCTTCGTCGAAGGATCGAGTTCGGCGCCGGCGACCTATGTCGTGGAGCGTGCCTTCGTCGAGAAGTGACGGGACGCAGGCCAGCCCTGCCTTTTTGGGAGGCAGCCGGCTCGTTTTCGGCCTTGTAGCCGGTCGTCTGGCGTGATGACCTGCGCCGGTTCGTCGCCGAGCCGGAGCCTACGCCCATGTCGCCACGCATCGCCTTCGGCGGATTCCTGCACGAGACCAATACCTTCGCGCCGAGCAAGGCGGGGCTCGACGCCTTCGTGCAGGGCGGCGGCTGGCCGTCGCTGGCGCGGGGCGAGGCCGTGTACGAGGCGGTGCGCAACGTCAATGTCGGCGCGTCGGGTTTCGTCGAGACGGCGCGCGGGCTCGGCTGGGAGATGGTGCCGACCTTGTGGTGCGCCGCCAGCCCCTCCGCCCACGTCACGGCCGAGGCCTTCGAGACGCTGCTTGGCGAACTCGTCGAACGCATCACGGCGGCGCTGCCGCTGGATGGCGTCTATCTCGACCTGCACGGAGCCATGGTGGCGGAGGGCTTCCCGGACGGCGAGGGCGAGACGCTGCGCCGCGTGCGCGCCGCGATCGGACCGGAGGTGCCGCTCGTTGCCAGTCTCGACCTGCACGGCAACGTCACGCAGCTCATGGTCGACAGCGCCGACGCGCTGGTGG
>NZ_JAUXYO010000066.1 GCF_030694325.1 Allobosea sp. | reverse complement strand
GGCCAGCGAGCGCGGCATGCGCCGGTTCAGGATCAGGAGGTCGGCGATCAGCAGCGGCTTCACCGCCTCGCGATAGACCCAGTGATAGGCGGTCAGCGCCGAGACCTCGCGCAGCACGGTGGTCCACTGGAAATAGTCGAGCGAGCCGCCGACCTGCTCGTTGGCCGGCAGCAGCACATGGTACTTCACGTCGAGGATGCGGGCGGTGTTGTCGGCGCGCTCGACATAGACGCCGAGCCGCGAGAACCAGTAGCCGTCGTCGCGCAGCATGGTGCGGTAGGCCGAGCCGTCGAAGACGAGCGAGACGTTCTTCACCCAGTCGAGGAAGCGGGCGAACTCCTCGCGGTCCATGCGCTTCTTCTCGAAGCGCTGCAGTTCCAGCCAGGCGCCGTTGAGCGCATCCCACATTTCCGAGGTCAGCGCGGTGCGGACCCCGCGCGCATTGGAGCGGGCCAATGCGAGGCAGTTGCGGATCGAGGAGGGGTTGTCGGGGTTGAAGGTCAGGAAATCACAGACATTGCGCTCGTTGGCCTCGCCATAGGCCTGGGCGAAGGCCTCGTCGCAGCCCGCGGTGGCGACCGCGCTCTGCCATTCGCTGCCGGCGCCGCCATAGGAGGAGGGCAGGTTGGAGAGGCGCATCGTCGCGTCGAGGATGCGAGCGAGGTATTCCGCCCGCTCGACGTAGCGGGAGACCCAGTAGAGGCTGTCGGCGGTGCGCGAGAGCATAGTCAGATCGGGCCTTCTGGCGACGAGGCGGGAGGAATCGACTGGTCGGTGGAGCAGGGAGCCGGTGCCGAGATCAGGCATCGAGCACCCAGGTATCCTTGGTGCCGCCACCCTGGCTGGAATTGACGACGAGGGAGCCTTCCTTGAGCGCAACGCGGGTCAGGCCGCCGGGCACGCAGGAGATGCCGTTGGCGCCCGAGAGCACATAGGGCCGCAGATCGACATGGCGGGGCGCGACGCCGGAGGCGACGAAGGTCGGGCAGGTCGAGAGCGCCAGCGTCGGCTGGGCGATGAAGCCTTCCGGGCTCGCCTTGAGCTTGCGGCGGAAGGTCTCGATCTGCGCCTTGTTGGCGTGCGGGCCGACCAGCATGCCGTAACCGCCCGAGCCATTGACCTCCTTGACGACGAGCTTCTCCAGATTGTCGAGCACATAGGCGTTGGCCTCATGTTCGCGGCAGCGGAACGTCGGTACGTTCTTCAGGATCGGCTCCTCGCCGGTGAAGAACCTCACGATCTCGGGCATATAGCTGTAGACCGCCTTGTCGTCGGCGACGCCGGTGCCGACCGCATTGGCGAGCGTGACGTTGCCGGCCTTGTAGGCGCCGATCAGGCCGGGCACGCCGAGGACCGAGTCGCTGCGGAAGACCAGCGGGTCGATGAAGTCGTCGTCGATGCGCCGGTAGATGACGTCGACGCGCTTGGGGCCCTGCGTGGTGCGCATATAGACCACGTCGTCCTTGACCAGCAGGTCCGATCCCTCGACCAGTTCGACCCCGAGCTTGTCGGCCAGGAAGGAGTGCTCGTAGAAGGCCGAGTTGAACTGGCCCGGCGTCAGCAGGCAGATGTTGGGATCGGCGGAAGAGGAGCGCGGCGCGACCGAGCGCAGCGTCGCCAGCAGCTGGTCGGGATAGTTGTCGACGGGCGCGACGCGATGGGTGGCGAAGAGCTCCGGGAAGAGCCGCAGCATCACCTCGCGGTTCTCCATCATGTAGGAGACGCCCGACGGCGTGCGGGCATTGTCCTCCAGTACGTAGAAGGTGTCGGCGTCGACGCGAACGATGTCGATGCCGGCGATGTGGCAGTAGATGCCGTGCGGCACCTGGAAATCGACCATCTCGAGCTGGTAGCAGGCGTTGCGATAGACCAGGTCGGCGGGGATGATGCCGGCCTTGATGCATTCCTTCGGGCCGTAGACATCGGCCAGGAACATGTTGAGCGCGGTCACGCGCTGGCGCAGCCCCGCCTCGAGCTTGGTCCATTCCGGCTTGGTCAGCACGCGCGGGATGATGTCGAAGGGGATCAGGCGCTCGGTCGATTCCTCGTCGCCATAGACGGCGAAGGTGATGCCGATTCGGCGGAAGAAGAGTTCGGCCTGGCTGCGCCGCAGCGCCAGCATGTCGGGCGGCGCCTCCTTCAGCCAGCGATCGAGCGCCGCATAGGCCTGCCGGACATCGCCCTCCGTCCCCGTCATCTCATTGAATGCGACCATGCAGCCTTCTTTCCCCATTTTCAGCAGCCTATGCGCAATCGCAGGCGTTCGGGAAGGGGGCTGATGCCAAGCCCTTCGGCGGAGCTGCCCATTTCGTAGGCGGCTTGTGACGGGTGGCGCGTCAGATCAGGCCGAGCCCGCGGAAGCTCGCATGGCCGTCGCGGCCGACGATGACATGGTCGTGGATCGCGATGCCGAGAGGCTTCGCGATATCAACGAGTTCGCGGGTCATCTTCACGTCGGCGGCCGAGGGCGTCGGGTCGCCCGAGGGGTGGTTGTGGACGAGGATGATCGCCGAGGCCGAGAGTTCGAGCGCCCGCCGGATCACCTCCCGCGGATAGACAGGGGTGTGGTCGACCGTTCCCGTCTGCTGCACCTCGTCGGCGATGACGGCGTTCTTCTTGTCGAGGAAGAGCAGCCGGAACTGCTCGCGCTCGGCGAAGGCCATGGTGGTGCGGCAATAGTCCAGCACGGCCGACCATGAGGAGAGAACGGTGCGCCGGGTCACCGCGCCCCGCGCCATGCGCTGCAGCGCCGCCTCGACGATCTTGAGATCGAGCGCGACGCCCGCGCCGACGCCCTTGACCTCGGTCAGCCGCGCCGCCGGCGCGCCCAGCACCTCGGCGAAGGAGCCGGAGCGGGCGATCAGTTCCTTGGCGAGCGGCTTGACGTCGCGCTGCGGGATCGAGCGGAAGAGCAGCAGTTCGAGCAGCTCGTAATCGGGCAGGGTGTCCGCGCCCGCCTCCTGGAAGCGGCTGCGCAGGCGGTCGCGATGGCCGAGATAGTGCGGCGCAGCCGGCGACGCGGCGGCGGGCGGAGGCGAGGGCCGCACAGGGCGGCGAGAGGTCTCGTCCGCCCCTGCGCTCATCGGCTGGCGAGCGGGTTGTCCCGTCCCGCCGGCGAGAGCGTGAAGATCTCGCAGCCGGTCTCGGTGACGCCGATGGTGTGCTCGAACTGCG
The DNA here is from genome assembly GCF_030694325.1 of Allobosea sp. GTDB lineage: Bacteria > Pseudomonadota > Alphaproteobacteria > Rhizobiales > Beijerinckiaceae > Allobosea. The sequence goes on along the minus strand of NZ_JAUXYO010000066.1, from coordinate 507 downwards.
CCGAGAGCGAGCGGTCCCGCGTCACGGCGGTCCAGCCGTCGGAGAGCACCTTCACCCCGGCCTTGCCGAGATTGATCATCGGCTCGATCGTGAAGATCATCCCCGGCTTCAGTTCCGGCCCTTCGCCGGGCGAGCCGTAATGCAGGATGTTGGGCGCGTCGTGGAAGTTGCGGCCGACGCCATGGCCACAGAAATCCCTGACCACCGAGCAGCGCTCGGCCTCGGCATAGCGCTGGATGGCGAAGCCGATGTCGCCGGTGGTGCCGCCGGCGCGCACCGCCTTGATGCCCCGCATCAGGCTCTCATAGGTGATCTCGACCAGGCGCTCGGCTTTCCGCGAAAGCGCGCCGACGCCGTACATCCGGCTGGAATCGCCATGCCAGCCATCGACGATCAGCGTGTAGTCGATGTTCAGAATGTCGCCTTCTCGCAGCGGCTTGTCGTCGGGAATGCCGTGGCAGACGACATGGTTGATCGAGGTGCAGATCGATTTGGTGTAGCCGCGAT
>NZ_JAUXYO010000065.1 GCF_030694325.1 Allobosea sp. | reverse complement strand
CGGAAGCCGAGCTTCTGCAGCGTCTCCAGCGTCTGCGGGTCAAGCTCGGAGCCGGTGAAGCTCAACGTGCCGGCCTCGCTGGCGAGGCTGGGGCCCTCCTCGAACAGCAGCGCATAATGGCCCTCGACGCGGCGGGCGTGGAAGGTCAGCGCCTTGCCGAAGGCGGCCGTCGAGGGATAGCCGCAGAAGCGCGCGAAGGCTTCGAGATCGGCCGCCGCCTTGGGCAGGGTCTGCGTCTGCTCGTCATGGCGCATCTGCAGGCGATGCTCGATCGTCCGCAGCCAGCGATAGGACTCCGCCAGCTCATCGCGGGCGGCGGGCGTGATCCACCCCTCCTGCGTCAGCTCAGCCAGCATCTCCAGCGTGCGCGGTCCGCGCAGGGCCGTGCGCCGGCCGCCGAAGACGAGCTGCTGCGTCTGCACGAAGAACTCGATCTCGCGGATGCCGCCACGGCCCAGCTTCACATTGTGGCCGGCGACCGCGATGGTCTCGTGGCCCTTCACCGTCTGGATCTGGCGCTTCATCGCGTGGATGTCGGCGATGGTCGCGAAGTCGAAGTATTTGCGCCAGATGAAGGGAGCGAGGTCCTTCAGGAAGCGCTGGCCGAGCGGCAGATCGCCCGCGACGGGGCGCGCCTTGATCATCGCCGCGCGTTCCCAGTTCTGGCCGACCGTCTCGTAATAGGCATAGGCCGAGGGCAGCGGCACGGCGACATGGGTCGAGGCGGGGTCGGGCCGCAGGCGCAGATCGACGCGGAAGACGTAGCCGTCCGGCGTGCGCTCCTGGATGATCCGGGCGATCTGCTGGGTAAGCTTCACATAGAAGCTGGTCGGCTCGCCGACACCGGCGGCCTCGGCCACCTCGGGGTCGAAGAAGACGACGATGTCGATGTCGGAGGAGTAGTTCAGTTCGCCCGCGCCATGCTTGCCGAGCGCGAGCATGACGAGCCCGGAGCCGGCCCCAGGATCGGCGGCATCCGGCAGGCGGATGCGCCCGAGATCGGCGGCCTGGCGAAGAACATGGTCGGTCGCGAGCCTCACCGCGTTGTCGGCCGTGGCGGTGAGCGCCGCCGTCACCGTCTCGACATCCCAGGCGCCGCCGATATCGGCGAGCGCGATCAGCAGCGCCATGCTGCGCCGAAAGCGGCGCAGAAGGCGCATGAGTTCGGGCGCCTCGGTCGCCGCCGCGCCGGCGCGAGCGATCTCAGCGAGCAGCGCGTCGCGCTGCGCCTCCGGCTCCGCCGTCAGGCAGGCGAGCAGGCCGGCAGGGTCCTGCCGCATGATCTGGGTGAGGAAGGGCGAATGCGCGACCAGCCCCGCCACGAGCGCCGCGCTGCGTTCGTTCTCGGCAAAATGCGTCGCGAGTTCCCGCGCAGCCGCGTCGTCATGCAGCCGCTCGATCAGGTCTTTCGCCAGGAGTTGAGCGGCCCGACCCCGCGCCGGCAACACCGGCGCCGCCTTCAGCCTGTCACATAGACGCCCCGTCATCGCAGTCCCTCTCAGAGGGAGGGAACGCCAACAGGGTTCGGCGCCGCTGTCGAGCCGGGACGCGTGGACGCAGCCATCATGTCCACAGGCTTGGCGAGACCAGCCTCCTCGACCGAGGCCGGGAGAGGCTCCGGCTGAGCCGTCAGGATCGGCAGGGCGATGACGACGCGCAGGCCCGGCGCATTGTCCTCGAGCCGCAATTGGCCGCCATGCAGGCGCACCACGCCGGCCGCGAGCGCGAGCCCCAGCCCGAAGCCCGGCTTGCTGCGGCTGACATCGAGACGCACGAAGCGCTCCAGCACGCGGGCGCGGTCCTCCGGCGGGATACCCGGCCCGTGATCCGCGACGGAAAGCAGGATCTCGTCCCCCTCCCGCCGGGCCGCCACCATCACCTGCGCCCGCTCGCCCGCGGCGGGCTCGGCATATTTCAGCGCATTGTCGATCAGGTTCGCCAGCGCCTGGCCGATCAGCTCCCGGTTGCCGGAAACGCGCAGGCCCGGCGATACCTCGGTGACGAGCGAAAGCCCCGCCTCCTCGGCCAGCGGCTCGTAGAGCTCGGCCAGGCCCGACACGATCTCGGAGAGATCGAGCGTGTCCATGCTGTCCTGGATCCGGCCGGTCTCGAGCCGTGCGATCATCAGCAGCGCGTTGAAGACGCGGATCAGGTTGTCCGCCTCGTCGATCGAGCCGTCGAGCGCTGCGCGCAGCTCGTCGGGCGAGTTTGCTGTGCGCAAGGCCTCCTCGGCCCGGTTGCGCAGCCGCGTCAGCGGCGTCTTCAGGTCATGGGCGATGTTGTCCGAGACCTGCTGCATGCCGGCCATCAGTTCGCCGATGCGTTCCAGCATGGCGTTGAGATTGAGCGCCAGCCGGTCGAGTTCGTCGCCCGTGCCCGCAATGGCGAGCCGGCCTTTAAGGTCCCCGGCCATGATCGATTGGGCGGTCCCCGTCATGTCGTCGATGCGCTTGAGCACGCGCCGCGCCACGAACCAGCTCGCGAAGCAACCGAGGACGAAGACGAGCAGCAGCGACCACCCCGCCGCGCGGCGGATGACGATGCCGAGGCGCTCGCGCTCCTCGACGTCGCGGCCGACGAGCAGGCGGAAGCCCGCCGGCAGCACGAAGACGCGCACGATGGCCCGGCTCGGCCTGTCCACCGCCTCGCTCGTGCGGGCATATTCGATCTCAGCCTCGCCCGGGCGGTCGAGCGTGCCGGGCGGCAGCGCCTCGACATTGCCGGCGATGCGCTCGCCGACCGGGGTGGTGACGAGATAGAGCGAGGCGCCCGGCGCCCGCGAGCGACGCTCGATGATGTTGACGAGCCGCCGGATGCCGCCCTGCCGCTGCTGCTCGGCCAGGCCCTGGATCTCGGCGTCGATGGTGGAGCGGATCTGGTCGTCGAGCAGGCGCTTGGCGTTCCAGGCGACATAGCCGAGCAGAAGCCCGGCAAAGAGCGCGAAGACGACGAGATAGACCGCCGTCAGCTTGAAGGCGGTCGTCCGGAACAGATTGGGCAGGAAGCGCTGCGCCGGCCGCGACGACCCCGTCGCCTCGCCCGCGGAGGGATCAGCGTTGCGTGTCACGAACCATGTATCCCGCGCCGCGGATGGTGTGGATCATCGGGTGCTCGAAGCCCTTGTCGACCTTGGCGCGCAGGCGGCTGACATGCACGTCGATGACATTGGTCTGGGGATCGAAGTGATAGTCCCAGACGTTTTCCAGCAGCATGGTGCGCGTCACCACCTGGCCGGCATGCTTCATCAGATATTCGAGCAGCCGGAACTCGCGCGGCTGCAGCAGGATCTCGGTGCCCCCGCGGGTGACGCGATGGGCGAGCCGGTCGAGATCGAGATCGCCGACCCGGTAGCTCGTCGGTTCGGAGGCTGGCGCTCCGCGGCGCCGCGCCAGCACCTCGACCCGCGCCAGCAGTTCGGAGAAGGCATAGGGCTTCGGCAGATAGTCGTCGCCGCCGGCGCGCAGCCCCTTCACACGGTCGTCGACCTGCGCCAGGGCGGAGAGGATCAGCGCCGGGGTCGCGTCCTTCTGCTCGCGCAGGGAGCGGATCAGCGAGAGCCCGTCCAGGCGCGGCAGCATGCGGTCGACGACGAGCACGTCGTAGCCGCCGCCCTCGGCCATGGCATAGCCCTCCAGGCCATCGCCCGCATGGTCGGCGACATGGCCGGCCTCGCGGAAGGCCTTGGTCAGATAGGCCGCGGCCTCGGCATCATCTTCGACGATCAGCAGTCGCATGGGCCAAGCCTATCCCAGAACAAGCGAAAACGGCAGGCCGGAGGATACGCATCCGGCCTGCCGCGGTGAAGGCTGGTCTCCCGGCGCGGGGGCGACGGACTGCCGGGAGAACGCGAGCCTTGCCTTTGCCCCGCGCCGGCCGTGGCGGCCGGCGCGGGGATCGAGCAGCTTACGCCGCCGGCTGACGGCCGACCTCGAAGTCGATCTCGCGCTCCTTGCCGTCGCGCCAGACGGTGATCTTGACCTTGGAGCCCGGAGCATAGCCGGCGATCTTGCGCGAGAGTTCGCGGGCATCCTTGATCTTGGCGCCGTCGACCGCGAGGACCGTGTCGCCCCGCTTGATGCCGGCCTTGGCCGCCGGGCCGTTGCGCTCGGCGGCGGCGACGAGGGCGCCATGCGGCTCCTTCAGGCCGATCGCCTCGGCGACCTCGGGGGTGACCGGCTGGATCTGCACGCCGATGAAGCCGCGCGCCACCGTGCCGTCCTTCTTCAGAGCCGAGACGACCTGCTCGACGGTCGAGGCGGGAACCGCGAAGGCGATGCCGACATTGCCGCCCGAGGGCGAGAAGATGGCCGTGTTGACGCCGACGACTTCGCCCTTCTGGTTGAAGGTCGGCCCGCCCGAATTGCCGCGGTTCACCGCCGCGTCGATCTGCAGGAAGTCGTCATAGGGTCCCGAGCCGATGTCGCGGCCCTGCGCCGAGACGATGCCGGCCGTGACCGTGCCGCCAAGGCCGAAGGGGTTGCCGACCGCCAGCACCCAGTCGCCGATGCGGGGCTTGCCGGCCGCGAGCTGGACGAAGGGGAAGCTGCCGCCTTCGGTGACCTTCAGCAGCGCGAGATCGGTGCGCGGATCGGTGCCGATGACCTTGGCGTTCAGCGTCTTGCCGTCGTCGGTGACGAGTTGGACCTCTGAGGCCTTGTCGACGACGTGGTTGTTGGTGACGACATAGCCGTCCTGGCTGATGAAGAAGCCCGAGCCCTGCGACATGCCCTGGCGCGGCTGCGGCCGGCCGGGATTGGCGCCGCGCGGCGCCTGCTGCTCGAAGAAGCGGCGTAGGCCGGGCGGGAGGTCGTCCAGGCTGCCCTGGCCGTCATCGGCGGCGTCGATCGTCTGCTTGACGCGGACGGAGACGACGGCAGGCTTCACCTTCTCGACCATGTCGGCGAAGGAGGGCAGGCTGGTCTGGGCGCCCGAGAGCTGGATCGGCTGGGCGATGGCGGGGTGGTCGAACCTGAGCGCACCGTCGGCGAGGCCGGCCGCGAGGCCAATGCCGAGGGTAGCCGCGCCGGCGAGCAGCGCGCCGCGCTTCAGGATCGAGCGGGAGGGGGTGGTCTGGGTCGTCATGCGAGAACCTCGAAATCAGCGGCAGGGCCTTCCCTGCTCGTGACGAGGACCATGACGGGCGCAGCCTTACGCGGATTTCGCCCGAAGATGACTGTTTCGTAAGGTTGCGCGATGTTTCCGCAGTGCCTGCACCGCTTCAGGGCGCTTCGGAATCCAGCAGGCGCTGCAGGCGACGGCGTTCCTCCTCGGAGAGCGGCGCCGCGCTGGCAGGAGCCGGCATCGCCCGGCCGCGCCGCCAGGTGAAGACCAGGGCCGCCAGCAGGATCATCAGAGGCGCGGCCCAGAGCAGGGCCGTGCGGAGATCGAAGGGCGGCCGCAGCAGCACGAAATCGCCATAGCGGGCGACGACGAAATCGCGCACCGCTGTGTCGCTGTCGCCGGCGACGAGCCGCTCGCGCACGAGCACGCGCAGATCCTTGGCGAGCGGCGCGTCGGAGTCGTCGATCGACTGGTTCTGGCAGACGAGGCAGCGCAGTTCTGACGAGATAGCGCGAGCGCGGCGCTCCATCGCCGGGTCGGGCAGGACCTCCCCCGGCTGGACCGCCAGCGCCGGCAGGCCGGGGGCGAGCGCAAGCAGGAGGGCGAGGGCGAAACGCGGCCAAAGCTCTCGACGCATGGCGCTTACTCCGCCGGCTGGGCAGCAGCGGCGACGGGCTCGGCCCTGGCACGCCGCGGGGCCGCCAGACGGAAGCGCCGGTCCGTCAGCGACAGCCCGCCGCCGAGCGACATCACGATCGCACCGATCCAGATCAGCAGGATCAGCGGCTTGTCGTAGAGCCGCACCGCGATGCCGCCATCGCCCTGCGGTTCGCCGAGCGCGACATAGGCCTGGCTCAGGCCATCGGTTCGGATGCCGGCTTCCGTGGTCGGCATGTTGCGGGCGAGATAGACACGCTTGGCGGCCTCGACGGGCTTGAGCTCGCGATTGCCCGAGAACAGCTGGAAACGCGCCACATCCGCCCGGAAATTGGGGCCAGTGCGCGGCGTGATCGATTCCAGCACGACGGTGTAGCGGCCGCTGGTGAGGCGCTCGCCCGGCTTCAGCACGCCGATCGCCTCGGTGCTCCAGACCACGGCGGCAATGCCGATGACGCTCAGGCCGACGCCGGCATGGGCGAGCGCGGTGCCCCAGGCCGAACGCGGCAGCCCCTTGGCCCGCGACCAGACGGCCGGCCAGCCGCTGGCACGGCTGACGATCCGCTCGCCGAGATCGAAAGCGGCACCGGCGACGAGGAAGACGCCGAGGCCGATGCCCAGAGGTGCCAGCACCGGGCCGCCCCAGGTGAAGGCGATGAGGGCGAGCGCGGCGAGGATCGCCAGGCCGAAGGCCGCGAGGTTGCGCTGCGCGGCGCCGAGCAGGTCGCCGCGCTTCCAGGCGAGCGATTGGCCGAGCGGCAGGAGCAGCAACAGCGGCACCAGCACGGGCACGAAGGTGGCGTTGAAGAAGGGCGGGCCGACCGAGATCTTGTCGCCCGTGACCATCTCGAGCACGAGCGGGTAGAGCGTGCCGATGAAGACCGTGGCGCAGGCCGTCGCGATGAAGACGTTGTTGACGACGAGCGCACCCTCGCGGGAGACCGGCGCGAACAGGCCGCCCTGCCGCAGCAGCGGCGCGCGCCAGGCGAACAGGGCCAGCGAGCCGCCGACGAAGAAGACCAGGATCATCAGGATGAAGAGCCCGCGCTCCGGGTCGGTCGCGAAGGAGTGCACAGAGGTCAGCACGCCGGAGCGGACGATGAAGGTCCCCAGCAGCGAGAGCGAGAAGGTCAGGATCGCGAGCAGGATGGTCCAGACCTTCAGCGCGTCGCGCTTCTCCATCACCACCGTGGAGTGGATCAGGGCGGTGCCGGCCAGCCAGGGCATCAGCGAGGCGTTCTCGACCGGGTCCCAGAACCACCATCCGCCCCAGCCCAGTTCGTAATAGGCCCAGTAGGAGCCCATCGCGATGCCCAGTGTCAGGAAGACCC
>NZ_JAUXYO010000068.1 GCF_030694325.1 Allobosea sp. | reverse complement strand
GAGCTGGCGGCGGGCGAGATCGAGCCGCCAGCCGGCGAAATGGATCGTCTCGCCGGCCTCGGCGCGGGCGGGCGCGGCGGGCTGGCGCCGGCGCAGCACGGTGCGCAACCGGGCGAGAACCTCGCGCAGATGGAAGGGCTTGGCGATGTAGTCGTCGGCGCCGACCTCGAGCCCGACGATGCGGTCGACCACGTCGTCGCGCCCGGTCAGCATGATGATGGGCGTCTCGCCGCGGGAGCGCAGCTCGCGTGCCAGCATCAGGCCGTCCTCGCCGCCGGGCAGGACGAGGTCGAGGAGAATGATGTCGACCGGGTGGCGCTGCAGGGCGTCGCGCATGGCGGCGCCGTCGCCGACGGCGGTGACGCGGTAACCCTCGTCCTCGAAATAAGTGATCAGCATCTGCCGGATTCGAACATCGTCATCCACGACGAGGATGTGTTCGTTGCGGGCGGTCGGCTCGGTCATGGCAGGCAGTGGGTTTCCTTCGCGATCCCGGTTGTTACAAACCGTCACATTTTTGCACGGTTCGTCACCCTGGCGGCGTTCGCCCGTTACCGGGATCGGTTCAAGTCGGCGCGTCGATCACAGAGGGATGACGAGCCGATGCTCTCGCAAGCCACCATGTCACAGCCGCACGGAGCTGTCAGGCGATTCGCGACGGTCCCGCCTTGCCCGGCCAGCCTCAAAAGCCTCTTCGGCGGGCAGCCGGTCGAGACCTTCGAGCCGGGTACCGCGGTGTTCTGGGAGGGCGACGAGGCCCGCCATGTCTTCGAGGTCGTCGAGGGCGTGCTGCGCGTCTTCCGGATCCTCAGCGACGGCCGCCGCGTCATCACCGGCTTCCTCTATCCCGGTGACCTCCTCGGCGTCTCGCTGAAGGACCAGTATCTCTACACCGCCGAGGCGGTGAACCGGACGAAGCTGCGCCGCTACGAGCATGGCCGTTTCCAGGACGAGATCAACCGCTCGCCGGAGCTGCGGCCGCAGCTCTTCGCCTGCCTCTGCGACGAGATGGCGGCGGCGCAGGACCAGATGGTGCTGCTCGCCCGCAAGAGCGCGGAGGAGCGGGTCGCCAGCTTCCTTTTGCTGATCGCGCGCCGGCTTGGCGGCGACGTGCGCCAGCCGGTGATCGAGATCCCGATGACGCGCCTCGACATGGCGGATTATCTCGGCCTCACGATCGAGACCGTGTCCCGCACGATGACGCGGCTGACCAATTGCCGGGTGATCGCCCCCAGCAGCCGCCATGCCCTGGTGGTGCGCAAGCTCGGCAAGCTCGCCCTGCTTGCGGGGGAAAGCGATGCCGACGATAAGGACGGCGCCGGAGGCCGGGCGATCCAGCAGGCGGTCTGGCCGAACTGAGCGCGCAGCACCGAGAGAGACCATGGGGGCGACCGTCACCACCGAGTCCAGTCTGGACGAGATCGCCCGCATCCTCGACAGCGCCAACCTCATCGTCCACGGCTTCGACGGCGTGGTCAGCCGCTGGACCAGCGGATCCGAGGCGCTCTATGGCTGGAGCCGCACCGAGGCGCTCGGCCGGTCCGCGCATGACCTGCTGGAGACGGTGTTTCCCCAGCCCTTCGCCGACATCCTCGCGCATCTGAAGGCGCATGGTGTCTGGACCGGCGAGCTCAGCCAGCGGCGCAAGGACGGGATGCCCGTTTCGGTCGCCAGCCGCTGGGTCGTCGCCGAGACCGAGGGCGAGGCGGGCACGTCGATCATCGAGACCAATGTCGACGTCAGCGACCTGCGCACGATGCAGGCGCATCTCTTGGCGCGCGAGGCGCATCTGCGCTCGATCCTCGACACCGTGCCCGAGGCGATGATCGTGATCGACGAGAGCGGAACGATCACCTCCTTCAGCGCGGCGGCGGAGAAGCTGTTCGGCTTCGCGACCTCCGAGGTGCTCGGCCGCAACGTCCGGATGCTGATGCCGCAGCCGGATCGCGACGCCCATGACGGCTATATGGAGCGCTATCTGGAGACCGGGCAGCGCCGCATCATCGGCTATGGCCGCGTCGTCACCGGCCAGAAGAAGGACGGCACCGAGTTTCCGATGGAGCTCGCGATCGGCGAGGCGCGGGCCGCCGGCCGGCGCATCTTCACCGGCTTCATCCGCGACCTCACCAGCCGCCACCGGATCGAGGAGGAACTGCGCCAGGCCCACAAGATGGAGGCGGTCGGGCAGCTCACCGGCGGTATCGCGCATGATTTCAACAACCTGCTGACGGTGGTCAGCGGCAATCTCGAAATGATCGAGCGGCGGTTGACCGACGACCGGGCGCGGGCCCTGCTGCGCGAGGCGCAGAGCGCGGCCGAGGATGGCGCCAAGCTCACCGCCCAGCTCCTCGCCTTCGGGCGCAAACAACCGCTCAATGCCAAGCGCGCGGATATCGGCCCGCTCGTCTCGCGCTTTTCCGATCTGTTGCGCCGGGCGCTGGGGGAGACGATCGAGCTGCGCATGATCGTCTCGGGATCGCCGGGGCCGGCGCTGGTCGATGCCTCGCAGCTGCAGAACGCGCTGCTCAACCTCGCCCTGAACGCGCGTGACGCGATGCCGCGCGGCGGGCGGCTGACGGTCGAGATCTCGCCGGCGAAGCTCGATGCCGATTATGCCAGCATGTATCCGGAGGTGCGCACCGGCAGCTATGTGCTGATCTCGGTGACGGATACGGGCGCCGGCATGCCGCCCGAGGTGCGCAAGCGCGCCTTCGAGCCGTTCTTCACCACCAAGGGGGTCGGGGCGGGCACGGGGCTCGGGCTCAGCATGGTCTATGGCTTCACCAAGCAGTCCGGAGGCCATGTCCAGCTCTACAGCGAGGTCGGGGAGGGCACGAGCGTGCGGCTGTTCCTGCCGGTGGCCGAGGCGTCGATGACGGAGGGCTCCCCGGTGCCCGCGGCGGTGCATGAGCCGCCGCCGAGCCTGCCGGGCGGAACCGAGACGATTCTCGTGGTTGAGGACGACGCGCGGGTGCGGCGTGTCGCGGTCGCGCGTCTGGAGGACATGAATTATCGCGTGCTGCAGGCGGAGAACGCCGCCGAGGCGCTGCAGGTGCTTGCCGCCCATCCTCAGGTCGCGCTCATGTTCACCGACATCGTCATGCCCGGCGGAATGTCCGGCGACGAACTGGCGCGCGAGGCGCGTCGCCAGCGGCCGGATCTCAAGATCATCCTGACCTCCGGCTTCGCCGAGCCCAGCGTCGCGGTGCGCGAAATCGCTGCCGAAGCGACTTGGCTGAAGAAGCCCTACAGTGCGATGGAACTGGCCATCCGCATCCGCGAACTGCTCGACTAGGCGGGCAGGGCGCCGGTCGCCGTGTGCGTCAACGCGTCCTCGTGATCGGATGACCCCGGCCCGGATCGCATCGACCTTGCGGATGTCGATCAGGCCCAGGCTGTTGCGACAGGCGAGGGCGCCTGCGATGCCGAGGGCGTCGTCGAGGGCACATGGACGCGGCGCGCGGGGCGCGCAAGACGGGATCCGCGGCGGCGGGATCGCCGCGACAGCGCAGGATCTCGCATTGCCCGACGATGCGCCGAGCGGTGCGCCTGCAACGACAGTGACTCCGGCACCGCGAGCGGCGGCCTTGACAGGGAGGATGGCTTGGGGGAGGCGTAACGCCACGCGCATCCTGTTGATCGGACAGGCTTTTTTTAATTGTTCCAAGGAGAAGGCGGTGTCGTCCTTCACGTATCCGCTCCAGGCCGAGGCCGGTCTGGGCCCCCTTCCGCGCCGGCTCGGCGTGGCCCTCATCTGCCTTGTCGCCAGCCTCGGTCCGCTACAGGCACAGCAGGGCGGGCCGGCAGCCGCGGCGCCGTCGGCCGCCACGGCGCCTGCGACTGCGGCGGAGGCAGCGCCTGCGGCACCCGATGTCGCCGTCCCGGCCGCACCCGGTCCGTCCGGCGCTGCGCCGGGCGCGCCGACCACGGCGCTGCCCGCGACGCCGTCGCAATTGGGAATCGCGCCACCCACGACGGCGCATCCGGTCGCGCCGGCGGTTCAGCCTGCCCCGCCCGTCGCCGCTCCGGCGCCGGTCGCGGCGGCTCCGGCCCTGCCGCATGACCTCTCGCCCTGGGGCATGTTCATGGCGGCCGACATCGTCGTGAAGGCGGTGATGGTCGGGCTCGCCTTCGCGTCGGTGGTGACCTGGACGATCTGGCTCGCCAAGGCGCTCGAACTCGCGACCGCCAAGGCGGCGGCGGCGCGGGCGCTGTGCCGGCTCGAGCGGGCCGACAGCCTCGGGGACGCCGCTGACGGCATGACCGGCCGGAAGGGCCGCCCGCGCGGCGATGTCGGCCTGCTGTTCGGCGCG
>NZ_JAUXYO010000053.1 GCF_030694325.1 Allobosea sp. | reverse complement strand
AGGGCCTGCAGGTCGTCATCGACGGCCCGGTCGGCTGCGAGAATCTGCCGGTGACCTCGGTGCTGCACTACACCGACGCTTTGCCGCCCCATGAGCTGCCCATCGTCGTCACTGGTCTCGGCGAAGAGGAACTCGGCCAGCACGGCACGGAAGGCGCGATGAAGCGCGCCAATGCCGCGCTCGATCCGCATCTGCCGAGCGTGGTCGTCACCGGCTCGATCGCCGAGATGATCGGCGGCGGCGTGACGCCCGAGGGCACCAACATCCAGCGCTTCCTGCCGCGCACGATCGACGAGGACCAGTGGCAATGCGCCGACCGCGCGCTGTTCTGGCTCTGGGGCGAATACGGCGCCAAGCGTGGCATCGTGCCCAAGGCGAAGCCCCGCAAGGAGGGCGCGAAGCCCAAGGTCAACATCATCGGCCCGGCCTATGGCATGTTCAACATGCCCTCCGATCTCGCCGAGGTGCGCCGCCTGATCGAAGGCATCGGCGCGGAGGTCCACATGACCTTCCCGCTCGGCTCGCATCTGTCGCAGGTGCAGCGGCTGGCCGATGCCGAGGTCAATGTCTGCCTCTACCGCGAATATGGCCGCATGCTTTGCGAGGCGCTGGAGCGGCCCTATCTGCAGGCGCCGATCGGGCTGCATTCGACCACCGCCTTCCTGCGCTCGCTCGGCGAACTGCTCGGGCTCGACCCCGAGCCCTTCATCGAGCGCGAGAAGCACACGACGATCAAGCCGCTCTGGGATCTCTGGCGCTCGGTGACGCAGGATTTCTTCGGCACGGCCTCCTTCGCCATCGTCGCCAACGAGACCTATGCGCGCGGCATCCGCCACTTCCTCGAGACCGAGATGGGGCTGCCCTGCACCTTCTCGGCCTCGCGCTGCGCCGGCAAGAAATCCGACAACGACGCAGTGCGCGCCTCGCTCAGGGAGAAGCCGCCGCTGGTGCTGTTCGGCTCCTTCAACGAGCGCATGTACATGGCGGAAGCCGGCGGGCGCGGGATCTACATCCCCGCCTCATTCCCCGGCGCGGTGATCCGCCGGCACACCGGCACGCCCTTCATGGGCTATGCGGGCGCGACCTACCTGGTCCAGGAGGTCTGCAACGCGCTGTTCGACGCGCTCTTCCACATCCTGCCGCTGGGCACGCAGATGGACGCCGTCGAGGCCACGCCCGCGCGGCTGCATCGCGAACTGCCCTGGTCGGACGAGGCCAAGGCCCTGCTCGACGGGGTGCTCGACAAGCAGCCGGTGCTGGTGCGGATTTCCGCCGCCAAGCGCCTGCGCGACGCCGCCGAGGCGCGTGCCCGACGGGACGGCGCCGAGCGCGTCCAGCCCGACCATCTCGACAGCATCGCCAGCCGGGAAGGAGCTCTCGCGTGACGAGCCTCGCCCTGTCTCGACGCCGCGAGGGGCCTTCGGCTGCCTCGCCAACCAGAACAGCCTTCCAAGGGGAGACCATGACCATGACCATGCAGTTCACGGCGCGCCACTCGGAGCAGGACCATGTTCGCCGGGCGAAGTCCCTGGAATCCGACCGGCGGATGTGCCGGCGGCTGACAGCCCTGTCGATGCCCTTCTTCCTCGTCTCCACGCTGGTGCAGCGGGCGATCCGCCCCGCCACCGGGGGACACCGGCTTTCGATATTCGCGCAGGCTCGCGCCAACGCGAACGCCACCATTCCCTTCATGTTCATGGGCTGACGCCCCGAGCAGCGAAGGTCACGCGCTTTCGCCCGGTTTGGGCGGGAGGAACTGCCGGGGGTCGAAGCCCGACAGCCAGCCGCACGGCTTCGTGCGGTAACGGCCGCAAGGCCAAAGGAGAGAAGATCATGACAGAGAGAGACTCACTGTCAGGGTTGACCGAAGCGGAAGCCAAGGAATTCCACGGCTTCTTCATCACGAGCTTCATCGGCTTCACGGTCATCGCCGTGATCGCGCATTTCCTGGTTTGGTCGTGGCGGCCCTGGCTGCCCGGACCCAACGGATATGCGTCGCTGGAAGAAGGCGTGAAGACGGCCCTGACCACCGCCGTTTCGCTGATCTCATAACGAAGGAGCGGAACCATGTGGAAAATCTGGCTGCTGTTCGATCCGCGTCGCACGCTGATCGCGCTGTTCACCTTCCTGTTCGGGCTCGCCATCCTGATCCATTTCATCCTGCTCTCGACGAACAGGTTCAACTGGATCGAAGGCCCGCGGAAGGCTGCCGCCGTGCTGCAGATCGAGACTCCGACCTCGGATGTGACGATCTCGCGGATCGGCTGACGACACTGGCGGACGGGGGGCAGGGTTCGTCCCGGTCCCGTCCGCCGATCCGATCGGCTCGCGCCGATACCAAACCGTTCAGACGAGGCGCGGCCACGCATGCCGGCGCCCGCGGAGGGATGCGACGATGGCTTTGCTCAATTTCGAACGCAAATACCGCGTCAGGGGCGGCACGCTGATCGGGGGCGATCTCTTCGACTTCTGGGTCGGCCCCTTCTATGTCGGCTTCTTCGGCGTCGCGACGGTGTTCTTCGCGGCGCTGGGCACGGCGCTGGTGTTCTACGGTGCGGCGATCGGGCCGACCTGGAATCCCTGGCTGATCTCGATCAACCCGCCCCTGCCGGAATACGGCCTGCGCCTCGCGCCACTCAAGGAAGGCGGGCTCTGGCAGATCATCACCATCTGCGCGACCGGCTCCTTCGTGTCCTGGGCGCTGCGCGAGGTCGAGATCTGCCGCAAGCTCGGCATGGGCTATCACGTGCCCGTGGCCTTCGGCTTCGCCATTCTGGCCTATGTGACGCTGGTGATCTTCCGGCCGTTCCTGCTCGGCGCCTGGGGTTATGGCTTTCCGTACGGGATCTTCAGCCATCTCGAATGGGTGTCGAACGTCGGCTACCAGTATCTCCAGTTCCACTACAATCCGGCACATATGATCGCGGTGACGTTCTTCTTCACCAGTGCGCTGGCGCTCTCGCTCCATGGCGGCCTGATCCTCTCGGCGACCAATCCCAAGCGCGGCGAGCCGGTGAAGACGCCCGAGCACGAGAACACCTTCTTCCGCGACACGATCGGCTATTCGATCGGCACGCTCGGCATCCACCGGCTCGGCCTGTTCCTGGCGGTGTCGGCCTCCTTCTGGAGCGCGGTCTGCATCATCATCAGCGGCCCCTACTGGAGCGAGGGCTGGGCCGAGTGGTGGGACCTGTCGCGCCATTTCTCGATCTGGCGCTGACGCCGACCCCGCGACGCGCGGCGTCCCGCGCGCCGCCACCAATCTCATCCCGGTTCTCCAAGGATCAAGGCGATGGCAACGTACCAGAACATCTTCACCCGGGTTCAGATCCATGGCGCGCCGGATATGGGCGTCCCGATCCCGAGCCGGGGCACGCGCCGCGGCACGGCGACCCGGACGGTCAATCTCTTCGGGATGATCGGCGATGCCCAGCTCGGCCCGATCTATCTCGGCTGGACCGGCGTGACCTCGATCGTCTGCGGCATCATCGCCTTCGAGATCATCGGGCTGAACATGCTGGCCTCGGTGAACTGGGACCCGATCCGCTTCGTGCGCGAGCTGTTCTGGCTCCAGCTGGCGCCGCCGCTGCCGCAGCATGGGCTGACCATCCTGCCCCCGCTGAAGGAGGGCGGCTGGTGGCTGCTCGCCGGCTTCTTCCTGACGACCTCGATCCTGCTCTGGTGGGTGCGCACCTATAACCGGGCCCGGGCGCTCGGCATGGGCACGCATGTGGCCTGGGCCTTCGCCTCGGCGATCTGGCTCTACCTCGTGCTCGGCTTCATCCGGCCGCTGCTGATGGGCAGCTGGAGCGAGGCGGTGCCCTTCGGGATCTTCCCGCATCTGGACTGGACGCAGAATTTCTCGCTGCGCTACGGCAACCTCTTCTACAACCCCTTCCACGCGCTCTCGATCGCCTTCCTCTACGGCTCGGCGCTGCTTTTCGCGATGCATGGCGCGACGATCCTGGCGGTCTCTCGCTATGGCGGCGACCGCGAGATCGAGCAGATCGTCGACCGCGGCACGGCCTCGGAACGGGCCGCCCTGTTCTGGCGCTGGACGATGGGCTTCAACGCGACGATGGAATCGATCCATCGCTGGGCCTGGTGGTTCGCGGTGCTGTGCACGCTGACCGGCGGCATCGGGATCCTGCTCACCGGCACGGCCGTCGACAACTGGTACGAGTGGGCGATCAAGCACAAATTCGCCCCGAGCGACCCGACGATGTGGCCGGCCACGCCGGTGCCCCCGACGCGGCCCTGAGCAAGCGCACCATCCTCGACCGCGACCGAGCGGACGATCCCTGGGAGGCCGGCGACGGCCTCCCCTTTTTTGTGTGCCGTGCGCACGCCGGTCCGTCGGCCGGGCGCGCGGCGCAAAGCGGGCCACCGCTCCAATCGGCGTGGGAGCATCAACAAAAAAGGCCGGGCGCTGGGCCCGGCCTCGTCATCTCGGCGGAGAGGATGCGTCTCAGGCGGCGCGGCGCAGGCCGACCTGGCGCCAGATCGCTGTCAGCGCCCCGACCAGGGCCACGATATCGGCGTCGGAGTGGAGAGGCGAGGGCGTGATCCGCAGCCGCTCGGTGCCGCGCGGCACGGTCGGGTAGTTGATCGGCTGGACATAGATGTCGAAGCGCTCGAGCAGCTCGTCGCTGATGCGCTTGCACAGCACGGGATCGCCGACCATGACAGGGACGATGTGGCTGGGGTTGGGCAGATGGGGGATGCCGGCCGCATCGAGCCCGGCCCGCACCGCGGCGACGCGATCGCGCTGGCCGTCGCGCTCGACCTGGCTCGCCTTGAGGTGGCGTACCGAAGCCAGCGCACCGGCTGCCAGCGCCGGCGGCAGCGAGGTCGAGAAGATGAAGCCCGAGGCGAAGCTGCGGATGAAGTCGCAGGTGGCGGCGCTGCCGGTGATGTAGCCGCCCATGATGCCGAAGCCCTTGGCAAGCGTGCCCTCGATCACGTCCAGCCGATGGCTCAGCCCCTCGCGCTCGCTGACGCCGCCGCCGCGTGGGCCGTAGAGGCCGACCGCATGGACCTCGTCGATATAGGTCATGGCGCCGAACTCGTCGGCGAGATCGCAGAAGGCCTCGATCGGGGCGATGTCGCCATCCATCGAATAGACGGATTCGAAGGCGAGCAGCTTCGGCCGGCGCGGGTCGATCGCCTGCAGCTTGCGGCGCAGGTCGTCGGGATCGTTATGGGCGAAGACGACCTTGTCGGCCCGCGAATGGCGGATGCCCTCGATCATCGAGGCGTGGTTGAGGCCGTCGGTCAGGACCACGCAGTCGGGAATGCGCGCCGCGAAGGTCGAGAGCGAGGCCCAGTTCGACATGTAGCCGGAGTTGAACAGGAGCGCGGCTTCCTTGCCGTGGAGATCGGCGAGCTCCCGCTCGAGCAGGACATGATAATGGTTGGTGCCGCCGATGTTGCGGGTGCCGCCGGCGCCGGCGCCGCAGCCGTCGAGCGCGCCATGCATCGCGGCGAGTACGTCGGGATTCTGCCCCATGCCGAGATAGTCGTTCGAGCACCAGACCGTGACGTCGCGCGGGCCATCGGCGCCATGGAAGGTGGCGCGGGGAAACTGCCCGGCCTTGCGCTCCAGATCGGCGAAGACGCGGTAGCGGCCTTCCTTGTGGAGCCCGTCGATTTCCTTGCGGAAGAACATCTCGTAGTCCATCGGCGGCCTCCTGGGAGCGCGCTGTCGCGCTATGCGACGAGGGTTGGCGGGGGAACGGCGCGCGGTGTCGCGAGGCCGGTGGCGGAAGGGAGCGGCGCCGGGGACCGTACGGGCGCGGGATCGGCAGGGGCGGCCTCGTCACGCGAGCGCAGGCCCCAGGCCCAGAGCTCGGCGACCGGCAGCGGCAGCACCAGGAACCAGTGCTCGACGAGGCCGAGCACGGCGAAGGTCGCCAGCAGGACGAAGCCCGTGATCGCAAAGGGATCGTCGGCGCGCACGACGCTGTGCACCAGCCAGGCGCTGAGAAGCGTCGCGGCGGTCACCGAGAGCGGAAACAGCAGGTTCATCGGCCGCTGGCGGAAATAGCTCTTCAGATAGCCGAGATGCGCGGGCAGGAACTCGACCGTGGTGTTGGGCACGCCGAGATAGATATTGAGCTTGGTCGAGAGGCGCATGGCGAAGAGCAGCGCGAAGGTGGCGAGGCCGAACAGGTTCGCCCCGTCGGCGGTGAGGAGGGCGATGACCGCCAGCGAAGCCAGCAGCGCCAGCTCGTGATGCAGGATGGCGCGAGTCGCGGCCTTGAAGCGGGCGAAGCCGCGCAGGCCGGGCGCGCAGGGCTCCCGCGTCGGGCCGGCGACATAGCCGAGCAGGAAGGCAAGCTCGTTCCAGCCCCAGACCACGAGCGCGGAGAACACGGCGAGATAGGCGCCGGCGACGCTAGTGTCTCCGGCCGTGGCGGCCAGGCCCCAGAAGGCGGCGAGCAGAGCGAGCGTGGCGCCCGCCAGGCTCCAGCGGAAGGTCGCCCGGGGCAGACCGTCGAGATAGAGGATCGCGCCGGTGGAGAACCACCAGGCGATCAGTGTCGCGACGATCGGGAGCCCGTAGGTGACCAAGACGCCGCCTCCTCAATAGGCCGGCTGGAGCCGGCTGGTGCGGGGGATCTCGTTCTTGATCGTCGGCAGCAGATAGAGCTTGAGCAGGACGTAGCCGACCTGGGCCTGATAGGCGCGCATCCTGAGCTGCGCGGCGAGCCCGCCCTGCTCGGCGGCCTCTGCGATCTTGCCGGCGAGGATGCGGACCCGCTCGAGCCCGGCGCGGAACTTCGGATTGTCGGTGTCGAGGACGACCGGGAAGACCTGGCGCGAGATCTCCGAGGTGATGCGGTAGACCTCGAAATCATACTGCGTCGGATCGATGTCGAGCGCCTTGTGGAATTCCGGCCGGACATGGTCGCGCACATACATCGTCGCGTAGACGGCGAGTAGGAAGAAGCGCACCCAGAGCTTGTTGCCGCCTGTGAGCAGATGCGGGTTCGCCCGCATCAGCAGCGAGAAGGCCTCGCCATGGCGGAACTCGTCGTTGCACCACTCGCGGAACCATTTGAAGATCGGGTGGAAGCACTTGTCGGGGTTACGCTCGAGGTGCCGGTAGATGGTGATGTAGCGGGCATAACCGATCTTCTCGGAGAGATAGGTCGCGTAGAAGATGAACTTCGGTTTGAAGAAGGTGTATTTCTTGGCCTTGGTCAGGAAGCCGAGATCGACGCCGATGCTGAATTCCTTGAGCGCGTCGTTGATGAAGCCGGCATGGCGGGCCTCGTCGCGGCGCATCTATTTGAACAGCTCGCAGATGTCGGGGTTGGTGCCGCGCTTGCGCATCTCGGCATAGAGCACGCAGCCGGAAAACTCCGCCGTCAGCGACGAGACCAGGAAGTCGATGAACTCTTTGCGCAGGGGTTCGGGGATCTTCTCGAGCTCGAGCTTCCAGTCGGCGTTGCGGGTGAAGTGACCCTTGTTGGGGTCGCTCTTCATCTCGGCGATCAGCAGGTCCCATTCGGCGCGGACGGGCGTGACGTCAATCTTGTCGAGCTCTTCGAAATCGGTGGTGTAGAAGCGCGGCGTCAGCATGGTGTCCTGCTGGGCCATGCGGGTGGCTTCGTTGGGGGCCGCGCGCATGGCGCCGGCCGAAAGGGTTGCAGCGGTCATAGCTTGGTCCTTTCCGAGAAGCTGAATTCGAGCAGCTCCATGAATTCGGCGCGGCCGGTGATCCTGGTCCAGAGCTGCTCGAGCCAGCCGGCGCGCTTGACGGTCGCGACGCGGCGGAAGGTCTGGACCTCGCCATAGGGAACCTTGATCGGCTCGCCATGGACGATGACCTCGTCGCCGGGGCGGATCTTGATGTCGCCGTCGAGCGTCACATGGGCGTGCAGACTCTCGAAGGTGTGGGACACCTCGATGGTGCAGCCGACATCGAACTGTTTCGGCTCGGCCATGGTTCTGTCCGTCAGAGTGAAGTCGGTCATGAGCGGTTCTCCCGAGAAGCCAGGAAGCGCGCGAAGGTGGCGGCGTTGCCGGTGCCGAAGGCGTCGAGCTCGATGCGGGCGCCTGTCGCGGGATCGCTCAGGCTGAGGCGGCCATTCTCGCGGCGCTCCAGAAGAAAGGGCAGGTCCCGCGGCAGGCCGGCCTGTTTGCGCTGGCGCGCCAGGCTGCGCATCGTGCCGCGGATGAAGCCGTCGGCCCCGACGGCGATCGTCTCGAGCACCCGGCCGGAACCGTCGCGAACCAGGACGGAGCCGTCCTCCCGGTCCTCGAAGCGCAGATCGGCTCGGGCGACGGTCGGGCTGTCGGGAATGCCGGTGGCGCCGATGCCGGTCTGCCGGGCGAGGCCGGCGATGGCGATCGTCGCCACCACCAGCAGGGCCATGCCGACCAGCGCCCAGCGCGGTGGCGACAGGCTGGCGGATGTTGGCGGGGGAAGGGCGGTGTCGCTCATCGTCCCGGCCTCCTCAACCCGCCGCCGCCATGCCCTGCGGCAGGCGCTGGTCGTTCGCGGCGCCCGCAGCCGGCAGGCGTGCGGGGACGACGGCGCCGGCGTGGACCGAAAGGGCGCGGGCCAGGATGTCCGCGGCGCGCTTCGCCTCGGGCAGTTCCCGCAGCATCGGCTCCGGCCGCGCCAGGCGCCAGGGCCGCGCATGCGGCCACATCACGATGTAGGAGACCCGCTGCCCCGGGACGAGGGCGACCGGAATGTCGCCCGCGCCGCTGCGACGCAGCTTGAGGCCGGCCCCGGCTATGAGCGTGAAAGGCAGGTTGATCGTCATCGGCAGGGCGATGCCGAAGCGCATCACCAGCCGCCGGCTGGTGATGGTGTAGACGGTGCCGCGGGCGGCGAGCCAGGCGAGCGTCCCCAGCACGCCGCAGGCGGCGCTGCCGGCCAGCGCGATCCAGGTCATCGGCAGCAGCGTGGCGGCGAGCGGCGTGCCCTGGATCAGCGCCAGGACCGGCTGGGCGGCAACGAGGGCGGCGAAGTAGAAGGCGACCTCGCGCAGATGGAAGGCGCGCCAGGCGAGGCCGCGCCAGTCGGGCCCACCCTGCCAGAGGATGGTCTCGCCCTCCGGAGGGCAAGCGGGCAGGCCGGGAATCGGCTCGAAGGCGAAATCGTCGTGGCTCATAGCAGCGGCTCCGCGCGGTGGGGCGTCGCGTAGAGGGTGCCGGCGCCGTAATAGGCGCAGATCTTCTCCTCCTCGAGCCTCGTGACGGAATCGGGCTTGCGGATCGCGGGCACGTCGGCGAACTGGCTCGCGAGCAGCGCCTCGACCTTGATGCGGCCGACGCCCGGTTTCACCCCACGCTTGATGTCGGAGAAGGTGTTGGGCAGCAGCACGGTGCCGCCGCCGGGCAGGGCGACCTCGAAATAGCGGATCAGGGCCTCCGAGCGGTCGACCCAGAGATCGACCACCTTGCCGGCGACCTTCATGTCGGCGCCGATGACGTCGTAGCCGCGCGGGTCCTCATAGGCCGAGCAGGCGTAGCCGGTGGCGACCCGCACGGGCAGGATCTTGATGTGGTTGTCGTAGGTCATCTCCGGCGCGTCGGCCCGTTCGGCCCAGGAACCGGGACCGATCGAATCCAGCATGGGGTTGGTGCCGGTCGGCGCCAGCGGCGCGCCGGGGAACTTCGCGGTCGGCCGTGCGGCGAGGACCCGTCCGTCGGGCCGGCCGGTCGGCGCCTGCACCGAGGTGCCGTTGGAGAGACGGAAGGTCTTGGGAGCCGGATAGAAGATCAGGCTCGGCGACAGGAACTTACCGGGATGGGTGTCGGATTCGAGGGGGTAGCCTTCGCGCCGGTCCTCGCGGCGCAGATAGACCACGAGCCCGGCAAAGAAGATCCAGAACAGCCAGATCGTGACCTGGGCGACGTCGATATATCCCATGATCTCACGCATCAGAGAGCCCTCCTTGCAGGGTCTTCGGTCGGGTCGCGGTCACCCTGGAAACTCCGCCAGGCCGAAACGGGTCGAGGAAACGGGTCGCGCGACGGCGGCGCTGCGCACCAGCGGGCCGATGGCAACCAGCGTGGCGAAGAGCAGCGCGACCTCGATGTGGTAGACGGCATTGTAGGCGGCGGCCGGGTCCGAGAAGCCGGGGCCGAGCGTGCCGCTGGCCGCGAGCGCGCCGAAGCCGTCCCGGATGGCGCCGCCCAGCGCGATGGCGAGCCCGGCCGCAGTGGCCTGCACGGCGCCCCAGATGCCGACCGCCAACCCGTTCTGCGGGCCGTCGTCGAGATCCATCGCGATCGTCAGCGTGCTGACCGCGAAGAGCCCGCCGCCGAAGCCGATCAGCACCGTGCCGAAGCGGAACAGGCCGGGCGCCTCGATCGCGCCCGCGAAGATCACGCTGGGAAAAGCGACGAGGCCGCAGACCAGCCCGAGCGCGGCGATCCGGTGCGGATCGAAGCCCGCATTCAGGGCGCGCGCCGCCAGCGCGAAGGCGGCGAGCGCGCCGATGGCGAGCAGCGCGGTCAGGACCGTGGTGCCGCTGACACTGAGCTTCAGCACCTGCGCGCCATAGGGCTCGAGGATGATGTCCTGCATGTTGAACGCGGCCGTGCCGAGCGCCACGGTGACGAGGAAGCGCGTCGCTCCCGGCCGGGCGACGAAGCGGCGCAGCGTTACCGCGAAGGGTGGCCGCTCGCGATCGGCCCGGGTCAGAGAGGGGTTGCGGACCTCCTGCTTCCAGAGCGCGACGACGTTCAGCACCATGGTGACGACGGCGGCGCCCTGTACCACCTGGATCAGGCGCAGGGGCGTGAAATCGGCGAGCAGCCAGGCGAAGACCAGTCCGCTCGCGACCATGCCCAGCAGCAGCGTCACGTAGAGGAGGGCGACGACGCGGGCGCGTGTCGCCGGCGTGGCGAGGTCGGTAGCCAGCGCGAGGCCCGCCGTCTGCGTGGTGTGGAGCCCGGCCCCGACGAGCAGGAAGGCGAGCGCGGCGCCGATCTGGCCGTAGAGCACCGGGCCGACGCCATCTCCGGAAAGAACCAGCAGCGCGAAGGGCATGATCGCGAGCCCGCCGAACTGCAGCAGCGAGCCGAACCAGATATAGGGCACACGGCGCCAGCCCAGCACCGAGCGGTGCATGTCGGAACGGTGGCCGATGAGCGCGCGCAAAGGTGCGAAGAGGAAGGGCAGGCAGACCATCGCCGCCACCAGCGTCGCCGGCACGTTGAGTTCGACGATCATGACCCGGTTGAGGGTGCCGACCATCAGGACGGTCGCCATCCCCACCGACACCTGGAAGAGCGAGAGGCGCAGGATCCGGCCGAGGGGAAGCTCCGGCGAGGCCGCATCGGCAAAGGGCAGCCAGCGCGGACCGATCCGCGTCAGACCCTTCACGAATGCGGCCGAGACCGGGTTCATCGGGCGACGAGCTCCAGGGCCTGGGATTTGTAGAAGGCGCTCGACACGCGCTCGCTGCGGCCGATGCGCCAGGGCGAGAGGCTGCGTTCGCCGGCGATGGCCGAGGCGAGCCTGCGGGTGCTGACCGGCTCGATCGCAGGTGCGCGGTCCGCCCGTGGGAACGCAAGGCCGGCCCAGTGCATCAGCGTCAGCGCGGGCGTGCGCGGCGCATGGGTGACGAGCATGGAGCCGCTGGTCCGCTCGGCCAGCCGCGCGAGCGCGCCGACAATGTCTTCGGCCTTGTAGTGGATCAGCGAGTCCATCGCGACGATATGGTCGAAGCGACCAAGCGCCGGGTCGAGCATGTCGCCGGTGCGGAAATTGATCGAGCCGCCGCAGAGCTTGCGCGGGCTGCGATCCTGCGCCAGCGCGACCAGCGTCGGCGACAGGTCGATGGCGGTGACATGGGCGCCGCGCAGGGCGCATTCGACGGCCAGCGCGCCGGTGCCGCAGCCGGCGTCGAGGATGCGGGCGCCGCGGATGTCCTGGGGCAACCAGGCCAGGAGCTTGTTGCGCATGGCGTCGCGGCCGGCGCGCACCGTGGCGCGGATGCCGCTGACGGGGGCGTCCGTGGTCAGCCGCGCCCAGGCATCGACCGCGGTGCGGTCGAAATAGGTCTGCAGTTCGCTGCGACGCTGGAGGTAATTGGCGTCCGCCATCACTCGTACCCCAGGAAATCGAAGATCTCGCGATCCTTCATCGGCCGGGCTTCGAGCGCCGGGCCGCCGGCCCACATCTGCTCGGCGAGATTCATGTATTCGCGCTGGACGGCGAGGACCTCGGGCGCATCGCCCATCTCGAACAGCGTCGCCTTCTTCAGCCGCGAGCGGCGGATGGCGTCGAGATCGGGGAAATGGGCGAGGCGCTTCAGCCCGGTGGCGGCGTTGAAGCGGTCGATCTCGTCGGTGCCCGCCGAGCGGTTGGCGATGACGCCGCCGACGCGGACCTCGTAGTTCTTCGACTTCGCCTTGATGGCGGCGACGATGCGGTTCATCGCGAAGATCGAGTCGAAATCATTGGCGGTGACGATGACGGCCCGCTCGGCATGCTGGAGGGGCGCCGCGAACCCGCCGCAGACGACGTCGCCGAGCACGTCGAAGATCACCACATCGGTGTCCTCGAGCAGGTGGTGCTCCTTGAGCAGCTTCACCGTCTGCCCGACGACATAGCCGCCGCAGCCGGTGCCGGCCGGCGGCCCGCCGGCCTCGATGCACATCACGCCGTTATAGCCCTCGAAGCAGAAATCCTCGACGCGCAGCTCTTCGGAATGGAAGTTTACCGTCTCGAGCACATCGATGACGGTCGGCATCAGCTTCTTGGTCAAAGTGAAGGTAGAATCATGCTTGGGGTCGCAGCCGATCTGGAGCACGCGCTTGCCCATCCGCGAAAAGGCGACCGAGAGGTTCGACGAGGTCGTCGACTTGCCGATGCCGCCCTTGCCGTAGACGGCGAAGACCTTGGCGCTCTCGCAGCCCATCAGTTGGTCCATCTGGACCTGGACCGAGCCTTCGCCGTCCTCGCCGGGAGGCGGGGGCGTCTTGCTGCGATAGTCGGCCTTGAGGCCGGGGTGCTGGAACAGGACGGTCATAGCGAGGCCTCGCTGCCACATTCGGCGCGCCGGTCGCGTCGGCGCCGGCTGCCGGCTCGTCGAGGCGTCGGGCCGGCTGCGTCGCTCTCCGCGCGGCTGTCGCCAGCAGAGTCGCAGCCGTCGCCCATCAGGGCGCGGCGGCGGTCGAGCATGACCATCGCCAGCATGGTGGGGACGAAATCAGCGGCCGAAATGGGCTTTGGCATCGTAGAGTGTCTCCACCGTGATCGGGCTGATCCCGCGCTCGCCTGCGAATTTCTCGGTGTTCCGCCGAGCCTTGCCGCGCACGAAGAACGGGATCTTCTTCAGTTCGAGTTCGGCATCGGGCGCCCAGCTGAGGACGATCGGCCTGTCTGTGCTCTCGCTGTCATTCCGGGGCGGCCCGTCAGGGGCGAACCCGGAGGCCACGACGGGGTTCTTCGCTTCGCGAAGCCCCGGAATGACAGGCTTGGCGCCGTGGCCGAGATGCGAGGAACCGGCGCCGTCGTTGAACTCGAAATCGTCGCGGAACATGCCGAGCAGATGTTCCTCCAGACCCATCATCAGCGGATGGACCCAGGCGTCGAAGATGACGTTGGCGCCCTCGAAGCCCATCTGCGGCGAGTAGCGCGCCGGGAAATCCTGGACATGGACCGGGGCCGAGATCACCGCGCAGGGGATGCCGAGGCGCTTGGCGATGTGGCGTTCCATCTGGGTGCCGAGGACGAGTTCGGGCTGCAGCTCGGCGCAGGCCGCCTCGACCTCAAGATAGTCGTCGGTGATCATGGCCTCGAGCCCGAGCCGGGCGGCGGCCTCGCGGACGTCGCGGGCGCGCTCGCGGGAATAGGTGCCGAGGCCCACGACCTTGAAGCCGAGCTCGTCGCTGGCGATGCGGGCCGCCGCGATGGCATGCGTGGCGTCTCCGAAGACGAAGACGCGCTTGGCGGTCAGATAGGTCGAATCGACCGAGCGCGAATACCAGGGCAGGCGCGAGGTCTCGTCGGCCAGGACCTCCGTGGCGTCGACGCCGGCGAGGCGGGTGACCTCGGTGATGAAGTCGCGGGTGGCGCCGACGCCGATCGGCACGGTGGCGATGGTCGGCTGGCCGAAGGCGCGCTTGAGCCATTGCGCGGCGAGCCCCGCGATCTCGGGATAGAGCACGATGTTGAAATCGGCCTGGCCGAGCCGGGCGATGTCGGCGGCGCCGGCCTGCCAGGGTGCGACGACGTTGACGGCGACCCCGAGCCGCGCCAGCAGATCCTTGACGGCGCGGACATCGTCGCGGTGGCGGAAGCCGAGTGCGGTGGCGCCGAGGATGTTGCAGCGAGCGGGTTCGCCGGGCGCGCGGGCGGGGCGGGCGGTGCCCGGCGCCGGCATATGCGGGCCCGCCAGGCTGCGCACGAGCTGGTAGAAGGTCTCCGCCGCGCCCCAGTTCTCCTTGCGCTGATAGGAGGGCAGCTCGAGCGGAATCACCGGGATCGGCAGGCCCAGCGCTCGCGCGAGCCCGGCCGGATCGTCCTGGATCAGCTCGCCGGTGCAGGAGGCGCCGACCAGCATGGCGGACGGCCTGAAGCGCTCATAGGCGTCGAGAGCGGCGCGCTGGAACAGATCGGCGGTGTCGCCGCCGAGATCGCGTGCCTGGAAGGTGGTGTAGGTCACGGGCGGGCGCTGGCCGCGCCGCTCGATCATGGTGAAGAGCAGGTCGGCATAGGTGTCGCCCTGGGGCGCGTGCAGCACGTAATGCACGTCGGTCATCGCGGTGGCGATCCGCATCGCGCCGACATGCGGGGGGCCTTCATAGGTCCAGACGGTGAGCTGCATTGCTACACCTCCAGCGCCGCACGCCGGTTCAGCGGCCGCGCGAACAGCTCGGCGAGATCGCCGGCCTGTTCGAAGCCCTGGATCGGGGTGAAGACGAGCTCGATCGCCCATTTCGTCGTCAGGCCCCGCGCCTCCAGCGGGTTGGCGAGGCCGAGCCCGCAGACGGTGATGTCGGGCGCCGCCGCCAGGCAGCGGTCGAGCTGACGGTCGACGTCCTGGCCCTCGCTGAGCTGGACGCCAGCCGGCAGCAAAGCGAGGTCCGCCGCGAGGTGCTCCTTGTGGAGGTAGGGCGTGCCGACCTCGACCAGTTCCATCTCGAGTTCGCGAGACAGGAAGCGCGCGATCGGAATCTCGAGCTGGCTGTCGGGGAAGAAGAAGATCCGCCGGCCGCGCAACGCCCGGCGCGAGTGCTGCAGCGCCTTGTCGGCGCGCTCGCGCGGGGCGGCGATGGCGGCCTCGAAAACGGTGTCGGCGACGCCGAAGGCGTCGGCGGCGGCGCGCAGCCAGGCGGTGGTGCCTTCGGCGCCGAGCGGGAAGGGGGCGGCGAGCCGCGTCGCGCCGCGGTTTTCCAGCGTGCGGGCCGTCTCGCCGAGGAAGGGCTGGACCAGCAGATAGCGGGTGTTGGGACCGATGGCCGGCATCTCGGCGGCGCGACGGGCCGGCAGGAAGGCGAGGCGGGTGATGCGCATCGCGGCAAAGAGCCGGCGGAACTGGTCCTCGACCGCATCGGCCAGCACGCCGACGATCAGGAGGGAGGCCTCCGCGCCGGCGGGCGCGGCCGGCAGGGTCGGGACGAGCGCGGTCAGGCAGGCGTCCTCGCCCTGGGTGAAGGTCGTCTCGATGCCGCTGCCGGAGTAGGAGAGCACCCTGACCTGCGGCGCGAAGCGCTGGCCGAGCCGCAGCGCCGCGCGCGACAGGTCGAGCTTGATGACCTCGGAGGGGCAGGAGCCGACCAGGAACAGCATCCGGATCTCGGGACGCCGGGAGAGCAGGCGCTCGACGACGGCGTCGAGCTCGGCATTGGCGTCGGCCAGCCCGGCGAGATCCTTCTCCTCGATGATCGCCGTGGCGAAGCGCGGCTCGGCGAAGATCATGACGCCGGCGGCCGACTGCATCAGATGCGCGCAGGTGCGCGAGCCGACGATCAGGAAGAAGGCGTCCTGGATCTTGCGGTGCAGCCACATGATCCCGGTCAGGCCGCAGAAGACCTCGCGCTGGCCGCGCTCGCGCAGGATCGGCGGGGCGTCGCAGCCCGAGGCGGGGACCGGTGTGGCGAGGAGCGGCGCGTTCATGACGCGAGCTCCAGCCGGTCGTCGAGCGCGCCAGGGGCGGCCGCCGCCTGGAGGCGGGCCGCGCGCAGCTTGAGCAGGAACTGGGCGGCGTTGACGACATAGGTGGCGTAGGCGGCCAGCGCGATCAGCATTTGCTCGGTTGGCGTCAGCCAGCCTGTGACGATGGCGACGAGATAGGCCGTGTGCAGCGCGATGACGATGAAGCTGACCGCGTCCTCCCAGAAGAAGGCGGGCGCGAAGAGATAGACACCGAAGACGTCGCGCTCCCACAGGGCGCCCGTCACCATGATGGTGTAAAGCACGAGCGTCTTGAGGATGATCGACAGGTTCGCCGCGTCATAGCCCGCGCCGGTGGCGAGATAGCGCAGCACGAGCGCCAGGCTGACCAGGAAGACGAGGAACTGCAGGGGGGCGAGGATGCCCTGGACCAGTGTCCAGGACGATGCGTTGCGGCGCATCCGCTGCTCGGGCGTGTAGAGCGGTGTGGCGCTGTGCTTCCTGCCCCGAACTGGCATCGGACGTCTCCGGTCCGCTGCGCCGCTGGCGGATCGCCGCGGCGTCGATGGCTGGGAGATTGGCGCCTGCTTCTGCGAGTGTCAACTCATCATGACACTTTATCGCATGTCGATGTCATTTCTATTGGACACGGGCGAGCGAGGCGCGCTAGGGTGCAATCGCCGCTTCGTGAGTGGCTCGATGCGCTCAGGCGCCGTAGTCTCGCCCTCGCGGTGCGGGACATCGATCAGCTTGGTTTTGCTGGTCCCTTTGTTGTTTTTGCAGCTGAATTCTCGCGCGTATTCATTGGATCGATAGTAATTTCACGATTGCGGAGCGGCGGAGGTCGTGCTTCACTCTTTGACATAGGTCAAAGGAACTGCCTTCCAGACCGTCGGCTGCGGTGCGGCCACTACGTAACAGGACCATCAGAGTTCCTGGCTGGATCGGACGGTTGCCTGAGGGAGGTGACCTCATGCCTGACTTGGGGCGCGGATTACTGGCTGCGCGAAAGCCATATGCCGAAGACACGATCGGGCTGCCCGATCTTCCCGGTGCCAATTGGTGCCCTCTCGATGCGGTCGGGCAGCAGCCGGGGCTACGCTCCGACCTCGCCCGCACGATCGAGACGGAGATCATCCCGCGGCTGATGCTCGCGCATCGCGGGCCGGGCGTGGTACGGCCGACCGAGGTGGCCGAGGGGCCGGTCACGATCTCGGATGCCGATGTCGCGGCATTCGCCGACATGATCGTGCACCAGCCGCTGAGCGCGGCGCGCGCGCATCTCGACGGGCTCCGTGACCGAGGCCTCTCCGCGGAGGCCGTGATCACGAGCGTTCTCTCGGCGACGGCGCGCCATCTCGGCCTGCTCTGGGAGCAGGACCGCTGCACCTTCGTCGACGTTACCGTGGGGCTGTCGCGGCTGCAGCAATTGTTGCGGGTCTATGGGCCGGCCTTCGAGGTCAGTCCCGCTCCGGTCGTGGAGCGTGGGCGAATCCTGCTGGCGGTCGTGCCCGGTGAGCAGCACACCTTCGGGCTCGCGGTGGTGGAGGAGTTCTTCCGAAGGGCCGGCTGGCATGTGCAGTCCGAGTTCCTGCCGTCGAAACCGATCCTGATCGAGCATGTCCGGACCGAATGGTTCGACCTGGTGGGATTGTCCGCCAGCGGCGAAGTTTCCGCCGCCGGCGTGGCCTCGGTGGTCAAGGCGGTGCGTGCGGCCTCGCTGAACACTTCCGTCCGGGTCATGCTGGGCGGGAACCTGTTCGTCATGGATCCGGGGCTGGCGTTATCGCTGGGCGCCGATCTCGGGGCGCGCGACGCAGCGGAAGCCGTCAGTCGTGTCGATTGGATGCTCGAGACGAAAAAGAGTTCTTGTTGAAGATCGGGTACGCCTTTATCTGCTCAAGGCCGTTCGACCGCCCCTCATAGGCAGGAACCGGGTACTCGTCGTGATGAACGTCTTCGCTCCCCAGGCTCCTACACTCGGCTTCAAGGGTCAGTCGGGATGGCTCGGACGGCTCGCGCCCCATGTGGCGGGGAGCCTGATCACGGCGGCTTGCGACCTCGCCCTCGTGTTGGACCGCGACGGCGTCATCCTCGACGTCTCCCTCGGGACGGAGGAACTGCGGCGCGAAGGGCATCGCAACTGGATCGGCCGCAACTGGATCGATGTCGTCTCCGTCGAGAGCCGGCCGAAGGTCGTGGACCTGCTCGAGAATGCCGGACGCGAGACCTCCATCCAGTTCCGCGAACTGAACCATCCGACGGAGGGCGGCGCCGACGTCCCCGTCCGCTATTCAGCGATGCAGGTCGGCGCCGACGGCACCATCGTCGCGCTCGGGCGCGACCTGCGTAACCTCGCCCACCTCCAGCAGCAGCTGGTCGAGGCGCAACAGGCGATGGAGCGCGAATATGCGCGGCTCCGGATGGCGGAAACCCGCTATCGCATGCTATTTCACCTCACGTCGGAGCCGGTGGTGATCGTCGAGGCCGCCAATTATCGTGTGGTCGAGGCCAATCCCGCGGCGCAGAGCCAGCTCGAACTGCCAGGCGACAAGCTGACCAACACCTCGATTCTGGCGGGGCTTGTGCCTGAAAGCGGCGAAGCCCTGCAAGGGATGCTGCGGGCCGTGCAGGCGACCGGACGGGCAGACGAGACGGAGATCGCGCTCGCCTCCGGTGCGAAGCGCTTCCGGGCCATGGCGTCGTCTTTTCGGCAGGACAACGCGGCCTATCTGCTGATCCGGCTGACGCCGCTCACCGCCGACAGCACGGCGAGTGCGGCCGCGGAAAGCCGCATCCTGGGTGTGCTGGAGCAGTTGCCCGACGGGTTCGTCGTGATCAGCCCGGAGCTGAAGGTGCTGGAAGCGAACCGGGCCTTCCTCGACCTAGCCCAGCTCTCGAGCAAGCATCAGGCGCTCGGCGAGCCGCTCGACCGCTGGCTCGGCCGACCCGGGATCGACCTGCAACTCCTGATGGTGACGCTGAAGGAACACGGTGTCGTTCGCAACTTCAACACGATCATGCGCGGCCAGTTCGGGACGGTCGAGGAGGTCGAGCTCTCGGCCGTTCCGGCGCTGAGCGGCAGCACACCGTCCTATGGCTTCGTCATCCGCAGCCTCGGCGTTCGCAATGCGCTGGCCGGGCAGCGCGGCGGTCTGCTGCCTCGCTCCGCCGAGGACCTGACGGAGTTGGTCGGGCGCGTGTCGTTGCGCGATCTGGTCCGAGAGACCACCGACGTGATCGAGAAGCTCTGCATTGAGGCGGCGCTGGAGCTGAGCAAGGACAACCGGGCCTCCGCCGCCAACATGCTCGGCCTCAGCCGGCAGAGCTTCTACGCCAAGCTGCGCCGTCACGGCCTCGGTGACCTCGATGACGACGGCAGTGAGCTGAACTGACCAGCCTGACCGTCTGTCCAAAATAACTGACACATTTTGATATCTCATCTGTCAGTTTTAATTGACGCATGACGAGGCTGCGCCTAGCCTCCCGTCATGACGCGCGTTGATCGATCCTCTCCGGTTTCACTGCGGGGCAGCCGCCTTCATTCGGCCTGCCGGGCCGGCGGAGAGAGGCGATGACGACGCCGCTGGGCTGGCTCGGCATCATGCGTCTGGGGCTGGTCCAGACCGCGATCGGCGCGATCGTCGTGCTGACGACATCGACCATCAACCGGGTCATGGTGGTGGAACTGGCGCTTCCCGCCATCCTGCCCGGCTTGCTCGTCGCGCTGCATTACGCGGTGCAGATCCTGCGGCCGCGCTGGGGCCATGGCTCCGATGTCGGCGGACGGCTGACCCCCTGGATCACCGGCGGCATGGCAGTGCTGGCGCTCGGCGGCTTCGGCGCCGCGGCGGCGACGGCGCTGATGGAAACGGCCTTCTGGCCCGGCGTCCTGCTCGCGGCGGCTTCCTTCGCCGCCATCGGCATGGGCGTCGGCGCGAGCGGGACCTGCCTGCTGATCCTGCTTTCGCGTCGAGTCGCCGATGCGAGGCGTCCGGCGGCGGCGACCGTGGTCTGGGTGATGATGATCATGGGTTTCATCGTCACGACGGGGCTCGTCGGCCATGTGCTCGACCCGTTCTCGACGGGCCGACTCGTGGCCGTGTCCGGCGTCGTCAGCGCGCTGGCGCTGGCCATCACGGTGCTCGCCGTGCGCGGCGTCGAGGGCGAGGGTGCGGCGGCGAGGCCGGACCGGGCCCTGCGCGTCGACACAAGCTTCCGCACGGCGCTGCGCGAGGTCTGGGACGAGCCGCAGGCCCGGCTCTTCGCCATCTTCATCTTCGTCTCGATGATCGCCTACAGCGCGCAGGATCTCATCCTCGAGCCCTTCGCGGGGACGGTCTTCGGCTTCACGCCGGGAGAGAGCACGCGGCTTGCCGGGGTCCAGAACGGCGGCGTTCTTGCCGGCATGGTGCTGGTCGCGGTGGTGACGACGCTGGGCGGCTCGCGCGCGGGTTCCCTGCGCCTCTGGGCGGTCGGCGGCTGCCTTGCCTCGGCGCTGGCGCTGACCGGCCTGGCGCTCTCCGCCTTCGCGGGACCGGGTTTCCCGCTGCGTACGACGGTCTTCGCGCTCGGCCTCGCCAACGGCGCCTATGCGGTCGCGGCGATCGGCTCGATGATGCGTCTGGTCGGCCAGGGCAAGCCCGAGCGGCAGGGCGTCCGCATGGGGCTGTGGGGCGCGGCGCAGGGCGTCGCCTTCGGGCTCGGAGGCTTGTGCGGCGCGGCTGCGACCGACCTTGCGCGGCACCTCGCGGCCACACCGGCTGCGGCCTATGCCGCCGTCTTCGCCGCCGAGGCGCTGCTCTTCGTGGTGGCGGCGGGGCTCGCGCTGGCCGTGGCGCGGCAGGCATCGGAGCGCGATCGCCGCGCGCGGAACGACACCGACGGACTCCTCCTTCCCAACCCAGGGTGACCGCGATGAACCAGGCCCTGCCGCCTCTGCGTGATGATCCCGAGATGACCTATGACGTCGCCGTCGTCGGCGGCGGTCCGGCGGGTGCGACCGCGGCCCATGATCTGGCTTGCGCGGGGCACAGCGTCGTCCTGATCGACCGGGCCGGGCGGATCAAGCCGTGCGGCGGCGCGATCCCGCCGCGCGCGATCCGCGACTTCGCAATTCCCCCGTCGCAGATCGTCGCGCGCATCGCCTGTGCCCGCATGGTCGCGCCATCGCAGACCAGCGTCGATATGCCGATCGAGGACGGCTATGTCGGCATGGTCGATCGCGAGCCCTTCGACGAGTGGCTGCGCGAACGGGCAGCCGAGTCAGGTGCGCGGCGCGTCACGGCAACCTTCGAACGCTTCGAGCGCGATCCCGACGGGACGGCGCGGCTGCATCTGCGGCCGCGGGAGGGCGAGGAGCCGGTCAGCCTGCGGGCGCGGATGGTGATCGGCGCGGACGGTGCCAATTCCCCCCTTGCCCGCGCCGCGATGCCCGGCAGCAAGCGGCCGCCCTTCGTCTTCGCCTATCACGAGATCGTGCGCGTGCCGCCCCAGGCCGGCGCCGGCTATGACGCGAAGCGCTGTGACGTCGTCTATCAGGGTCGCATTTCGCCGGATTTCTACGGCTGGATCTTCCCCCATGGCGAGACGGCGAGCATCGGAACCGGCAGCGCCCATAAGGGCTTTTCGCTGAAGGACGCCGTCGGCGTGCTGCGCCGCGAAGCGGGCCTCGCAGGCGCCGAGACGATCCGGCGCGAGGGTGCGCCGATCCCGATGAAGCCGCTGCGGAAATGGGACAATGGCCGCGACGTGCTGCTGGCCGGGGATGCGGCCGGCGTCGTCGCGCCCGCCTCGGGCGAAGGCATCTACTACGCCATGCTGGGCGGGCGGCTGGCGGGCGAGGCCGTGCAGCTCGCGCTCAAGACCGGCGATGCGCGCGCGCTCGCCACGGCCCGCAAGCGCTTCCTGGCGGAGCACGGGCGGGTGTTCCGCATCCTCGGCCTGCTGCAATGGATCTGGTACCGCAGCGACCGGCGCCGCGAGCAGTTCGTCAAGCTCTGCCGCAATCCCGACGTCCAGAAGCTGACCTGGGAATCCTACATGAACAAGCAGCTCGTGCGCGGCAAGTTCATGGCCCATATCCGCGTGTTCTTCAACGATCTCAGCCATCTCCTGGGTATGGCGCGATGATGGACGGCTTCCCGCTCGCCAGCGTCGTGGACCTGGCGCTGGCGGTGATCGCGGTGGAGCTGGTGGCGATCGCGCTCGCCCGGCGGCGGGGCGGGAGTCTGGCGCTGCTGCCGACCATCCTGTCGGGGCTCGGCCTGCTGCTCGCCTTGCGCTCGGCCCTCGCCGGAGCCGATCCGCGGCTGACCCTGGCGGCGCTGAGCTTTGGCGGCCTAGCCCATGCGGCTGATCTCGTAATCAGGCTGCGGGCCGGCTCCGCGACCGGCTGAGGCCGGCCGCGCCAAGGCTGTACCCGCAGTTCAGATCTGCTCGTCCTGGTCGGCGAGGTCGCCGAGGCCGTGGCGGCGCAGCTTGGCATAGAAGCTCTGGCGGCTGAGGCCGAGCATCTGTGCGGAGGCGGCTCGGTTGTTGCGGCTCAAATCCAGCGCCGATTCGATGCAGAGCCGCTCGATGACGTCGCTCGTCTCGCGCACGATGTCCTTCAGCGGCACGTTGCCGACCAGTTGCGCCAGCTGCTCCACCGAGCGGGGCAAAGCGGCGCCGCGCTGCTGCGGCATGGCGGCCTGCGCGCCCTTGCTGCGGATGATGAGCCCGACCGAGCCGGATTCGCCGGCCCAGGCCGTGACCGCCGACAGCTCGACCGCCTCGACGCCGCCGAAGGCGCCGCGCACGATGGTGGGAAAGTTGCGGATGACGCCGTGGTCGGTGAGCGTGCCCTGAATCAGCGGCAGGTCGATGCCGGGCCGCCCCAGCCAGCGGTCGAGCGGCTCGCCGATCGCCTGGTGGCGCGAGGCCAACTGGGCCAGTTCGAGAAAAGCCCGGTTGGCGTGCAGGACGATGCGCTCGGGGCTCATGATGACGCAACCGTCGGGGGTTTGCTCGACCATCCCATGGACATGGCGCAGCGACGCGTCCGCGCCGAGCGCGACTGCATCGATCTCCGGCCGGCGCAGGCGCACCAGCAGATGCAGGGCAGCTTCCTGGCGGAAGGCGATGGCGCGAATCGCCGTCTTATGCGCGGTGCCGGGCCGCGACACCTCGACCTCCCCCGCCACACCGGAATGGCGCGCCGAGGCGAGCATGGTCTCCAGCGCATCGCTGCTCATCGGTGAGAACAGCGAGGGGAGCGTGATCCGGCCGAGGCGATCCGGCTGCAGGTCGAGTTCTGCGAGCGCAGCGGGATTGGCCTCGATCAGCCGCAGGGTCGCGGCATCGGCGACCAGGATCGGCTCGGGGGAGGAGTGGAAGATGATTCGGTAGCGCGTCTCAGCGAGCCGCAGCCGGGCATATTCGCGCTCCATCGCCTGCTGGGCGTCCAGGAGCCGGTTCTGAAGCGCGGCGACGCGGAAGAGGTCACGTCCGATCAGACAGTGCAGGCCGCTGCCGCCATCGGTTACGCGGTGGTAGCGAAACGACCGCTGCGTGCCGTCGGGGCCCGGATGGTTGATCTCGCTGGCTGTCGTCGCGAGGGCCGAGTCGTCGCCGGTCAGCCCGACCGCCTTGGCCCGGCTGTCGGGCGAGACCACGTCGGGGAAGGCGCGGCCGATCCAGGTCTCTCCATCCCCGATCGCGGCGACGATGACACCGGCGCCATCGAGCAGCAACGCGATGTCTGCCGCCGAGGCGATGACGTCGCGCAAGAAGGGCGACAGGCCACCGGGCCAGGGCGTGGCCTGTGGCGTGGCGGTCTGGTCCCGGGGCGGAGCAGAAGACATGGCGACGAAGGCCCGTTCCGTGTTGACGGCCTGCATGTATGTGAGCTGCATCGGAACCGGACGAGACCGGAACCGTCGTCATCTGCGATGCCCTGGTGCGGAGCGGTGCAGGAAGCCTGCGAGCTACCCACCGGGCCGCCAGTGGCGCCCGGCAAGGTCGGCATGATCCTGACGCTCCATCCGGGACAGATATGAGAACCGGAACCACGCGGTCCGGATCGGATGGCCTGATCGTGACGGATGCCGGCGCGCGCCTTCCACGCGGCGTCGGAAACCACGTCCGCACGTCTGGTCCGTTTCCAGAACGGTAGCGCACGGCGTCACTATGTAAAGTAAAATATACAGCCAAGCGATTTTATAGCGTCAATCAAACTTGACATATCACTTCGGTGGAGCGAGCCTTGAGGGGCCACGAGCGCAACCGCCACCCGGTTGACGGCGTCGGCAGGAGGCGTCGCCCATGACGTTTCACGCAGAACTGGCCCAGCCCGCATCGCGGCACGGGGCGCATGCGAAGCCCTCTCCTTCCCGCCCGGCCGCCGCAGCGCGATCGGCCCCGGACCGGGAGCCGCTCTACGACGCGCTCCATGCCTGTCCGACCCGCCGGCTGCTGGGCTGGCGCATGGTGGCGGTGCCATCTGAAGCGCGCGACGGCGACGCGACCGAGGTCCTGCCGACGAAGGGGTGGTGACATGGCCGCAGCTCCCAGGGCCGAGGTCAATGGCGGCACTGCGACGCGGATCCGCGTCGTCATCGTCACCATGGATACCCATGTCGCCAGCGCGACGGCCCGGGCGCATCTGGCGCTGAAGCGGGATCTGCCGGGCCTCGAGCTCAGCGTCCACGCAGCCTCCGAATGGTCCGCCGATCCGCGAACGCTCGCCCGCTGTCTCGAAGCGATCGCCGGCGCCGACATCGTGATCAACACGATGCTGTTCATGGAGGATCATTTCCTGCCGCTGCTGCCGGCGCTGCAGGCTCGGCGGGAGGCTTGCGACGCGATGGTCTGCATCATGTCGGCCGGCGAGGTCACCAAGATGACCAGGCTGGGCCGCTTCAGGATGGACGGCCCGTCGAGCGGCCCGATGGCCCTGCTCAAGCGGCTGCGCGGCAACAAGGGCAAGCCGGGCGGCGGCGGCGCCAGCCAGATGAAGATGCTGCGCCGGCTGCCGCAGATCCTGCGCTTCATTCCGGGCACGGCCCAGGATGTGCGCGCCTATTTCCTGACGCTGCAATACTGGCTGGCAGGCTCGGAAGAGAACATCGCCAATCTCGTGCGCTTCCTCGTCGACCGTTATGCCGATGGCGAGAGGCGGGTGCTGCGCGGCACGCTCAAGGTCGGCAAGCCGGCCGAGTATCCCGAGACCGGCGTCTATCATCCGGCCATGCCCGGTCGGGTCAGCGCCGAGGCCGGGCAGGTGCCCGCGCGGGCCGGTGCCAAGGGCACGGTCGGGCTTCTGGTCCTGCGCTCCTATGTGCTGGCGGGCAATTCCGCCCATTACGACGGCGTGATCCGGGCGTTCGAGGCGCGGGGCCTCAACGTCCTGCCGGTCTTCGCGACCGGGCTCGATGCGCGCGAGGCGATCGATGCCTTCTTCTTCAAGAACGGCCGCCCGGTCATCGACGCGCTGGTCTCGCTGACCGGCTTCTCGCTGGTCGGCGGCCCGGCCTACAACGACTCGCAGGCGGCGCAGGACGTCTTGGCGCGGCTCGACGTGCCCTATCTTGCGGCGCACCCGGCCGAGTTCCAAACGCTCGACCAGTGGGGCCCGTCGGATCGCGGCCTCTTGCCGGTCGAATCGACGATCATGGTCGCGATTCCCGAGCTCGACGGCGCGACCGGGCCGATCATCTTCGGCGGGCGCACGGAACAGGCCGGGCACTGCACCGGCTGCAGCCGCTCCTGCCAGTTCCCGCCCAGCGAGGGCCAGCGCGACATGCATGTCTGCGCCGAGCGCGCCGAGGTACTGGCGGCGCGGACCGAGAAGCTGGTGGCGCTGCGGCGCTCGGCCCGGGCCGAGCGCAAGGTCGGCATCGTGCTGTTCAACTTCCCGCCCAATGCCGGCAACACCGGGACGGCGGCCTATCTCTCGGTGTTCGAATCGCTGCACCGGACGCTGCTGGCGATGCGGGCCGAGGGCTACAGCGTCGCGGTTCCCGACAGCGTCGATGGGCTGCGCCAGGCGATCATCGAGGGCAATGCCTCGCGCTATGGCGCGATGGCGAATGTCCATGTCCGAATCGGCGCGGGCGAGCATATCCGGCGCGAGCGCTGGCTCTCCGAGATCGAGGCCCAATGGGGCCCCGCGCCGGGTCGCCAGCAGAGCGACGGCTCCTCGATCTTCGTGCTCGGCGAGCGCTTCGGGAATGTCTTCGTCGGCATCCAGCCGAGCTTCGGCTATGAGGGCGATCCGATGCGCCTGCTCTTCGAGAAGGGCTTTGCGCCGACGCATGCCTTCTCGGCCTTCTACCGCTGGATGCGCGAGGATTTCGCCGCTCATGCCGTGCTGCATTTCGGCACCCATGGCGCGCTCGAATTCATGCCCGGCAAGCAGAGCGGACTCTCGGCCCAGTGCTGGCCGGACCGGCTGATCGGCGACCTGCCCAACATCTATCTCTACGCCTCGAACAACCCCTCCGAGGGCGCGATCGCCAAGCGGCGCGGGGCTGCCACGCTGATCAGCTATCTGACGCCGCCGGTGGCCTCGGCCGGGCTCTATCGCGGGCTGATCGAGCTCAAGGGATCGCTCGACCGCTGGCGGGGCCTCGCCCCGGACGAGGTGCGCGAACGGGATGAACTCGCCGTGCTGGTCCAGGCCCAGGCCGCTGCGCTCGATCTCGCGCTCGCCGAACCGGCCTGGAGCCGCCAGGACCTGCCGCCGCGCGTCGCCCGGCTGACCGAGACGGTGCTGGAGCTCGAATACACGCTGATTCCGCATGGGCTGCATGTGGTCGGCGAGCCGCTGTCGACCGAAGAGCGCGTCGACATGCTGCTGGCGATGGCGGAATCGAGCCATGGCCTGCGGCCCGACCGGACGCTGATCGAAGATCTCGTCGCAGGGCTGGGCCCGGAGCGGGCAATGAAGGCCCATGGCATCGAGCCGCAGGGCACGATGCTGGCGATGTTGACCGAACTGGCGGCCGCCGATGCGCTGCTGGCGCAGGATCATGAGATCCAAGGCCTGATGCGGGGGCTGGACGGGCGCTTCATCCGCCCGGCGCCGGGCGGCGACCTGCTGCGGACACCGGCGGTGCTGCCGACCGGGCGGAATCTGCACGGCTTCGACCCCTTCCGCATTCCCAGCGCCTATGCGGTGCAGGATGGCGCGAAACAGGCAGCCCGGCTGCTCGACCGGCATCTGGCGGACGGCAACCCGCTGCCGGAGACCGTCGCGCTGGTGTTGTGGGGCACCGACAATCTCAAGACCGAGGGCGCGCCGATCGCCCAGGCGCTGGCGCTGATGGGCGCCGCGCCGCGCTTCGACGGCTATGGCCGGCTCGCGGGCGCGCAGCTGATCCCGCAGGACCAGCTCCAGCGCCCGCGCATCGATGTGGTGATGTCGCTGTCGGGCATTTTCCGCGATCTCCTGCCGCTGCAGATCAGGCTGCTGGCGGAAGCAGCTTTCCTCGCCGCCAGCGCCGACGAGCCGCCGGAGCGGAACTTCGTGCGCAAGCATGCTCTGGCCTATCAGGCGCAGCATGGCTGCGACCTGGAGACGGCATCGCTGCGGGTCTTCGGCAATGCCGAGGGCGCCTATGGCTCCAATGTCAACAACCTCGTCGAGAGCGGGCGCTGGCAGGACGAGGACGAGCTGGCCGAGACCTATAGCCGCCGCAAGGGTTTCGCCTATGGCCGCGGCGGGCGCGCGGTGCAGCAGCCGGACCTCCTGCGCAGCGTGCTTGGCGGCGTCGAACTCGCCTATCAGAACCTCGATTCGGTCGAGCTCGGGGTGACCACGGTCGACAACTATTTCGATACGCTGGGGGGCATCAGCCGAGCTGTCCGCCGGGCCAAGGGCGGGGTGGCAACGCCGGTCTATATCGGCGATCAGACGCGGGGCGAGGGCACGGTGCGTACGCTGTCCGAGCAGGTCTCGCTGGAGACGCGCACCCGCATGCTCAATCCGAAATGGTATGAGGGCATGCTCAAGCACGGCTATGAGGGCGTGCGGCAGATCGAGACCCATGTCACCAACACGATGGGCTGGTCGGCGACGACGGGCCAGGTCGAGCCCTGGGTCTACCAGAAGCTGACCGAGACCTATCTGCTCGACCCCGCCATGCGCGAGCGGCTGGCGGCGCTCAACCCGACGGCCTCGGCCAAGCTGGCCAACCGCCTGATCGAGGCGCAGGCCCGCCAGTACTGGCAGCCGGACGCCGCGACGCTGGCGGCGCTGCAGCAGGCCGGCGACGAGCTGGAGGACCGGCTCGAGGGCATCGGCATGGATGCGGCGGCATGAGCGAGACCGGGGCGACGCTCAGGCCCGGCACGGGGCCCTTGGCCTATCCCGCGCCATCGGCGGTCCTCGAACTGCTCAAGCCGATCACCTGGTTCCCGCCGATGTGGGCCTTCGCCTGCGGGGTGGTGTCGTCGGGCATGTCGATCGCCGACAATCCCGTCGTCGCGCTGTCGGGCGTCATCTTGGCGGGACCGTTGGTCTGCGCGATGAGCCAGGCGATCAACGACTGGTACGACCGCGAGGTCGATGCGATCAACGAGCCGCACCGGCCGATCCCGTCAGGCCGCATTCCCGGCCGCTGGGGGCTGTACATCGCGATGATCTGGACCGGGCTGTCGCTGGCGGTCGCCTCGCTGCTCGGCTCCTGGGTGCTGATCGCGACTTGCCTCGGGCTGTTCCTGGCCTGGGCCTATAGCGCGCCGCCCTTGCGGCTGAAGCGCAATGGCTGGCTCGGCAATGCGGCCTGCGGCTTCTCCTATGAGGGACTGGCCTGGGTGACGGGTGCTGCGGTGATGCTCGGCGGCGCGCTCCCACCCTGGCCGGTGCTGACGCTGGCGGCGCTCTACAGCCTCGGCGCCCACGGCATCATGACCCTCAACGACTTCAAGGCGATGGAGGGCGACCGGCAAATGGGCATCCGCTCGCTGCCGGTGATGCTCGGGGCGCAGGGCGCGGCGCGGGTCGCCTGCGCGATCATGGCTGCGCCGCAGTTCGGCGTCGTCGCGCTGCTGCTGCAGTGGCAGCGGCCGATCGAGGCCATCGTGGTCGGCGCCTTCCTGACAGGGCAGCTCGCGTTGATGGTTCGCTTCCTGCGCGATCCGGTCGGCAAGGCCCTGTTCTACAGCGGCTTTGGCGTGCCGCTCTTCGTCTTCGGCATGATGGCGAGCGCGGTCGCTGTGCGCAGCCTGCCCGCGGGATTCTAGACGATGGGCCCGCGCGCGGCATGACGGAGCGCGAGCCGGGCTGGCCTGCCAAAGCATGGGTCCGGCTGACAATCGCCGGGCTGGCCATCGTCGCGATCGGCGTCGCCCTGGTGCAATTGCAGGATGCGCGGCGCGGCGTCACCATCGAGGCGATGACGGCGGAGGGCACGCCGATGACGGTGTTCCGCCCGGTCCAGAGCGGGGCCCCCGCCCCCGTGGTCGTGATCGCCCATGGTTTCGCAGGCTCGCAGCAGTTGATGCAGCCCTTCGCGGTGACGCTGGCACGCGCCGGCTACGTCGCGGTGACCTTCGATTTCGCCGGCCATGGCGCCAATCCTGTGCCGCTCACAGGCAGCATTTCCCGCGAGGACGGCGCGACGCGCCGGCTGGTCCAGGAGAGCGGGCACGTCGTCGACAGGGCCAAAGGGCTGGGCGACGGGCGGCTCGCTCTCCTCGGTCATTCGATGGCGACCGACATCATCGTGCGCGTCGCCCAGAGCCGGGCCGATATCGCGGCGACGGTCGCGGTCTCGATGTTCTCGCCCGCCGTCACCGCGACCAGCCCGCGCAACCTGCTGGTCATCGCCGGGGAATGGGAAGGGGGCTTGCGGCGCGAGGCGCTGCGCGCGGTCGGGCTGGTCTCGGCGCCGGCCCCTCCCGAGGCGGGAGTCACCTATGGCGACGTCGCGGCGGGGACCGCCAGGCGCGCCGCCGTCAGTCCCCGGGCCGAGCATGTCGGTGTGCTCTACAATGAGGCGAGCCTGCGCGAGGCGCTGGCCTGGCTCGATGCGAGCCTCGATCGGCCGGCTGCAGCAAACCCCGATCTCGACAGCCGGGGCGTGTGGATCCTGCTGCTGCTCGCCGGCGTCGTCCTGCTGGCCTGGCCGCTCTCGGCGCTGCTGCCACGCGTGGCCTCGCCGCCGGTCGGGGCAGGGCTGGGCTGGCGGCGCATCGCGCTGCCGCTGATCCTGCCGGCGCTGCTGACGCCGATCCTGCTGCGCTTCGTGCCGACAACCTTCCTGCCCGTCATCGTCGGCGACTATCTCGCCGTGCATTTTGCGGCCTATGGCGCCCTCACGGCACTCTGCGTCGCCTTTGTCCAGCGCGGGCGGGACCGCCTGCAGTCGGAGATGTCGCCCGGCCGGCTGGCGGTGGGGACGCTGGCGCTGATGCTGTTCGGGCTCGTCGCGCTCGCCTGGCCGGTCCACAGCTTCGTGACGGCGTTCGTGCCGGCCGGCCACCGCCTGCCGCTCTTTGCCGCGACGCTGGCGGGGACGCTGATCTATTTTCTCGCCGATGAGTGGCTGACGCGCGGGGAGGGCGCTGCGCGCGGGGCGTTCCTCGCCTCGAAACTCGCCTTCCTCATCTCGCTCGGGCTGGCGGTCGCGCTCGACTTCCAGCGGCTGTTCTTCCTCCTGATCATCGTCCCGGTGATCGTGCTGTTCTTCCTCGTCTACGGGCTGTTCAGCGCCTGGGCGTTCCGGCGCTCCGGCCATCCCTTCATGGCCGGCATCGCCAATGCCTTCGCCTTCGCCTGGGCGATCGCCGCGACCTTCCCGCTGGTGGCGCGCTGATGGTGCGATCCGGGACGGGAAAGCAGTTGACGTTGCTTCGGCGACTTGCTCGGCTGATAGAGACTTCGATCGTTCACGAAGGCGCCCTCGGGGCCCAGGCTTAGGTCATTCGTCCATGCTCCTGAAAATCGGTACGCGCCGCAGCCCCCTCGCCATCGCGCAGACGAACTACATCGCCTCGCTGATCAAGGCGAAGCATCCCGAGACGGAGTTCTCGCTGCACCCGATCGCGACGATCGCCGACAAGGACCGCGTCTCCGAATTCCACCAGTTCGGCATCATCGGCGTGTTCTCGACCGAGCATGAGGACCAGCTGACCTCGGGCGAGGTCGACATCGTCGTGCATTCGCTGAAGGACCTGCCGACGACGCTGCGCGACGGGCTGGTGCTGGCGGCGGTGCCCGAGCGGGTCGATCCGCGCGACGTGCTCTGCGGCTCGACGCTGGCCGATCTGCGCGAGGGTGCGCGCGTCGGCACCGGCTCGCTGCGCCGGCGCTCGCAGATCCTGAGCCTGCGGCCCGATGTCGAGGTGGTGCCGATCCGCGGCAATGTCGGGCCGCGGCTGGCCAAGATCAACGGCGATGACGGGTTGGACGCGGTGATCCTGGCCCAGGCCGGGCTGCAGCGCCTCGGCCTCGAAGGTGCGACCTCGGAGCTGCTCGACCCGATCCTGTTTCCCTACGCGATCGGGCAGGGGGCGCTCGGCGTGCAGGCGCGGGACGACAACCCGACGATCCTTTCCATGCTCAAGGACATCGAGGACCCCAAGGCGCGCGCCGAGGTCGATTGCGAGCGGGCGCTGCTGCATGCGCTCGGCGCCGGCTGCAGCCTGCCCGTGGGCGCGAGCGCGACCTGGCAGGGCGACCGGCTGTTCCTGCATGCTCAGATCACCGCCCATGACGGATCCCAGCGCATCACCGCCAGCGACGACCGCCCGGGACGCGAGGCGGTCGAGCTCGGCCTCGTGACCGCCGAGGCGCTGCGGCTGGCGGGCGGCGTCGACGTGCTGGAAGCCTCCTATCGCAGCGTCGGCGCGCATTTCAAATATGTCGGGGCCTGAAGCCGCCCTCAGCTTCGCGCTGTGTTCGGGTTCATCCGCCAGACGGTGTAGTTCAGGAACGCCGCGAAGCTGACCCAGGCGAGATAGGGGACGAGCAGCCAGGCGGCGAGGGCATCGATCGGCGAGAACAACATGATCAGCGCCGCGATCGAGAGCCACAGCGCGCAGACATTGACGAAGGCCAAGTCCATCCGGCGCAGGCCGAAGAACATCCCCGACCACATCGCGTTCAGGACGAGCTGGATGCCGTAGACGGCCAGCGGCATCCCTGCGCCGGCGAAACCCGCCTTGCGCCAGACCAGCCAGCCGGATGCCGCGATCATGCAGTAGAGCAGCGTCCAGGCCGGTGGGAAGAGCCAGTTCGGCGGCCGCCACCAGGGCTTCGCCAAGCCCTCATACCAGGCGCCGGGCTTGAAGATCGCGCCCGAACTCGCCGCCGCCACACAGGCGACGACGAAGCCCGCCAGGCCCAGGCCATCCGTCAGCGTCATGAGTCTGCCACCACTCGATCGTCCGAAGACAAGGCAGACAGGCTAGCATAGCCCATGCGTTGCGCCGCCACGAATTGGGAATGGGGCGCGAGCGACCGCGTGGCGGGTGAGGGCTGCCTTCTCGGGTCCATGCCGGCGAACTCCAGCGGGGATTAAAGTGCCTGCACAAATTCGGTTCAGGCGATCAAATTGTATCCATTTTATCGGAGTGGGGGGAGGTCGGGCCCGGGATCTGGTGCGGCCGCCGCGGCGGCCATCCGGTCATTCCGCCTGCGCTGGGCGCATGCCTGTTGTCCGATAATCGTCTCAAACGATGCGGGGCTGGGTCGAGTTTGCGGTCGAAAGCGCTTCGCGCCACAAGATTTCTCAGATGCAATGACTGGCCGACCGCGCCTGTCCAAAGGAGGCGCCGGCTGTTCGAGTCGGATCGCCACCTCGCGCGCAGCCGTGTTGGATACAATTAACCGGGGCTGGCATGCTCGTTGCAGAGCTGCCCAGGGCCGCGCCGCGGTCCGTGTATCCTGGGTTGGAGGTCCGCATGCAGCGCCCTGTTTCGCTCTCGTCGCCCTGCCTAAGCCTTCCACGATGCATCTCCGGTCCCCTCGCGGCGCTGGTGGTTGG
This sequence comes from Allobosea sp., assembly GCF_030694325.1. Lineage (GTDB taxonomy): Bacteria > Pseudomonadota > Alphaproteobacteria > Rhizobiales > Beijerinckiaceae > Allobosea. Next base: position 34,206 of record NZ_JAUXYO010000053.1, on the reverse strand, counting down.
TGCGACCCTCCTGTTCGGCGCGGCCGGGCCGGCATCCGCCCAGGAGAAGGTGCTGCGGGTGGCGATGACCGCGGGCGACATTCCCGATTGGACGGGCCATCCCGACCAGGGCGCCGAGGGCCAGCGCTTCGTCGGCTTCTCGCTCTATGACAGCTTCCTGAACTGGGACCTAACGCGGTCCGACCGCGAGGCGGTGCCGACGGCGGGGCTGGCCTCGAAATGGTATCCGGACCCGACCAACACCAGGCGCTGGATCTTCGAGCTGCGGCGCGACGTGAAGTTCCATGACGGCTGCCCCTGGAACGCCGAGGCTGCGCTCTGGAACATCGCCCGCATCACCGACGACAAGGTGCCGCAGTTCAATCCCGTCCATTACGCGCGCAACCGCTCGCGCACGATCAATGTCGCGGGTGCCGTCAAGATCGACGACTACACCATCGCGGTCGACACCAAGGTCCCGGAGGCCGTCTTCCCCTACAACATGGCCGTCTGGTTCGTCATCTCGAAATGCGCGCTGGAGAAGGCGGGTTACGACTACAAGGTCTATGCGCTCTCGCCGCAGGGGTCTGGGCCCTACAAATTCGGCTCGGTCGTGCCGCGCGAGCGGCTCGAGCTGGTGCGCAACCCCGATTATTGGAACCCCGCCCGCGTCCCGAAGCATGATCGCATGGTGCTGATCCCGATGCCGGAAGCGACGACGCGGGCGGCCGCGCTGTTGTCCGGCCAGGTCGACTTCATCGAGGCGCCGTCGCCCGACACGCTGCCGCGGCTGAAGGCGGCCGGCATGCGCGTGACCACGCTGACCTATCCGCACAACTGGCACTACCAGTTCAACTTCCAGCGCGGGCCCTTCAAGGACCTCCGCATCCGCCAGGCCGCCAACCACGCGATGGACCGCCAGGAGATGGTCGACATGCTCGGTGGCATTGCCGAGGCCAGCCAGGCGCTGTTCACGCCGCACCAGGCGATCTACGGCAAGCCCAAGACCTACCCCTACGATCCCAAGAAGGCGACCGCGCTGCTGAAGGAGGCCGGTTGCTACCCCTGCGCGATCACGGTCGGCATCTCGACCTCGGGCTCGGGCCAAATGCAGCCGCTGCCGATGAACGAGCTGGTCAAGGCGCAGCTCGAGGCGGTCGGTTTCAGGGTCAAGTTCGAGGTTCTCGACTGGAACGCCCTGCTCGACCTGTTCTTCAAGGGCTGGGAGCGCGCGCCGAGCTATGACGCGATCAATATCTCGCTCGGCTCGGTCGACCCGGTCTCCGGCATGATCGGCCATTTCGCCACCTCGCGGCGGGCTCCGGGCGGGTGGAACTGGGGCTGGTTCGACAACAAGGAGTTCGACGAACTCGCCGAGAAGGCGATGAACACCTTCGAGCCGGAGAAGTCGCTGGCGCTGTTCATCCGCCTGCACGAGATCGTCAGCGAGCAGGCGGGCCGGCTCTTCATCGTCCACGACCTGAACCCGCGGGCCATGTCGCCCAAGGTCAAGGGCTTCGTCCCGGCCCAGAGCTGGATGCAGGACTTCGTGACGATCAGCCTCGACTGAGCGTCACCGGCGCGGGGGCGGTTTCCTCCCCGGCCCGCCTCCGCGCCACCCCTTTCTCTCCACGTTCCGCCGCCCATCGCTCGTCAGGAGGCCCGTGCCATGTCCGCACCGTTGCATTTCATGACCGTCGCAGACCTGGCCAAGGCGATCGCGGCGAAGACCGTCTCCCCGGTCGAGCTGACCAAGGCGCTGATCGCCCGCGTCGCGGCGCTCGACGGGATGACGCATGCCTTCATCGAGGTGACCGCCGACCTCGCCCTCGCCCAGGCGAAGAAGGCGGAGGCGGAGGTGATGACGGGGATCAGCCGCGGTCCGCTGCATGGCGTGCCGGTCGGGCTGAAGGACATCATCGACCTCAAGGGCGTGCGCACCACCGCCCATTCGCACCAGCTCATCGACAACTGGGCGACCGACGACGCCTTCGTCACCCAGAAGCTGAAGGCGGCGGGCGCCGTCATCCTCGGCAAGCTCGCGACCCATGAATTCGCCATGGGCGGACCCTCCTTCGACCTGCCCTTTCCGCCGGCGCGCAACCCGTGGAACCTCGCGCATTTCACCGGCGGCTCCTCCTCGGGCTCGGGCGCCGCGGTGGCGGCCGGCTTCGTGCCGGCAGCGCTGGGCACCGACACCGGCGGCTCGATCCGTCTGCCGGCCGCTTTCTGCGGCATCGTCGGGATGAAGCCGACCTATGGGCTGGTCTCGCGGCGCGGCGTGCTGCCGCTCTCGCAAAGCCTCGACCATATCGGCCCGATGACCTGGACGGTCGAGGACAACGCTCTCCTCATGAAGGTTCTGGCCGGGCACGACCAGCTCGACCCCGCCAGCGCCGACCGGCCCGATCCCACGCCCGAGGCGCTACTGGGCGCTGGCGTGAAAGGTCTGCGCATCGGCTATCTGCCCTCGCTCGGGGCCCAGGCCGAGGCCACGGATGAGGTGCAAAGCGCGGTCGAAGGCGTCGCGACGACGCTCGCGGGCCTCGGGGCGACAGTCGAGGAGGTGACGCTGCCGCCGCTGGCCGATTTCGCCGCCTGCGGGATGATGATCCTGCTCTCGGAGGCCTTCGCCATCCACGAGCCCAACATCCAGGCGCGGCCCGAGCTCTATGGCGAGATCCTGCGCGACCGGCTGCTGCTCGCCGGGCTGATCGACGCCAGCGACTATGTCCAGGCGCTGCGGATGCGCACGGAGCTGGTCGCGGCTGTCGCCAGGACGATGTCGCGCTACGACATCATCGTCTGCGCCGCAACCGCGACGCCCGCACCGGTGATCACCGAGATCCCGAAATTCGGCCTGTTCGCCAAGCCGCCGCTGACATTCCCCTTCAACGTCACCGGCATGCCGTCGCTGACGATGTGCTGCGGCTTCTCGGCCTCGGGCCTGCCGCTCTCGGTCCAGATCGCCGGCCATGCCTTCGGCGAGGCGACGATCTACCGCGCCGCCCAGGCCTACGAGGCCGCGACCGCCTGGCGGGAACGGCGGCCGAGCCCGGAGGCCGCCGCGCCGATGAGTCTCGCCGCCGAATAACCGCCGCCCGCCCTTTCATTCGAATCCCGGAGGCCGCCATGACCGACACGCCCGCCACGCCGATCCCGATCGAGGCCAAGCTTGCCGAATACGGCCTGAAGGTCGGCCCGGAAACGCTGGAGTCGCTCAAGGGCTCCGTCGCCGATCTCGAAGCCGCCGCCCGCACCATCCGGGTCAAGCGCAGCTACCTGCAGGAGCCCATTCACGCGCTCCGGCTCTGGACCAAGTGAAGGGGGCCGCCATGACCGCGCTGCACGATCTGACCATCGCCGAGGCCGCTCCGCTGCTGAAGGCCAAGAAGCTCTCCCCGGTCGAACTGACCGCGTCCTATCTCTCCCGGATTGAGGCCTTCGACGGGCAGCTCAACGCCTTCATCCGCGTGTTGCCCGAGCAGGCGATGGCGGCCGCGCGCAAGGCCGAGGGCGAGATCATGAGGGGCGACTACAAAGGGCCGCTGCATGGCGTCCCGATCGGGCTGAAGGATATCTACAACACGAAGGGCATTCCCACGACCGGCCATTCCGCCCTCTACAAGGACCATGTGCCGGAAGAGGACGCGACGACGACGCGCCTGCTGGCCGAGGCCGGCACCATCCTGCTCGGCAAGCTCTCGACCTGGGAGTTCGCGATCGGCGGCACCTCCTTCGACTTGCCCTGGCCGCCGGCGAAGAACCCCTGGAACCTCGCCCATGATCCGGCGGGGTCTTCCTCGGGGTCTGGCGCGGCGATCGCGGCCGGGCTCGCCATGGGCTCGATGGGCACCGACACCGGCGGCTCGATCCGCGGGCCGGCGGCCTGGTGCGGGATTTCCGGGCTGAAACCGACGTATGGGCTGGTCAGCCGCCGGGGCATCCTGCCGCTCTCCTTCAGCCTCGACCATGGCGGGCCGATGTGCTGGACCAGCGAGGACTGCGCGCTGATGATGGAGGTGCTGGCGCAGCACGACCCGCTCGACCCCGGCAGCGCCGACGTCGCGAAGCCCGATTTCGCCGGTTCGCGGCAGAAGGACGTGAAGGGGCTGCGCATCGGCGTGGTCAGGCACTTCTTCGAGAGCGACGCCGAGACCGATCCCGAGATCAAGGCCGGCATCGAGGCGGCGCTGGTGACCTTCCGGGAGCTGGGCTGCGCGGTGACGGACGTCACGCTGTCGCCGCTCTCGGCCTATGGCGACGCGGCAGCGCTGATCTCGCGCTCGGAGGCCTTCGCCTTCCATGAGGAGACGCTGATGGCGACGCCTGAGCTTTATGGCGAGCTTGCCCGCCAGCGCATCATGATGGGCGCCTTCATCCGCGCCTGCGACTATGTCAACGCGCTGCGCGAGCGCGGCCGGCTGATCGCCGAGATCGCGAGCGTGTTCGAAAGCGTCGACGTGCTGATCTGTCCGACCATGCCGGGCGTGGCGCCGAAGCTCGGCGACCTCGGCAACATGATGTCGCGCTCGCGGCCCTCCTTCACCCGCGTCTTCAACCTCACCGGCTCGCCGGCCCTATCGGTCTGTTCGGGTTTCTCAACGGCGGGGCTGCCCCTGAACATGCAGATCGTCGGGCGGCCCTTCCAGGACGATCTCGTGCTGCGGGTCGGCAGCGCTTTCGAGAAGGCGACCAGCTACCGCGACCTGCGCCCGGCCCAATGGGCGCAGCAGGCGCTCGCCGCCGAGTGACCCGGTGCATTTCCCCCTTTCGCGGAGACGATCATGAGCGAGACCATCTCGACCGAAGCCTTCCAGGTGCTGCTCGACCGGGCGGGTATCCGCGTAAAGCCCGAGCACATGGAGGAGATGCGCAGCGCCTTTATGCTGCTGCAGGCGATGCGGGAGCGCGTGCGCAAGCCCCGCGGCTATGATGCCGAACCGGCTCATATCTTCGCGCCAATGGGCCGCTGAGATGACCGGCGATCCCACGCTGCTCACCATCCGCGAGGCCTCGACCCTCATCGCCGAGCGCAAACTCTCGCCGGTCGAGCTGACCAAGGCCTGCATCGCCCGTACGGAGGCGCTGGACGCGACCTTGAGCACCTATGTCGCCTTCACGCCGGAGCTGGCGCTGGACGCGGCCAGGGCCGCGGAGGCCGAGATCGGGACAAGCGGGCCGCGCGGCCCGATGCACGGCATCCCGGTCGGGCTCAAGGACATCTACGACACGGCGGGCGTGGCGACGACGGCCCACTCCAACCTGTTGAAGAGCCGCGTGCCGGCCGAGGACGCCTTCACGGTGACGAAGCTGCGCGAGAGCGGCGCGGTGATCACCGGCAAGCTCGGGACCTTCGAATTCGCGATCGGCGGGCCCTCCTTCGATTTGTTCACGCTGCCCGCCCGCAACCCCTGGGACCCGGCGCGCACGACGGGCGGATCCTCCTCCGGTTCGGGCGCGGCGGTCGCCGCCGGCATGGTGCTGGGCGCGACCGGCTCGGACACCGGCGCCTCGATCCGCAGCCCGTCCTCGCTCTGTGGGCTGGCCGGGATCAAGCCGACCTATGGGCTGCTTTCGCGAAGGGGCATCCTGCCGCTGTCGCAATCGCTGGACCATGCCGGGCCGATGTGCTGGACGGTCGAGGATGCGGCGCTGATGCTGCAGGCGATGGTGGGCCATGATCCGCTCGATCCGGCCTGCGCCGATGTGGCTGTGCCCGACTTCACAGAAAAACTCGACGAGACGGTGAAGGGCAAGACCATCGGCGTAATCCGCCATTTCCACGAGACCGACCATGAGGCGGCGCCGCCCGTGCTGGCGGCGATCGAGCAGGCGATTGCGGTCTACCGATCTCTCGGCTGCGTGATCAAGGAGGTAACACTGCCGCCGCTGATGGATTTCGCCGCGGTGGGGCTGATCATCATGTCATCGGAGGCCTTCGCGATCCACGAGGCGGATCTGCGGGCGACGCCGGAGCTTTATGGCGAGATCGCCCGCGACCGGATCAGCATGGGCGGGCTGCTGACGGGGGCGGATTACGTGCAGGCGCTGCGACGTCGGCAGGAGCTGTGCGCCGCCGTGGCCGAGGCGATGATCGGCGTCGACGTGCTGCTGACGGCCGGCTCGCCCTTCCCGGCGCAGCCGATCGACAATGTGCCGAAATGGCTGATGTACCAGAAGCCTTCGATCACCATGCCCTTCAACGTCACAGGCCTGCCGGCTCTGGCTCTTTGCGCCGGCTACGAGCCGGGAACGGGCTTGCCGGTCGCGATGCAGCTGGTGGGGCACCCCTTCGCCGAGACGACCGTGTTCCAGCTCGGCCACGCCTATGAGCAGGCGACCCAGTGGCGCGCGACCCGGCCCGCCCTGCTCGCCGCCTGATCCCTTGCTGGGCGAATCGCCGGGGCCGCCCGCTCCCCTTGCCACCCCTCTGAGGAATTCGCCGCGCCATGGCCGAGGCCCGTAACACCGTTCAGGCCGGCATTCTCTGGATGATTCTGAGCACGGCCTTCCTGGCGGGTGGCAATTCGCTGGTCCGGCAGATCGCGACCGAACTGCACCCGTTCCAGATCAGCTTCCTGACCAACCTGATCATGCTCGTCTTCGTCTGGCCGCAGTTGCGGGGCGGGGCGGGAATGCCGGACCGGCGCGAGAAGCGAAGGCTCTACGGCATCATGACTGCGGTCGGCTGCGTCTCGAACCTGACCTGGTTCTATGCGCTCGCCCATGTGCCGCTGGCCAAGGCCACCGCGATGACCTTCGCGGCACCGATCATCGTGACGGCGCTGGCCGGCGTCCTGCTCGGCGAGAGCGTCTCGCGCAGCCGCTGGGTCGCGGTGATGGTCGGCTTCGTCGGCGTGATGGTGATCTCGCGGCCGGGCTTCGTCGCACTCGACGCCGGCACGATCGCGCTGATGATCTCGACCCTGTCGATGGCCTCGATGTACCTGATCTCGAAGCGTCTCACGCAGATCGAGAGCACCAGCCGCATCGTCGCCGTGACCACCCTGATCCCGGTGGTCACCGGCCTGATCCCCGCCGTGCTCTACTGGCGGACGCCGTCCTTCGACATGATGCTGTTTCTGGTGGTGATGGCGGTGGCGATGTTCGTCGGCCGGCTGACGCTGTTCCTGGCGCTGCGCAACGCGCCGGCCTCGACGGTCATGCCGTTCGACTTCGCCCGCCTGCCCTTCATCGCGCTGTTCGCCTGGCTCGCCTACCAGGAGATTCCCGATCGCTGGGCGTTGTTTGGCGCCGCGATCGTGATGAGCGCCACCCTTTTCATCTTCCAGGACGAGCATCGCAAGCAGCGCCGGCTGCCGGCTTAGCCGGTGTCGGCATTCCGCCGCCCGCGAGCTGCGGGCATCCGCCCCTCGAAGGAGATCTGAGCCATGCCGACACCGATTGCATCCGAAGCCGAGATGGGCGCCTTCCTGGCGCGCGCCGGCTTCAGCCTGACGCCGGAGCAGGTCGCCGAATATGCCGAGGCCTATGGCTACATCGTCGAAATGTCCGCCCGGATCCGCGGCGAGCGCAGCTACATGGCCGAACCGGCCCATGTCTTCAGCTTCCCGAGCGAGGAGAGCGCCCGATGAGCACGGACATCCTGACCATCAGCGAGGCCGCGGCCCTGATCAAGGCCGGCCAGCTCTCCCCGGTCGAGCTGACCGAGATGTGCCTTTCCCGCGCCAAGGCCTTCGAGCCGGAGCTTCACGCCTTCGTCACCCTGACCGAGGACCGCGCCCGGGCCGACGCGAAGAAAGCGGAAGCCGAGATCAAGGCCTCGGGTCCGACATCGCCGCTGCACGGCATCCCGATCGGTCTCAAGGACATCATCGACACCAAGGGCATCCTGACCACCTGCCAGTCCGCCCACAACATCGGCAATGTCCCCGACACCGACGCGACCTGCGCCGCGGCGCTCGATGCCGCCGGCACCGTGCTGATGGGCAAGCTGACCACGCATGAATTCGCCGATGGCGGCCCCTCCTTCGACCTTCCCTGGCCGCCCTCGCGCAATCCCTGGAACACGCAGCGCTTCACCGCGGGCTCCTCGAGCGGCACGGGGGCAGCGGTTGCGGCCGGGCTCGTGCTCGGCGGGCTCGGCACCGACACCGGCGGCTCGATCCGCGGCCCTGCGGCGCTCTGCGGCATCGTCGGCCTGAAGCCGACCTATGGGCTTGTCAGCCGCGCCGGCGTCGCGCCAGCGGCCTATTCGCTCGACCATATCGGCCCGATGGCCTGGACGACGGAGGATTGCGCGCTGATGCTGCAGGCACTCGCGGGCCATGACCCCGCCGACCCCGCCAGCGCGAACAGGCCGGTGCCCGACTACACCGCCGGGCTCGGCAAGGGGGCGAAGGGGCTGAAAGTCGGTGTGCTCAGCCGCTGGCACGAGACCGACAGGCCGGTGGCGCCTGCGGTCAAGGCCGGCATCGACGCGGCGCTTTCGACCTATGAGAGCCTCGGCGCGGAGATCGTCGAGATCAAGCTCTCGGCCATGCAGGAATACACGGCCGCCGGCTTCTTCATCTCGACCATCGAGCGCGGGGCCGCCTATGAGCGGATGATGCTGAAGAATCCCGAGAAGTTCGGGCAGCGCTATCGCGACCGCCTGGTCTTCGCCGCGCTCTGCACCGGCATGGACTATGTTCAGGCGCTGCGGCGCCGGCGCGAGCTGATCACGGAAATGGCGGCGGCGATGGCCGGCGTCGATGTGGTGCTGACGGCCGGCAATCCCGACGAGGCGCCGCCGATCGACCAGGTGCCGCGCTGGGACAATCTCGACAAGCCGAACTTCACCATGGCCTTCAACCTGACCGGGATGCCGGCGATCTGCGTGCCCTCGGGCTTCGGCCCGAATGGCCTGCCGGTCGCGATCCAGCTCGCGGCCCGGCCCTTCGGCGAGGCGGTGCTGCTGCAGGCGGCGCATGCCTTCGAACAGGCCACGCCCTGGCGGCACAGGCGCCCGGCCATGCTCGGCCTGGCAAAAGCCGCCTGAGGCGGCCCCGGCGCGGCGCGGCCTTCGGGCCGTGCCGCGGCAGCGGGCTCGCAGATCAGGCGGCGCGGGCCTTGGTGGCGACGGCCGGCTTGCGCGTATCCATCTTGCGCCAATGCTCGATGATGCGCTGGCCGGAGCGATAGACATGCTCTTCGGCGAGGCTCTCGGCCCGCACGACCTGCCCACCCGTGATGGCGGCGAAGATCTGGCTGTGGTCATCATGGGCACGGGCCAAAGTGCCCATGTCGAACCAGCGGAACTTGAGCTGGTTGAGCAGCGGAATGGCGCGGGATTTGCGCAGCATCATCGCAAGATGCGAGTTGCCGGAGGCCTCGATCAACGTGTTGTGGAAGCGGTCGTTGAGATCGCGCCAGAGATCTGAAACCTCGTCGGTCCAGCTCTCAACATTCTGCAGCTCTTCGCTCTCCGCCAGCACCTTGTGCAGGAGGCCGCGGTGAACGTCCGACAGGCCCTGCTGCGCCACCAGCCGCGCGCAGAGACCCTCGAGATTGGCCCGCACGACATAGATGCCCTCGATGTCCTTGGCGGCGAAACTCTTCACCGCGTAGCCGCTGTTGGGGCGGTATTCGAGCAGGCCCTCGGCTGCGAGGGTCGACAGCGCGGCCCGGATCGGCGTGCGCGACACAGCGAGCGCGTCGGCGAGATCGACCTCGTTGAGGCGCGTGCCGCCGGCATAGTCGCCGCCGAGCACGGCTTCCCTGAGCTTGTTGGTGACCGAGAGGCCGCGTGTCGCCATGATGTGTCGTCCTGTCGGTAAGGCGGATGTCAAGGCAGCTCTGCGCGCGCATCGAGGATGATCATGCGTGCGGCAGAATCGTCTCGATCGTGTACAGTCGGCAGGCAGTTAGGAGCTGAATGTCGCTGCGTCAACGCTAATGTGGCTCTGTTGACGAGAAAGTGTGCATGATGAGCGCTGCTGAGCTCGATTGTATGCAACCAATCGAGCGTCACTCGGCCGGCATCCCGCGCGCGGCGCCCGTTCCGGGTCGGATACGCTCCAGGCGGGCGATCACCGCATAGACGGGCGCGGCGGCCACCATCACGACGAAGATGCGAATGATGTGGTGCGCGGCGACGAAGGCGACCTCCGCATGGACGGCGAGCGCGATCAGGCTCATCTCGGCGAGCCCGCCCGGGGAGTAGGCCAGGATCAGCGTGATCGCGCGGAAGCCGGTGAGCCAGGAGACGAGGGCGGCACAGGCGCCGGTCCAGAACAGCAGGATCGCGGTCGACCCCACCGAGAGCAGGATGATGCGCCCGACGATGCGCGGCGCCGTGCCGGCGAAGCGGCAGCCGATCACGACGCCGAGGATCAACTGGGCGGCGTTGACGATCTCGAAGGGCGGCTTGAAGTCGCTCCAGCCCGCAAGATGGATGGCGGCGCTGAACAGCATCGGCCCGAGCAGGTATTTGGCGGGCAGGTTCAGCCAATGGCCGAGGAGGCAGCCGGCCATCCCGCAGCCGAGCAGCCAGAGCTGCGCCGTCGCCGGCGTGGAGAAGACGGAGACGGCGCCCGCGATGCGGTTCAGCGAAACGCCCTCGAGCCACTGGATGGCGAAGGGCAGCGTCATGACGATGAGCAGGATGCGGACCGAATGGACCAGTGCAATGACCTGGCCGTCGCCGCCGCGCTCCTCGCCAATGCTGATCATCTCGACCAGGCCGCCCGGCATGCCGGCGAAATAGGCGGTGGCGCGGTCATAGCCCCCCACTGTACGGAAATACCAGACCACCGAGCCGCCGCAGAGCGCGATGAAGGCGACGAGCCCGAGCGTCGCCGGCCACCATTGCGGAATGCGGGCGACGAGATCGGGGCTGAAGGCCGCGCCGAGCATGACGCCGATCACCATGGTCATGGGCGGGCGGATGACCGGCGGCGCGGCGACCGGTGCACGCAGCGACGCCGCCAGCGTGCAGAATACCATCGGGCCCATCATCCAGGGCAGCGGCAGCGACAGGCGTTGGAACAGCAGGCCGCCTGCGACGCCAAGCGCGAGGGCCAGGGCGAAGCGGGGGTAGGGGAAGCGGGCCGGCTGCATGGCGGCCAAGCCGGCCCGGACATCGAGGATCCAGGCCGCGACGGGTGATGTCAGACGGGTCATGGCGCTTCTTCGAGCCGAACCGGGGCGGGCACCGGCTTGGGTGCCAGATAGACCAGCGCGCTCGCGGCAATGACGATCGCCGAGCCGGCGAGAACGAGCAGGGTCGGCACGTCGCCGAACCAGACGAAGCCGACGATCAGGGCCCAGAGCATCTTGGTGTAGGAGAGGGGCGCGATCGTCGCCACGGGCGCATGAAAGAGCGCCCGCGTGGTAAGGTACTGGCAGGCGCCCGAGGCCAGGCCGTTGCCGATCAGCAGAGCCCATTGCGCGGGTGTCGGCTGGACCCAATTGAAGGGCAGGCTCGGCAGGACGAGCAGCGCCGAGCCGGCCAGCGTCCAGAAGGCGATCGACAGCGAGGTCTCGTTGCGCGAGAGGCTGCGCTGCTGGATCAGCGAGAGCGCGCTGAAGACCGTGCCGATGACCGACATGGTCAGCCCGAACAGGCTGCCGCCGCCGCTCGGCTTGACCATCAGCAGCACGCCGCCGAGCCCGAGCAGCAGGGCGAGCCAGCCCAGCCGCGTCACCTTCTCGCCCAGCAGCGGTGCCGAGAGCAGCAGCACCAGGACCGGCTGCAGGAAGGAGATCGCGGTCGCGTCGGCGAGCGGCATGTGGCGATAGGCCACGAAGATGAAGAGCAGCACGGCCGTGAACTGCACCGCCTGTAGCGCCATGCCGGAGCGGTTATGGACCTTCAGAGCGGCGAGGCCTCCGAGCCCGCGGGCCATCAGCAACAGGGTGACGAGCGCGAAGCCGTTGCGGAAGAAGACGATCTGGTTGACCGCGAAACTCTCCGCCAGCGCCTTGACGACGCCGTTCAGGATCGAGAACAGCGCCAGCCCGATCAGCATCATCACGACGCCGCGTCGCGCGTCGCGCTCCTCCCCGGCCGGCGCGTTCAGGATCACGGTCATCGTCAATAGGTCAGGAAGATGCGTTCGATCTCGGACGGATCGGCGCTGACCGTCAGCGCCAGCGCGAGCAGCAGCCGCGCTTTCTGCGGCGTGAGATTGTCGGTGATCAGGAAGCCGGCATCCCGCAGGCGCTTGCCCTTGAAAGTGCGACCCGAGCCGGCGCGGGTCGACTGCATCACCACGATGCCAGCTGCCACGGCCTCCTTTAGCACCTCGAAATCGGCAGGGCCGGCGAAGCCCGGTGCGAAACCGGCGGAGATGATGCCCTTGGCGCCGGCCGCAACGAAGGCGCGCGCCGCCGTGCCGTCCGAGCCGGTATAGGCCAGCACGATGTCGACGCGCGGCAGGGCGTCGAGGCTGCGGATGTCGAACTCCGTGTCGGGCCCCGCCTTCCGGAGCGGCTTCCGGTAGAACACCACGGCATCGCCATCGGCATGACCGAGCACGCCGAAATCGGGCGAGCGGAAGGTCTGCAGCCTGAAGGTCGAGGTCTTGGTCACGTCGCGGGCGGCGTGGATCTCGTCGTTCAGCAGGACAAGAACGCCGAGACCGCGCGCCTGCGGGCAGGCCGCGGTGCGGAGCGCATTGGCGAGGTTCATCCCCGCATCGGTCGAGAGCGCGCTGGCCGGGCGCTGCGAGCCGACGACCACGACCGGCACTGACACCTTCACCGTCAGGCTGAGGAAATAGGCCGTCTCCTCCAGCGAGGCTGTTCCGTGCAGGATGACGATGCCGGCGAGGTCGGGATGCTCCGCGACCAGCCGGTCGCAGGTCAGGACGATCGCCTTCCAGTCCTCGAAGAAGATGTTGGGGCTCGGCACTGCCTTGAATGGAACGGGGATGATCTCGGCGAGCTGGGCGACGTCGGGAAACATCGCCACCAACGCGTCGGCATGGAGCATCGTTTCATTGGCGCCATAGTCGAGGATGTCGAAGGGGCCGGTGCCGATGGAACAGATCGTGCCGCCGGTCCCAATGACCGCGACCTTGGGCAGAACAGGCATGTCTCTCTCAGTGTGTCGGGCGCGCGCGCCGGGTTATTCGGCCGCCTCGCGGAAGCGGGCGTTCTTTTCCAGACAGCCGATCAGCATCTGCGTGTCCATGATGTCGCCGAAGGTGAGGTAGAAGGCGATCAGCGAGGCGTTGTGCTCGGCATCGGAATTGGCGGCATTGCCGTCGGTCACCATGATCGTCCTGAAGTTCAGCATCATGGCGTCGCGGGCGGTCGATTCGCAGCAGACATTGGTGACGGTGCCGGTGATAATCAGGGTATCGTAGCCCTGCGCGCGCAGCCTCGCCTCAAGATCCGACGAGCCCTGGATGAAGGCGCTGAAGCGCGTCTTCTGGACGATTTCGTCCTCCGGAGCGACCTCGAGATCGGCCCAGAGTTCGTGGCCGAGCTTGCCTTCCGACATGGATTCGACCCGCGCGGCGCGCCGCTCCGGCCGCGTCAGATCCTGATGGAAATGCGACCAGGAGGTCAGGCAGCCCTCGTCATGGGTGTTCTTGATCCAGAACACCTTGCCGCCGGTGCGGCGCACGGCGTCGGCGATCAGGTTGACGTTGGGGACGATCTCGCGGGCGGTGTCGCAGAGGGCATGGGCGACGCCCGGCATCATGAAGCCGTTCTGGAGATCAACGACGATCAGCGCCGTGCGGGCGGGATCGAGATCGGCATAGACATGCTCGACGCCGCGACGGGCGACGACATGCTCGGTGACATAGGCGGGAATCTCGACCTTGTGCATGGCGGGCTCTTTCGTGCTGGGTTTCAGGAGGACAAGGCGGGCGAGCCGACCTTGAAGCAGCAGACGGTGCGGTCGGGCGCGGGCACGGTTTCCGGCGGGCTCGCCGCACGGCAGCCCTCGTCGGCGAATTTGCAGCGCGGCGCGAAGGCGCAGCCCGGCGGCAGGCGGCGCATGTCGGGCGGCGAGCCGGGGATCGCCTCGATGTCGACGCCGCGCGCGCTGCCATGGACGGAGGAGGCGAGCATGCCGCGGGTATAGGGGTGCTGCGGGTTCATCAGCACGTCGCGCACCGGGCCGGATTCGACGACGCGGCCGGCATACATCACCGCGACCCGGTCGGCGATCTGGGCGGCGACGCCGAGATCATGGGTGACGAAGATCACGCTCATGCCCATGTCGCGCTGGAGCTTGCGCAGCAGCACCAGCACCTGGATCTGCACGGTGGCGTCGAGCGCGGTCGTCGGCTCGTCGGCCAGAAGGAGCTGCGGCCGGCAGGACAGCGCCATGGCGATCATGGCGCGCTGGCGCAGGCCGCCGGAGAGCTCGTGCGGATAGGCCTTCAGGCGCCGCTCCGGCGAAGGCACCTTGACGAATTCGAGCAGCTCCAGCCCGCGCTTCAGCCCGTCGGCGTAGGAGCAGCCCTCGTGCTTGACCACCGTCTCGGCGATCTGGTGGCCGATCGTGTAGACGGGGTCGAGCGCCGTCATCGGCTCTTGGAAGATCATCGAGATGGTCGAGCCGCGGATCTGCGTAAGCTCCTTGTCGCTGAGCGCCATGATGTCGTGCTCGCCGACGCGCATCTTGCCGCCGATCCTGGCCCGGCCCTTGGGCAGGAGCCGCATCAGAGCGCGCATCGTCACGGATTTGCCGGAGCCGGACTCACCGATGATGCAGAGCACCTCGCCCGGCTGGATCGAGAAGGAGACGCCGTTCACGGCGGCGACGGTCGCTTCCCGGCTGACGAATTTGACCGAGAGATCCTCGACCTCGACCAGCGGCCTTACCGCGGCGAGAGCGACGGGGCCGGGAACCGTGGATGGTGCGGTGGCTGTCGTCATCGGATCATCCTCACGCAGTGGCGGCGAGCGGTGCGGCGCCGGCTTTCGGCCTGGCGACCAGCACAGGCGCCTTGCCGGCGAGGCTGTGGCCGGAGCCCGGGTTCTGGACGTGGCAGGCGGCGACATGGATGTCGGCCGCAACGGCGCCTTCGAGCCGGGGCGAGGTTTCCGCGCAGACGCCTTCCGCCATCGGGCAACGGGTTCGAAAGCGGCAGCCGGAGGGCGGGTTGATCGGGTTGGGCGGATCGCCGGTCAGCGGCGCCTCGTGGACGCGCTCGGCGGGATCGAAGGACAGCCGCGATGCCAGCAGCGCGCGGGTGTAGGGGTGCTTGGGATGCTCGTAGATCGCATCCACCGGGCCGATCTCGACGATCTCGCCGAGATACATCACCAGCACGCGATCGGAAATGTACTGCACCACGTCGAGATCGTGACTGATGAAGACATAGGTGAGGTTGAAGTGGCGCTTGAGCTGGCGCAGCAGGTTCAGGACCTGGGCCTCGACCGATTTGTCGAGCGCCGAGACTGCCTCGTCCAGGATCAGGAGCCGCGGCTCCAGCGCCAGTGCCCGAGCGATGTTGACGCGCTGCTTCTGGCCGCCGGAGAGTTCGTGCGGATAGCGCTGGGCGAAGAGATCAGGCTTCAGGCCGACCTTGGCGAGGAGTTCGCGGGCGATCTCCTTGGCCCTGGCGGCCGGCATGCCATGGACCCGCGGGCCATAGGCGATCGATTCCTCGACCGGCAGGCGCGGGTTGAGCGAGGAGTAGCTGTCCTGGAACACCATCTGCATGGCGCGCCGGAACTCCTTCATGGTGAGGCCGCGCACGCCGCCGATCGACTCGCCGTCGAACAGCACCTCACCCGCGTCATAGGGAATGAGGTGCATCAAGAGCCGCGCCAAAGTGGACTTGCCGCAGCCGGACTCGCCGACGACGCCGAGCGTCTCGCCCTTGAGCACGCTGAAGGAGACGCCGTCGACGGCCCGGACATGCCCCTGGGTGCGGTTCAGCATCCCGCCCTTGATCGCGAAATGCTTCTTCAGGTCGGAGACGATCAGCATCGGCTGAGAGGGGCCGCCACGGTCGCGGATGTCCCCCTCCGGGACCGAAGAGAGCTGCGGCGTACGGGTGGTCGGCGCGGGTGTCGTGGACGCGGGTGTCATCGAGGTGGGTGTCATGGACGTGGGTGTCATGGACATGGCGGGCCCTTTCACAGTCTGACGTCCATCGCCTGGCGCAGCCCGTCGCTGACCATGTTGAAGGCGAGTGAGGTGACGAAGATCATCACACCCGGCAGCGCGCAGACGATCGGGTTGACGTAGATCGACTGGCGCAGGGTTGAGAGCATCAGGCCCCAGTCGGGATGCGGCGGCTCGACGCCGAGGCCGAGGAAGGAGAGGCCGGAAGCGATCAGGATCGAGACCGAGACCAGGCCCGAGGCGTAGATGAAGATCGGCCCGAGCACGTTGCCGAGGATATGCGTGGCGATGATCGAGCCGGTCGAGCCGCCGGAGGCCCGCGCCGCCTCGACGAAATCGAGCCCGCGGACCTGGGTGGTCGCCGTCTCGGCGATGCGGCAGAGCGGCGGGATGAAGACCAGCGTCAGGGCGACCATGCCATTGGCCATGCCGCCGCCCATGGCGCCGGAAATCGCGACCGCCAGCAGGATCGAGGGGAAGGCGTAGAAGACGTCCATGGTCCTCATGATCGCCATGTTCAGCTTGCCGCCGATGAAGCCGGCGAGCACGCCGAGGAAGCCGCCGATCAGCGTCGCGAACACCACCGGCACCACGCCCATCAGCAGCGACATGCGCCCGCCATGGATCAGGCGGGAGAGGATGTCGCGGCCGAGTTCGTCGGTGCCGAGATGGAAGTCGCGGAAGCCGACCGGGCGCAGCCGGAACGCCATCGAGGTCTTGTAGGGATCTTTCGGGGCGATCCAGGGCGCGAACACCGCCATCGCGACGATCAGGACGATGACCAGCGCGAAGGCGAGCGTGACGTAGTCGTAGCGCAGGCGGTAACCGACATTCTGCCAGTAGCCGCGGACCTTGGTGGCCGGGGCCTCTTCTTCCGCCGCGAGGAGGCGTGTCGCCGTGGTGAAATCGGTCATGGCCGACTCCTCAGGAACGCTTGATGCGCGGGTCGACCGCGGTCTGGAACAGGTCGACGACGAGGTTGGTGAAGACGAAGACGAGGGCGAGGACCAGGATCGTGCCCTGCAGGACCGGGATGTCGCGCGTCAGGATCGCCTTGTTCAGCAGGAAGCCCGTGCCCGGCCAGTTGAAGATCGTCTCGACCAGGATCGAGCCGCCCATCAGGTAGCCGAACTGCAGCCCCATCACGGCCAGGATCTGGGGCATGGCGTTCTTGAGCGCGTGCCGGATCACTGCGAGTTCGCCGAGGCCCTTGGCGCGCAGCGTGTTGACGAAGTCGTTGCCCAGCACCTCGGACACGGCCGAGCGCGTGGTGCGGGTGATCATCCCGACCGGCACCATGCAGAGCGTGACGATCGGCAGGATCACATGCTTGAAATGGGACCATTCGAAGAGGTTGAACGTCTCCGAGCCGCGCGGGCCCATGCCGGTCGCCGGCAGCCAGTTCAGCTCGACAGCGAAGATGATGACCAGCACGATGCCGAGCCAGTAGTTCGGGATCGAGACGCCGACGATCGACAGGGCGGTGACGCTGCGGTCGGTCGCACTGCCCCGGTAATAGGCCGCCAACGTGCCCAGTACGAAGGCGATGGTGAACGCGAGCGCCACCGCGCCGAGCGACAGGAAGACGGTGTTGCCCAGCGCCCGCAATACCTCGTCGATCACCGGCCGGTTGGACTGGATCGAGACCCCGAGATCGCCGACGACGGCCCGTGTCAGCCAGGTCCAGTACTGGACGGGCAGTGGCCGGTCGAAGCCGTAGGTCTTCATGATGAGATCGACGACCTCCTGGCTCGCATCGGCCGGGAGCAGCATCTGGACGGGGTTGCCCGGCGCCAGGAAGACCAGCGCGAAGCAGAAGACCGTAACGCCGATGGCGATCGGGATCGCGTAGACGATGCGACGGGCGATATAGTGCCACATGGAGGTCTCCTTCGGTCGGCTCGGGTCCTGGATCGCTTTGGGCTTTGAGGGGGATGCGGCCGCGACGGGCGGCATCCCGAAGGCGGGGCCGCGTCAGTTCGTGGTGCCGACGGTGATCGGCGTCAGGTCCTGGAACCAGCTCTGGGCCTGGACGAAGCCCTTCACCTTGGGCGAGAGCGCCCGCGGATTCAGGTCATGGGTGACGAAGAGCATGGCGGCGTCCTCGTTCATGATCTCGTGGACCCGGGTGATCATCGCGTCGCGCTTCGTCTGCTCGAAGGTGTTGTAGATCTCCGTGATCAGCTTCTCGATCTCGGGGTTCTCGTAATGGCCCCAGTTGCCGCCGGCCGGCGCCCACTGCTTGCGCATGGCGAAGCGGAAGATGCCGGAGAAGGGATCCTGCGTGGCGCGGCTGACATTGACGGCGTGATAGGCGGGGAACTTTTCGCGGCCCTTGAAGGTGACGTCGAGCAGCGCGTTCCAGTCCATCACCTCGAGCTTGACCTTGAAGCCCACCGCCTCGAGCTGCGACTTGACCAGCTCGTTCATCGGCAGCGGCTGCATCTGGCCCGAGCCGGAGGTCGAGATCGCGAGCGTGACCTCGCAGGGGAAGCACTTGGCCTCCTTGAGCAGCGCGGTCGCCTTCTTCTGGTCGAGCTTGTAGAGGACCGGCTTGCCGAAATAGGGCGAGCTCGGCGGCACGGTGCCATAGCCTTCCTGGGCGAGGCCGTTGAGCATCTCGACCATTTCGCCGCGGTTCATCGCGTAGTTCGCCGCCTGGCGCACGCGCTTGTCCTTGAAGGGGCCGTCGACGAAGTTGAACTGGTAGTGCCAGTTATGGGGGTAAGGCAGGGTGATGACCTGCATCCCCGAGGATTTCAGCCTCGCGATCGTGTCCGGAGAGGGCGCCTCGATGAAGTCGACCTGGCCGGAGAGGAGCGCGGCGGCGCGCGTCGTCGCCTCCGGCATCGGCTGCAGCACCAGCCGGTCATGCTTGGGAATGCGCTTGGGGTTCCAATAGGTCTCGTTGCGGGTCAGTTCCAGGCGCTCGCGCGGAACGATCCCGGCGAAACGGTAGGGCCCGGTGCCCGAGGGCATCTGGGCGTATTTCTCGTAGGAGCCCGCCTTCTCGAATTGGGCCTTCGAGATCATCATCCAGAAGCTCATCTGGATGTAGAACAGCGAATCCGGCTCCTTGGTGATGATCGCGACGCTGTGGTCGTCGATCTTCTCGGCGCGGTCGATGTTGACGGTGCGGGTGCGCATCGCCGCGAACTGCTTGGCGTTGAAATGCGGGACCTTCTCGTCGGTCAGGCGCGCGATGTTCCAGAGCACGACGTCGGCGTTGAAGTCCGACCCGTCATGGAACTTCACATCCTTGCGCAGGGTGAAGATCCAGCGCTTGCTGTCCTTCGGATCGATCTCCCATTTCGTGGCGAGGCCCGGCGTCAGCGAGGCCTCGACGTCGGAGCGGGAGAGATCCCAGAGAATGAGGGAGTCATAGAGGGTGTAGCCGACGAAGCGGTAGCCCTCGAAGCCCTGATCAGGCTGCCCCGTCACATCCGGAATATCGCCGGCGGTCATCGCGACGCGCAGCGTCGTCTGGGCCTGGGCCGGCGCGGCAGCCGTGAAGGCCGCTACGATCGCAAACGACAAACCGGCCGCGAGGCGCGCGGCGCTTTTCCGAAACATCTGACATTGGTGAGGCATGCGGGCTCCCTCCGGGATGCAAGTGAGGTCGTGTGCGGCGGCGTCCGGGATTTTTGCAAAGGCCGTGCCAAGCCGGCTCGATTGTGTCCAATCCTGATCGGGTCTTGCTGGGT
Source organism: Allobosea sp. (assembly GCF_030694325.1). GTDB lineage: Bacteria > Pseudomonadota > Alphaproteobacteria > Rhizobiales > Beijerinckiaceae > Allobosea. The sequence goes on along the minus strand of NZ_JAUXYO010000053.1, from coordinate 14,481 downwards.
GCCCGGCAGCGGAAATGATGACGGTCGATCCCGTCGGTCCAGATTGCGCCATGGCGACAGTGTTTTTGGATGAAAGAGGGGCAATGGCCGCATGCCGGCGGTGGAGCATCAGCGTGGTGCCCGCTGCGTATTGCACACAATTATGCCACGCTCGCCGGCCGAGGCGGCGATATGGTGATTGCGCAGGCCCCGATCTGCTGCGCTGCACAATATTGTGCCCCTCGTACCGCGCCACGGCCGGCGGCGCCGCCTATTCCGCGGCCTGCAGGACGGCTGCGCCGGCGCCGATCGCGGCGATAACCTCGTCGGTCGACTGGACGTCGCCGAAGAGTGCCAGGATGTTGCCGAGCGTCGCGTTGTGCTCCTCGTCCGTGCGGCAGGCATTGGCGTCGGAGACGAAGACGACCTTGTAGTTCATCATCATCGCGTCGCGCGCGGTCGACTCGCAGCAGACATTCGTGGCGGTGCCGACGATGATGAGCGTGTCGATGCCCTGCTCCTGCAATTGCGCATGGAGCGTCGACGAGCCCTCGACGAAGGCACCGAAGCGCTGCTTCTCGACCGTCCAGTCGCCTGGGAGGATTTCCAGCTCCGGATAGATCGCATGGCCGAAGCTACCGCGCGCGAAGGCGGCGACCATGCGCTGCTTGAACTCGCCCTTGGTGAAGTTGTCGAACCAGACGCACCACTGCGCCTGCGTTTCTTCGGTGATCGTGTTCTGGATGTAGACGACGAGGCCGCCGGCGGCCCTCAGCGCCTGCCCGATCCGGTTGACGTTGGGCACGATCTCGCGCGCATAGGGAATCTCGGCCGGCTGGCCCGGCGCCATGAAGCCGTTCTGGAGATCGACCACGATCAGCGCCGTGCGCGCCGGATCGAGCGTCTTGAACAGACGGACCTTGCCGCGCCGCTCGACGACGCGCTGGAGAACGTAATCCGGGATCGCGATGGTGTGCATGGGATGCTCCTGATCGACGGGATGCGGGTCGCGACGGCGCGGCCCCGCTTCGGACCGCGCCGACGATAGCCCCGCCGCCGCAGCAAGCCCTGTGCCAAAACGGGCTGATTGTATTCAATGCAGCGCTGCCGCTAAAATGGACGCTTCGCGCTGGCGTGAGCCTCAGCGTCAGATGAGCGGCTTTCGCGCTCGTCAAGCAAGACAGTTCTGCTGCTTTATTGCGCCCGTGCATGCCTCGGTCGATTGAAGCCTGCAGGCCGGCCGGGGATTTGTCTTGACCCGCACGCTAAACGCCAAGCGTTATTGGATACAATGAAGCGGGCATGGCATGGCGGTTGCATCGGCGGGGCCGGCAAAAGCGGACCAGGGGACAGGGCGATGAGCGAAACGAGCATGGTCGATCTGAAGCTCGAACTGGAGGTGCTGCTGCGGCGCGCCGAGGTAACGGTTCCGGCGGACCGGATGGACGCCGTCCTGGCTGGCTATGGCGATCTCAAGCGCATGTGCGCGCTACTGCGCCAGCCGCGCACGGCCGCCGCCGAGCCCTCAAACATTTTCTCCCTCGTCACCCTGATGAAGGGGGTCTGACATGTCCGCAGCCATGACGAAGCCTCTGCACGAGCTCTCCATCGCCGAGGCCGGCGCCGCCCTGCGTACGGGCCAGGTGACCGCGACCGCACTCGCCCAGGACGCGCTGGCTCGGATCGCTGCGCTGGATGGCGCGCTCAACAGCTTCATCACTGTGACCGCCGAACGCGCCCTTGCCGATGCCGCAGCGGCCGACGCCGCCTTCAAGGCGGGCACGGATGCCGGCCCCATGCAGGGCGTGCCTTATGCGCTGAAGGACATCTACGACACGGCCGGCATTCGCACGACCTGCCACTCCAAGCTGCTGGTCGACAATGTGCCCGCCGCCGACTCCGTCGTGGCGGCTAAGCTCAAGGCGGGGGGAGGGGTTCTGCTCGGCAAGCTCTCGACGCATGAATTCGCGCTGGGCGGCCCGAGCTTCGACCTGCCGTTTCCCCCGGCCCGCAACCCCTGGAACCCCGAGCACATTCCCGGCGGCTCGTCCTCCGGATCGGGCGCCGCGGTTGCGGCGGGCTTTTGCCGCATGGCGATGGGGTCCGACACCGGCGGCTCGATTCGCGGGCCGGCCGCCTATTGCGGTACGGTCGGGCTCAAACCCACCTATGGGCTGGTGTCGCGGCGCGGCGTCTTTCCGCTCTCCTACACGCTCGACCATTGCGGCCCGCTGAGCTGGACGGTCGAGGACGCCGCGATCACCATGGAGGTCATTTCGGGCCACGATCCGCTCGATCCCGCCAGCGCCGACGTGCCCGCCCCCGACTTCCGCAGCGGGCTGGGCGGCGATGTGAGCGGGCTGAAGATCGCACTGCCGCGCCACTTCTTCGCACAGGCCGAAGGCGTCTCGCCCGAGGTCGTCGCGGCGATCGACAACGCCGCCGCCCTGCTGGCCAAGGCCGGCGCGATCGTCGAGGAGGTGACGATCCCCGATTACGAGCTGTTCAACGCGGTCGGGCGGGTGATCATGTTCTCGGAGGCTTTCGCCATCCATGAGAAGGATTACCGCGAGCGGCCGCTCGATTTCGGCCGTCTGACCTTCACCCGGATGATCCTGGGGGCGACGCTCAGTGCCGCCGACCTGACCCAAGCCTATCGCCTGCGCCGGGAACTGGCGGTCGCGGTCAACCACCAGCTGCTCAAGCGGTATGACGCGATCCTCTGCGCCTCGGCGCTGGCGCCGGCGGCGCGCTTCGACAGCATGTCCGACGCCCTCCCGCCGAACTGGCCGATCCAGACCATGCCGTTCAACGTCACCGGCAACCCGGCGATGTCGATGCCGGCCGGGTTCTCCGCGTCTGGCCTGCCGCTGTCGGTACAGATCGTCGGGCGGCCCTTCGACGAGCCTACGGTTCTGCGCATCGGGGCGCAGATCGAGACGGCGCTGGCCCTGACGGGGCTGCGGCCGGCGACAGCCGCGCTCAGGCAGGCGGCATGAGGCGCCGGTGCGCCGAGGGCCGCGCCCGGTGACCCATGAGCGAGGATGATGCCGGGGCGCGCGCCATCGTCCTAATGCCCGACGAGGTGCCACGGGAGCCCGTCGCGGTGCCGTTTGCTGTCGAGGTCTCGGCGGACAACCTCGCGGCAGCCGCCTCGATCCTTGCTGCGACCGCCCTCCCGGCGGCCGCCAACGCCCTGCCCGCGGCGCGGCCAACGCCCTTGGTGCGGGCGCGGGGCTGGTGGCGGGCGGCGACGCCCAATCTGCGCGGCTCGCTCTTGATGATCGCCGCCTTCACCGCCTTTGCGGTGATGATGACGCTGATCAAGCTGGCCGGCGGGCGCATCCCGCTGCCGCAGATCCTGATCGTCCGGCAATTGGTGATGACGCTTATTCTAGCGTTCGTGGTCGGGCGCGCTTTGCCGCGGATCATGCAGACCAGCCGGCCCGGGCTGCAGCTCCTGCGGGGGATGTTCTCGCTCGGGGCCATGCTCTGCGGCTTCACGGCGCTGATCCATCTGCCGATGGCGGAGGCGACGGCGCTGGGCTTCGCGCAGGTGCTGTTCGTGACGCTGCTCGCCATCCTGATCCTGCGCGAGGTGGTCGATCGGCGGCGCTGGATTGCGCTGGCGATCGGCTTCGCCGGGGTCTTCGTCATGCTGCGGCCAGGCGGCGAGGCGATGAACGGCTATGCGCTGCTCGCCATCCTCGGCGCGCTGTTCGGGGCCGGCATCACCATTTCGGTGCGCGTACTCGGCCAGTCCGAGCGGACGGAGACGATCCTGTTCTGGCAGGGCGCGGTGGTGCTGATCGCACTCGGTGCACCAGCCGTCTTCCTGTGGACGCCGCCGACGCCGACCGAATGGGCGCTGATGATCGGCATCGGCGTGGTCGGCACGGCCGGGCAATGGCTCGTCACCCGCGCCTACCAGATGGGCGAGGCCTCGGCGCTGGCGCCGCTCGACTTCGTCCGCCTGCTGCTGGCGACCCTGAGCGGCTATCTCGTCTTCGCCGAATTGCCCAACCTCGTCACCATCGTCGGCGCTGCGCTGGTCGCCGGCGGCACGATCTACACGATGCGCCACAATGCCGGCGCGCGGCGCCTCGCCGCCGCGCCGCTGCCCGACAATCCGCCTCCCTGACGATCTCCACCCTCGAACCGGACGCCTGCCATGACCCATCACCACCTGAAAGCCAGCGGCGCGACCTGCCATTGGGGCTTCTTCGACGCGGCGCTGAAGCCGAAGCTGGTGATCGCTAGCGGCGACACGGTCACGGTCGATACGGTGACCGGTGCTCCGGAAGTCCATCCCAAGCCGGGCAGCGGCTTTTCCACCCCGCCCGAGATCGCCGATGTCCATGCCCATGCCGAGAAGACCCTGCCGGGCCATATCCTGACCGGGCCGATCGCCGTCGAGGGTGCTAAGCCCGGCCATGTGCTGGAGGTGCGGATCGAGGACATCCAGCTCCGGCAGGACTGGGGCTACAATGTCATCCGTCCGCTCGCCGGCACGCTGCAGAGCGATTTCCACGCGACGCGGCTGCTGCACATCCCGCTCGACCTCAACGCCAAGGTCGCCAAGCTGCCCTGGGGGCTGGAGCTCGAGCTCGCGCCCTTCTTCGGGGTGATGGGCACGGCGCCGCCGCCGGCCTGGGGCCGCGTGACCTCGATCGTGCCGCGCGCTTTCGGCGGCAATCTCGACAACAAGGAGATGGTGGCGGGCGCGACGATCTTCCTGCCGGTCTTCGTCGACGGCGGGCTGTTCTCTTGCGGCGACGGCCACGCCGCGCAGGGCGACGGCGAAGTCTGCGTGACCGCGATCGAGACCGCGCTGCAGGGCCGTTTCACCTTCATCCTGCGCGAGGACCTCACCTTCGCCTATCCGCGGGCGGAGACGCCGACGCATTACCTGACCATGGGCATGGACCCCGATCTCGACCGCTGCGCCGAGATGGCGCTGCGCGACATGATCGTGCTGATCGGCGAGGTGGCGGGGCTGTCGCGCGAGGATGCCTATACGCTGTGCTCGATCGCCGCCGATCTGCGAGTGACGCAGACGGTGAACGGCTCCAAGGGCATCCACTGCATGCTCGCCAAAAAGCTTCTCTCGCCGAAGGCAGCCTGAGATGGATCTGGGTCTGAAGGGACGGATCGCGCTGATCACCGGCGGCAGCCGCGGCATCGGCAAGGCCACCGCATTGCTGCTCGCCGGCGAGGGCGCCCGCCTCGCCATCGCCGCGCGCGGGGCGGACACGCTCGCCGCAACCGCAGCCGAGATCAGGGCGGTCGGCGGCGAGGTGCGGACCATCCAGGCGGATTTCCGCAGCCCCGCCGAATCGGCGCGGGCGGTGGCGGAGACCGTGGCGACCTATGGCGGTCTCGACATCCTGATCGCCAATGCCGGCGGCAGCTTCGGCGAGCGCGAGCTGGTCAGCGCCAGCGACGCCGACTGGGAGGAGACCTTCCGCTTCAATGTCGGCCATGCGATCGCGGCACTGCGCGAGGCGACGCCGGCGCTCGCCCGCAGCGAGATCGGCAACGCCGTCTTCGTCGCCTCGATCTCGGGGCGCGCTCCGGCCGCGCGCGGCGCGCAATATGCCGCGGCCAAGGCCGGGCTGATCCATGCCGCGCGCTCGCTCGCCTGGGAGCTAGGGCCCCACGGCATCCGCGTCAACGCGGTGTCGCCGGGCTCGACGCTCTTCCCCGGCGGCGGCTGGGAGCGGATCCGGGCGGAGCGCCCGGAGGATTTCGCCAAGTTCGAGGCGGAGGATTTTCCCGCGCAGCGGCTGAGCACCGTCCAGGAGATCGCCGACGCGATCGCCTTCGTGGTCTCGCCGCGCGCAGCGGGGATCAATGCCGCCGACATCCATGTCGATGGTGGACAGCGGCGGCCCTCGATCCGCTGAGAGTGATCTGCCGCCGCCGGGTCGGCGACAGATCCTTGCGCCATCTCAGGAGACGTTGGGCGGCAGGCGGCGGTGCCAGTCCGTGTCGCGCTGATAGGCGTCGGCGATGTTGAGCACACGCGCCTCGGCGAAGGGGCGGCCCTGGATCTGGAAGCCGATCGGCAGGCCGTTGGAATCCAGTCCGCAGGGCACGCTGACCGAGGGCAGGCCGAGATAGTTGATCGGCCGCGTGTTGATCGAAACGTCCTGGAAGGTCTCGATCGCGCCCGGCGTGCCGGCATCGATGTCGGTCGCCAGCAGCGTCGGCACCTTCATGCGCAGCGTCGGCGTGATGAAGGCGTCGCAGACGCCGAACACCGCCGCTGCCACCGCCTTCAGGATCGCCCCGCGCCGGGCCAGCGCCTCGAGATAATAGGTGCCGGGAATGCCCTGCGACGGATAGAGCCGGCCGCTCAGATGCACGGCATAGTCCTGCGGGCGCTCGCGCATCCACTGGGCATGGATCGTGCCGCCCTCGACGCGCGAGACGATGCCGCCATAGGTCGCCACCGCGTCCATATGCGGGATCGTCACCGGGACGATGACGGCGCCGCGGGCCTGCAGCACGGCGACCACGGCGTCGAAGGCGGCCTGGACCTCGGGGTCGATGCCGTCGAAGAAGTAGTTGGTGGGGACGCCGATACGCATGCCGCGGATGTCGCCGGTCAGCGCCGCCTCGTAGTCCGGCACCGGCTCGGCGGACGAGGTCGGGTCCTTGGGATCATGGCCTGCGATCACGCCGAGGAAGCGGGCCGCATCGCGGGCGGTCTGCGTCAGCGGACCGACATTGTCGGCCGAGAAGGAGAGTGGCATGACGCCGTGGCGCGAGACGCGGGTCTGCGTCGCCTTGATGCCGGTGACGCCGCAGATCGCGGCCGGAAGCCGGATCGAGCCGCCGGTGTCGGAGCCGAGCGCGCCATAGACCAGCCGCGCCGCCACCGCCGCGCCCGAGCCGGAGGAGGAGCCGCCGGTGCAGTAGTCGGTGTGCCAGGGATTGCGGCAATGGCCGTAATGCTGGTTGTGGCCCGTCGGGTTCTGCGCGAACTCGGCCATGTTCAGGCCGCCGAGCGTCACCGAGCCGGCCTCCTCCAGCCGCTCCATGACGGTGGCGGTGTAGGTCGGGCGGAAATCCTTGCGAATGGCCGAGCCGCAGGTCGAGAGCTTGCCGGCCTTGTAGTACATGTCCTTATGGGCCAGCGGCAGCCCGTGGAGCGGGCCGAGCGCCGCGCCGGATTTGCGCTTCTTGTCGAGCGCCTCGGCGGCTTCGAGCGCGGCCGCGCCCTCCAGCCAGATCGCCGAATTGATCGCCTTGTCGACGCGGGTGAAGGCCTCGAGCGCGACGGTGGTGAGCTCCAGGGCCGTGACGGAGCCGTCCTTCAGCGCATCGGCGGCGTCGGTCAGCGAGAGATGCAGGAGCGAGCTTTTCGCGGCGGCGTTCATGGCTGCGGCTCCTTCGTCGCCTGGAGCGCGGCCTCGAAACTGGAGGGCTCGTCCTCGAAGGCGAGCTGCCCGCGCAGGGCCTCGAATCCGGCGATGGTCGCGGCCAGCGCATCGGCCATGATGCCGGCCGCCTCATTGGGCTGCTCGATGCCCGACCATGTCCGCGCCTGGACGGCGACGATATCCCGCAAGGGGGTCTGCATAGCTCTCTCCTCTCCGAATCCCGACAGGGATGACGAGAATTGTATGCAAACCACATGCCTGAGATGGCGCGCGGGGGATATTGGCCTGTTTTTGGATACATTGACCACTCAGCGCCGTCGGCGCAGGTGCGATCCGCCATGACCCGGAAGGGGGGGCGGAAGCGACCTGCGAGGAGAGGGGCGTGACGGCCGGTCACTGATCGCCGGACTGAGCCATCAAAGGCAGCGACACTCATGTTCGGCCGCGCCGTCGCCATCTTCTGCCGACCGGTGCCGGAGCGGCCCGCGGCCCAACCGATGAGCTGTCGATCGGGCGATCCGATCAGCTCTCATGTCAGCAACCGGGAGGCTGGCTGGGGCGGGAGGATTCGAACCTCCGCATGGCGGTACCAAAAACCGCTGCCTTACCGCTTGGCGACGCCCCAACGTGCCGCGCCTTCTAGAACGCGGCGGGGGCGCGTGCAACCGGCCAGATCGTCGCGAGACGCCTCCTGTGCCGGGCTGGGCGGGAGCTCGATGCCCGCGCGGGTGGCCGCTGGGAGAGGGCGTGCGGATAATTCGTCACGCAAGGCCGCCGCGCCTGTTGCGCCGCGCCGCGACGCTGGCTATAAGCCCGCCACCAGTTGATCGGAGTGTGGCTCAGCCTGGTAGAGCACCTCGTTCGGGACGAGGGGGTCGCAGGTTCAAATCCTGCCACTCCGACCAAAATTTCCCGTGATATTTGAAGATGTTACGGATCAGGCCCTTCGGGGCCTTTTTCTTTGACCGACAGAAATACCGACAGTTTGCAGCCATGCACCCGGATGCCCGCTGGCGGCGGGACGGCGCATTCCCGATCAACTGGGAGCGGCCGAACTCGTTTCAGTCCTACGTCGAGCTGACTGCGCCGATGCGTCAAACGGGCTCCCTTGCTGTTTTTGTCGGATTAGTGTAAATAACGCTTGCCCGTGAATTGGTGTGGCGTACGGCAGGCCACTCTAAACGCGGGCCTATGCAAACGAAAAGCCTGCCAGAGGAGAGTCACCATGATGAAGCCCCGCCTGAGGTCCGAAGTGACTTAGAATTGGACCCTCCGTCGCACTAGGGACCAATGCGACGCAACCCGAAAGGAAATGTAACGTAAGAGGTATACCGTGAGCCTTATGAAGCTGTTCGGCAGCGACAAGGCGTCAAAAATCTCGCTTGATGGGCGGGACATCGCAATCCTTGAGGCTGTCAAGAGGGGTCGGTCGGGCATTTGCACTGCCGACATCCTAGCGATGATCGAAAAAGAGACTGGAAAGGAGATCAGGCTAGCAACTGTTTACAATACGGTTCTTGATTTGGAGAAGAAGGGGCTGATCAAAACAAGCGGTTCTTCTTCAGCTGACAATGGAGGGAGGCCCCGTCGTCTCTTTTCGATCACATCAACTGGGAACCTGGCCCTCACACTTGGTGAAGAGATCGCCAACTCCCAATTGGAAGCAGCCCATGCGTGACGCGCGGCGTATGGACTCGCTCATGAAGATACGGCGCTAGGAGAATACCATGAGCGATCATGGTCCCCCTATGGAGGATCCGGCAAGTTTGCCGCTCCTCCTGCGGGTCGCTACTCGGGTGGCCTATCCCAGGCCATCCGAGGCAGCAGGCTTCGAAGAATGCTTGCTGCGCAATTACAACGCGACACTCGCCTCGAAAGGGCGAGCAGAGGCCAAGCGGAGGATCTACAAAGAGACCCTCTTCGCTTGCATTCCGGGGCTGCTGCGCACCGGTCGCCAGATTATGATTTGGTTCTTCATCCGCTGAGAGGTGCCAGCCTCAAAGCAACGACTAAGGGGGCTTCGGCCCCCTTTTTCATGATCGCTTATGTGCCCAATAACAAGCGCTCGTCAAGAGGCACGTTCATGAGTGGACGCAATTTGGAACGTCATTCTTAAAAAATCGTTCCATTGCAAATCATCATTCAAAACTCACCGAGCTAGTTTTCTATCCGCTACCGCCGCTCGCACTCGAAACCGAGGCTTTCCCGGAAGGGACTGCCAAGAGTCAGGCTTTTCAGCAGCTTGGCGCCAAGGTTCGCCAGCGATGTTTCCCGCCCGTTCCCGCTGGCTCCTGACGGCGGCCGCGTTCGCCGGACGGGGTTGTGGTCTTGCGGGTTCGATGGCTCTAGGATCGTCGGCCACGACAAGCGGAATCGATCATGAAGCGCGCTTTCCAGTTCCTCGGCATTCTCGGCCTCGCGACCCTGCTCGCGGGTTGCGACAAATGCGGCAATCTCGGCCCGTTCTTCACGGGGCCGGAGCAGAAGACCTGCACGAGTTCGACGCCGCAGGGTTGATCTCCGCCGCCCGAATCAAGCGGGCATGAAAAAGGCCGGGCGCGAGCCCGGCCTCGATCGTTTGTCGCTGCGGAGCGCTCAGCCGCGGCGCTGCAGGACCGACCAGCCGGCGCGGGCAAGGCAGGCGACCAGCGCGAGCTTGAGCAGATCGCCGAGGATGAAGGGCTGCACGCCGTAGGCGAAGGCCTTGGCGAAGCCGATGCCGGTGGTGCCGGCGGCCATCTGCGCGCCCAGCGCCAGCCAGCCGAAGCCCAGCGCCATCATCACCATTTCGGCGACGACGAGCCCGCCGATGAGGCGCGGCAGCGAGGCGCCGCGAACGGCCGCCCAGCCGGCGATGGCGGCAGCGGCGACGAAGCCGACCAGGAAGCCGCCCGTCGGGCCGACGAGGTAGAGCGGGCCGGCGGCGACCGGCGGGGTGTTGGTGAAGACCGGCAGGCCGGCGAGGCCATAGGCGATGTAGAGCGCGACGGTGGCGGCGCCGAGCCGCGAGCCATAGGCCGCGCCGAGCCCGAAGACGACGAGCGTCTGCAGCGTCATCGGCACCGGCCAGAACGGCACCTTGATCTTGGCGGCCAGCACGAGGAGCAGGCTGCCGGCGACGGCGAGCGCGATGTTGCGCAGGAGCGCGGCGCGCGGGCCGGAGACGGCGGGAAGGGCCGCATGGGCCAGCGTCGGAGCCTGGAGGGGAAGCATCTGCGCCATGGGCGTGTCGTCCTGTCTGCGAAGGCCGCGCTGCGCGGCCGGCTTTTCCGTCTATAGAAAATGCGACAAAGCCCCACAAGCCGCGCGGCCCGCGCAGGCTTGCCCGGCGGCCCTGCGGAAACAGGCATGAGCGACGAGATCGAATTCGACCGCAGCGCGACGGCTCCTCCCGGCGAGGTGGTGCAACTGTCGCCGCTGGTGCGGCGGCTGATCGCCGGAAATGGCGGGCCGATGACCTTCACCGGCACCTGCAGCTACATCGTCGGGCGAGGCAAAGTCGCGATCATCGATCCGGGGCCCGAGGACAAGGCGCATCTGGCGGGGCTGCTGGCGGCGGTGTCCGGCGAGACGGTCAGCCATATCGTCGTCACGCACACCCATCGCGACCATTCGCCCGGCGCGCGGGCGCTGAAGGCGGCGACGGGCGCTCCGATCGTCGGCTGCGGGCCGCACCGGCCTTTCCGCGAGCTCGCGGCAGGCGAGGCGACCCGCCTCGACGCCGCCGCCGATGCCGAGCATGCGCCGGACCAGGTCATGGCCGGGAGCGATGCGGTGACGGGGCCGGGCTGGAGCCTCGTCGCGATCGAGACGCCCGGCCACACCGCCAATCATCTCGCCTTCGCGCTGCCCGAGGAGGAGACGCTGTTCTCCGGCGACCATGTCATGGCGTGGTCGACCACCATCGTCGCCCCGCCGGACGGATCGATGGCGGCCTACATGGCTTCTGTCGAGACGCTGCGCGGGATGGAGCATGCGCTCTACCGGCCGGGCCATGGCGGGCCGGTGACCGAGCCGCAGCGCTTTCTGCGCGGGCTGGTGCAGCACCGGCGGCAGCGCGAGGCGGCGATCCTCGGCCGTTTGCGGGCCGGCGACGAGCGGATCGCCGAGATGGTGCCGCCGATCTATCAGGGGCTGCCGCCGGCGCTGCACAGGGCGGCGGCCCTCTCCGTGCTGGCGCAGCTCGAGGATCTCGTGGCGCGCGGGATCGTCACCTGCGACGAGGCGGTGCCCGGGCTGTCCAGCCGCTATCGCCCCGCCTGAGCCTCAGCGCGCCTCGACCAGCAGTTCGACCTCCTCGGCGAAGGCTGCGATCCGGGCTGCGTTGACGCCGAGATCATGGGGGCCGATGCGGGAGGCCGAGCGGATGTCGATGCGGCTGCCGTCGGCGCGCGGGCGGATGCGGATGGTGATATCCTCGGCGGTGCGCAGCAAGCGTGCGCGGGCGACCGCCTCGATGCGCCCGGCGCCGCTGCGCCCGCCGGGGCGCGTGGCTTCCAGCACCTGCCAGCCGCGGGCGAGCGCGGCGCGGCGGGCGATGTCGAAAGCGATTTCGGCCGGGACCTCGAGCACGATCGGCACCGTCTTGGGATAGGCCCGGCGCTGCAGGCGCCGGCGCTCGGCGGGCACGTCCGGCGGCACCCGCCCGGCACGGGCATCGAGCGCCACGCGCGAGCGGCTGAAGGCCGGCGGGTCGTCGATGTCGGTCGAGATGTCGGCCAGGGCCGGTAGGGTGACGAGCCTGAAGACGACATAGGCGGCCGGCACCAGCATCAGCACGCCCATCAGGAAGGCGCCGGCCGCCATGCCGACGCCGCGATGGCCGGACTGCCAGATGCGGGCGAAGGCCATGAGCGACAGCAGGAGCGCCAGCAGCGCGACACCATAGGCGGCGGCGACGGGCGCGAGGCCTTCCAACGTCGGCTCGCCGCTGCGGAAGACGAGGAGCGCGAGCACCAGCACTGCCAGCGCAAACCAGGCCAGGCGCCGGCTCCAGAGCGCGGCACGCGAGACAGGTTCCTCGAAGACGAGACGGCGATGCATGGGCCAGTGGTGCTACCGCCGGCTCGGGAAGGCAAGCCGCTTTGGCCCGCCCGCCCTCGATTCGGCTCGAGGCGCGGAGCGGCGGGCTCAGTTGTAGGATTTCCAGTTCAGGGAGCGGCGCTTCGCCTCGGCGAGCTGCGTGGCGCCGTAGACATGCGGCTTCAGGATCCGGAGATAGATGTCCTTCGGCACGCGGTTGGGATTGGGGCCGATCAGATCGCGGTTGGCGTCCCAGATCAGCGGCCACATGTGATGGGTGCCGTAGTAGCTCATCGAGACCTTCGAGAGCATCGCCCCCTGCGCCGGGACATAGTGCATCGCCAGCATGTCGGAGGGCGGCGGAGGCCCCGGCGAGGGATTGGGCGGCAGCGGGCCGGCATTGCGATCTGCGAGGAAGGCGTCGAAATCGGCCTGCAGCCTGGCGACGGAAACGGACGGGTTCAGCGTTATCATGGCGGCCGCGCGGACGACCACGGCGCCGAGCGGGCCGAGCCGGTCCAACTGGTTCGCCAGTGCAGGATCGAGCGCCCAGTTGCCGATGTCCAGGATCGGCTCGTTCGTGAGGCGGAAATTCACGCCATAGCGCCGGGCGAGGTCATCGAGACTCGAAAAGACGCCGGCACGATCGAAGATCCGGACGCTGCCGCCACCGCTTCGCCCGACGACAATGAAGTGGCCGACTCGCTCGCCCAGACGGGTGGTGCCGTCGAGGAAAGCGATCGTGACGCCATCGACGCCTCGCGCATGAGTCGCCAAGTCGTGCCATGTCCGGATGTGGCGACCCGACGTCTCGCTGACATGAGCGCCCAGGCTCCGGAGAGCCTTGCCGATCTCGATGATGGTCATGCCCTTGCGCGAGATGGCGTCGAGCGGGCGGCCCGCCTTTTTGGCGATTTCCGAAAGTGGAACGACGATGGAGCTTCCCGTCCGCTGCATGGCTTGTGCTGCCGCGATCAGGCCACAGACGCCGCCCCGGATCCGCCGCCAGATCGCGATGTTCGACAGTCGCTGGGCGACGCCGCCGACGAAGGGAATCATCAGGTTGCCGGTTCCCCGAACCACCCGGCCGACGGGGGTGACGCTGAGAAGACGCAGGACGTCCTCGGCGATGCCGAGCTTGCTGCCTTCGCCCGCACCGGTTCCCAGTTGCATCATGTCCAGCGCGAGCATCTCGGGGACGCGCAGCGGCGCCATCGAAATATCCTCGAGGGTGGCGTTCATCGTCGCCATCAGCACGACGGCGAAATTGTCGGGATTGGCCTCGATCCAGGCCTTGGCGTGGACATGCCGGTTCGGTTCGCTGAAATTCTTGCGGTAGAATTCAGCCAGTTCCGCTGCGACATACATCGGCGTGCCTCGTGGTCCGTGAAGCGATGGGGACGATCCTGGCATGACGAAGGACGGGGGCCTGTTTCGCGCGGAACAAGCGGGCTCGCCTGTGCCGTCGAGATGGTTTAGCGGTGATCTGTCGAACCGAGGGGGATTGCCGCTTGCCTGCAAGAGACGCCGCTGTCGACGCCTTGTCCGCCGAACCAGACCGGGTCTGGTTCCGGTTCATGCGGTTGCACCAGCGCATGCTCGGCCAGATGACGGGCCGGATCAGGGCGCTCGGCCTGTCGATCCCGCAATACGACCTGCTCTCGACGCTGACGGAACGCGAGGGCATCAGCCAGAACGAGCTGGCGGAGCGGCTCTACGTCACCAAGGGCAATGTCTCGGGGCTGGTCGACCGGCTGGTGCAGGCGGGGCTGGTCGAGCGTCGCGCCATCGCCGGGGACCGGCGCTCCTATGCCATGCATCTGACGCCGGAGGGGCGAAGGCTGGCCGAGGCCGGCATCAAGGCGCAGCGTGATTTCGTGGCGCAGACGCTGGGCAAGCTGCCGGAGCGGGACCTGGCCGAGCTCGACCGGCTGGTGCTGGCCTGGCGCGATCTGGCACGGGCGGCCGACGAGGACTGACGGCCGGTCAGGCGCTGACCCGCGACACCTTCTCGAGGGTCTTGCGGCCGCCGGGGAGGTCGCGCAGGACGAGGCGCTCGTCGGCGTCGATCTCGCCTAGCGCGATTTCACCC
>NZ_JAUXYO010000049.1 GCF_030694325.1 Allobosea sp. | reverse complement strand
CAGAACCTCCATCGCATCGGCGGTGCCGGCGGCCGAGGTGATGGCGCGCGAGGAGGTCTTGGGCATGGCCAGCCCATGGGCGGCGACGATCGGCGCGACGATCAGCGTGATGCGGCTGCCGGGAATGCCACCCATCGAGTGCTTGTCGACGACGATCGGCTCGTCCCAGCGCAGCGGCGTCGAGAACCCGGCGCGCACGCTCGCGAGTGCCGCGACCTCGGCATCGCTGAGCGAGCGCGTCGCGGCGACGAGGAAGGCCGAGATCTCGCCTTCCGGGTAGCGGCCCTCGACGATGTCGCGCAGCAGCATGGCGTAGTCGGCAGCGCCGAGCTCGGCGCCCTGGATCTTGGCGCGCAGCGCATCGCGGCTGTGCTGCGGCGGGGTGCGCGTCAGCGTGATCTCGCTGCCTTCGGGCAAGGCGAGCTGCGCGAAGGCCTCGCGCGACAGGCCGATCTCGTGCGGCTGCAGCAGCCAGCCGGCCTCCACGACGTTGACCCGGGCGCGGATGCTGCGGCGCGTCCCGTCCGCGGCGACCGGCCCGGCGACGTCGACCTTGCCCGGCCCATCGAAATCCGCGACGCCGATCACGCTGTCGCGCGGCAGATAGGCGATGCTGTCGCGCCAGCCGTCGATCGGGACGGGCTTGAGCGAGAGGCGGCGGGTGGCGGCGTCGATCGCGGCGAGGAAATGCTCGATCCCCTCCTCGACCGTGCCGTCATTGGAGACGGTGATGGTCTCGATGCCCTCAGGCCATTGCGGCGGCTTGCGGGCGAGCCTCGCGGCGATGTCGTCCGCGGTCTCCCGCCCACGGGAGGCGAGCCGGCGGGCGAGCGTCTCGGGCGAGGCGGTGACGTTGATGATGATGAGACGCGGCACGGCACCGGCCAGCGTCTCCAGCACCCCGCGCGAGCCGTTGGCGACGATGTGGCGCCCGGCCAGAAGCTCGTCCCGGAGAGCGGCGCGCAGCCCGTAATGCAGGCCATGAGCCTGCCAGGAGACAAGAAGACCTCCGGCGGCCGCGAGCGCCGCAAAACCCGCCTCGTTGATCGCCTCGTGGTCCTCCCCGCCGGCATCGGCCGGGCGGGTGATCAGGCGCCGCGCGAAGCCGAAGCGCCCGCCCTGCACCAGGGCCCGACGGGCCCCGTCCATCAGCGTATCCTTGCCGGCCCCGCTCGGCCCGACGACGACGAAGAGGATGCCTGGCCGCATGGGGTTCCGGTCGCCTTCAGGCCTCGTCGAGCCCGATGTCCACGGCGGGCGCCGACTGGGTGATCTTGCTGGTCGAGATGTAGTCCACGCCGGTCTCGGCGATGGCGCGGATCGTCTCGTAGCGGATGCCGCCCGAGGCTTCCAGCTTGGCGCGGCCGGCGACATAGGCGACCGCCTCCGTCATCTCCGGCACGGGCATGTTGTCGAGCATGATCACGTCGGCGCCGGCGGCGACCGCCTCGCGCACCTGCTCCAGCCGGTCGCACTCGACCTCGAGCTTGGTCAGGACGGGCAGCTTGCGGCGGGCGCGCTCGACCGCCTGGGCGATGCCGCCGCAGACGGCGATGTGGTTGTCCTTGATCATCACGCCGTTATCGAGCCCGAGGCGGTGGTTTAGCCCGCCGCCGCAGGCGACCGCGTGCTTCTCGAGCATGCGCAGGCCGGGCGTGGTCTTGCGGGTGTCGATCAGCCGGGCGTTCGTGCCCTTGATGATGTCGACATAGCGCGCCGTTTCGGTGGCGATGCCGGAGAGGCGCTGGACGATGTTGAGCGCCGTGCGCTCGGCGGTGAGGATGCCCTGGGCCGGTCCCTCGACGAGGATCAGCGTCGCACCCTTCTCGACGCGCTCGCCATCGGCGACCTCGACCTTGACCGAGAGCCGCGGCTCGTAGCGGGCGAAGACCGCCGCGGCGACATCGATGCCGGCCAGCACCATCGGCTCGCGGGCGTTCATCCGGAAGGCGCCGGTTTCCGTCGGCTCGATCATGACCTGGACGGTCAGGTCGCAGGAGCCGATGTCCTCGCTCAGCCAGAGGTCGATCAGCCGCTGGGTGGTGAAACGGTCATACATGATCAGCCCTGCCCCTGCGCTCCCGCCAGCTCCTGCGGGCTTCGCCATGGGGAGCGAATAGCATGGATGGCCCGATCTGATTACCGTTTGTGTACCAACGATGCGAACGCGGCCATGAGCTGTCAAGCAAGGATTGGCGATGGCCTGCGCCGGGGCTGCTCTTTAGCGCAGCAATCGACGATTTCGGCGCTGTCCTCGCAGTTGTCTCGCAAGGGTTGCAAAAATTTGCTGCAGCGCACGCCGCCCGTTTGGGCGATGAACAGCATTGACAACCCATATGCACACCAACAAACTCTTCCTCGTGCTGCGCAAGTCAGCATTCGACAAGGCGGCTTGAAGCCGCCGGGGAACGGCAGCTACGTCAGATCATCCGCCGGCGGCATCCGCCGGTGGTCTTCGGTTGAGCGGCCCGTTCCCGGGCCGTGTCCGACACGAGGCAGGGAGGGAAACCATGAAGAGACTGGCTTTCACGACGCTCGTCGCGACCGCGCTGGCATTGGGAGCGCTCCCGGCAGCGGCGCAGACCGCGCCGGCGAAGAAAATCACCCTGACCGGCGGCTCCGTCGGAGGCGCCTGGAGCGCCATCGGCAACGCCATCGGCGAAACCATCCGGCGGGAGTCGCCCGGCGCCGCCTTCGGCTACGAGCCGGGGCGCGAGGCCGCGAACATCCAGCTGGTCTCGACGGGAAAGGTCGAGCTCGGCATCGCCCATGCGCAGCTGGTGAAGCGCGCGCAGGCCGGCGAGGAACCCTTCAAGGCCCCGATCACCAATCTGCGCGCCATCGCGCTGATCGACCCGACGGCCGCGGTCCAGATCCTCGTGCGCGAGGATGCCGGCATCGAGAGCTTCGAGAGCATCCTCGCCGCCAAGAAACCCGTTCGCATCGCACTCAACCAGCGCGGCACGCTGATGGCGGTCACCGGCGAGGAGGTGTTCAAGGCCTATGGCATCACCGCCAAGGACATCGAGGGCTGGGGCGGGCGCATCCACCATGTCGACTACAATTCCGGCCTGGAGATGATGAAGAACGGCCAGGTCGACGTCATCATCAACATGCTCGCCTTCCCCTCCGGCCAGATCAACAGCGCCACGCGCGAGATGAAGGTCAAGATGCTCGGCATCTCGCCGGAGGCGACCGCCAAGCTCGGCGCGCTGCTCGGGACGGCGCCGATCACCGTGCCGGCCGGGACCTACGCTTTCCAGCCTGCGGCCGTGCCGACCATCACCGGCAGCGTCGTGCTCTTCGCTTCATCCGAGATGAAGGACGAGGATGCGGCCCTGATCGCCAACGGCATGATCAAGCATTTCGACTATCTGCGGCAGGCGCATGCGATGATGGCCCGGCTCGAGCCGGTCAACCTGACGCAGACCGCGCCGCTGGCGCTGCATCCCGGCGCCGAAGCCGCCTATCGGAAAGCCGGCCTGCTGAAGTGAGGCGCGGCCCTCTCCGCCGCCTCCGGACCAATCCTCTGGAGACATCGCGATGCCGCCCCTGCTGACGATCCTCGCGCCGGGGCGCTCGCGCCAGCTCGACGCTCCCGAGCAATGGAGCGTCCACATCATCGGCGTCGCCGCAGCGATCTCTTTGATCGCCATCTCCTTCGGCTGGTATGTGAAGCGCGAGATCGCGCTGTTTTTCTTCCTCGGCGCGGTCCTTTCGCTGGCCTTCCTGACGACCACCGCCAACCCCGCGCGGCCGACCGGGCGCTCGCTCGCCGCCTGGCTCCTCGTCACGCTGTCGGTGGCCTCCTGCGGCTACTTCCTCGCGATGCAGCCGGTCCACGAACTGCGGTTGCCGATGATCGACGAGCTGTCGACGGCCGATATCGTCGCCTCGATCGTGCTGATCGCGCTGGTGATGGAGGCGACGCGGCGCTGCATCGGGATGATCCTGGTCGTGCTCGTCACGACGTTTCTCGCCTATGCCATCTTCGGCAACCGGCTCACCGGCTCCTTCGCGCATCGCGGCTTCAGCACGCAGGAGATCGTCGACCATCTGGTCTTCTCGACCAATGGGCTGTTCGGCCCGGCGCTCGATGTCGCGGCCTTTCTCGTCGTCGTCTTCGTCGTCTTCGGCGCGCTGCTCGACCGGATCGGCGGGGCCGATTTCTTCTACGACATCGCCAACGCCCTGGTCGGCCGACAGGTCGGCGGGGCGAGCAAGGTCGCCGTGGTCTCGTCGGGGCTCTACGGCTCGATCTCGGGCTCGCCGACGGCGGATGTCGTCACCACCGGCTCCTTCAGCATTCCGCTGATGATCCGCACCGGCGTGAGCCGGACCTATGCGGGCGCGATCGAATCGGCGGCCTCGACGGGCGGGGCCCTGCTCCCGCCGGTGATGGGCTCCGCCGCCTTCCTGATGACGGACTTCACCGGGATTCCCTATGCCACGATTGCGCTGGCGGCGCTGATCCCGGCGCTGCTGTACTATCTGTCGGTCTTCCTCGCGGCGCATTTCCGCGCGCATCGGGAAGGGCTCCCGCCGATGAGCGAGGGCGAAGTGCCCTCGATTTTCGCCGTGCTGCGGCGGGACTGGGCCTATCTGCTGCCGATCGGCCTGCTGGTCTGGGGCGTGCTCAGCCTCAACCGGCCGGCCTTCGCCGGAGCGCTCGCCTGCGCGGCCCTCGTCCCCGTCGCCATGCTGCGCCATCCCAACCCGCTGGCCCTGGTCAAAACGCTGTTCTTCGGCCTCAGCGACGGCATGCGCGGGATGGTGGGCGTCGGCGTCGCCTGCGCCATCGCCGGGCTCGTGGTCGGGACGCTGTCGATGACGGACCTGACCGGCAAGATCAGCTCCGGCCTGTTCCACATGTCCGGCGGCAGCCCGATCCTGACCATCCTCGTCGCCGCCTTCGTGATCATCGTGCTGGGCATGGGCATGCCGACGCCGGCCGTCTATGCCCTGTCAGCCGTGCTGGCGGCGCCGGCGCTGATCGCGCTGGGCGTCGAGGTGCTGCCGGCCCATCTCTTCATCGTCTACATCGCCTCGATGTCGGCGATCACGCCGCCGGTGGCGGTGGCGGCGTTTGCCGCCGCCTCGATCGCCAAGGCCAATCCGGTGATGATCGCGGTCGTCGCGTGCCGCATCGCCATGGTGGCCTTCCTGTTGCCCTTCGTCTTCATCTACCAGCCGGCGCTGCTGCTGATGGGCGCGCCGGGGCAGATCCTGATCTCGGCGGGCACCGCCGCGCTCGGCGTGCTGGCGCTCAACGCGGCGCTGGAGGGCTATTTCCTGGTGATGCTGGACGGCGTGAAGCGCGTGCTGCTGTTCGTCGCCGGCGTCTGTCTGTTCCTTCCCATCGCCACGACCGAAATCGTCGGTGCCTTGCTGCTGGCGGCAACGTTCGGCTGGATCTGGACGTTGCGCCGGTCGCAGCGAGCGAGCCCCGGCGTCGCCTGAGGCCCGGGCTCAGTTGCCGAGATCGCGCGCGACGCGGAAGCCCGCGACCTGATCGCGGATGCCGGGCTCGCTGACGATCCGGGAATCGAGCCGCCGGGCCGCCGGCGGATCGGCCCAGGAGCCGCCCCGCAGGATGCGGCCCTCCTCCTCCCGGCAGATCGGCGGCGGAAAGGGCTGGCCCGGCACGGAGGGGTCGGGCGGGCAAGTGTCGACCCATTCCCAGAGATTGCCGCTGAGATCGGACAGGCCCCAGGGGCTGGCCGCGAAGCTGCCGACCGGTGCCGTCGTGCGGAACCCGTCCCGGCAGGGCGCCGCTGTCCAGCTCGGCATCGCCTGTTTGGCCGTCTCGTCGGCGCCGTTGCCGATCGCGCAGAGGCGTGCGGGGTCGGCCATGTCCTTCGCCGAGGAGGCCGCGACATGGTGCCATTCGGGGTC
This sequence comes from Allobosea sp., assembly GCF_030694325.1. Lineage (GTDB taxonomy): Bacteria > Pseudomonadota > Alphaproteobacteria > Rhizobiales > Beijerinckiaceae > Allobosea. The sequence continues at coordinate 590 of NZ_JAUXYO010000049.1, read as the reverse complement.
GGTCAGCAGGCGGTAGCGCTGGCCGCTGCGCTTTGACAGCCAGGCGATGTATGCCTTGGCGTCGCCATGGCTGACGCAGGCGACCGGGTCGCTCTCGGTCTGCGGAAAGCCCGGGTCCTGCCAGGACAGGGTCGGATCGAGCTTCCAGACCGGCGCGCGCACATGGCAGCCGAGCTCAACGACATGGCCGGACTGCTGGACGAAGGCGCGGTACTGCGCCCGCGTGACCTCGAAGCGGCCGACCGCGAAGGGTTGTGGCAGCGCGACTTCGACGGTGCGCGGCGTCGCGCCGGTCGAGAGCTGCATGCGGACATCACCCTCGGGCACCAGGACGAGTTCGGGACAATCGGCACAGTCGCGAAAGCCTTCGCCCGAGCCCGGCTTGACCCAGAGCCGCTTGCCGTCGGCCGCGAGGTCGACATAGCCCAGAGCGGCGAGCCTCGCCGTCACCCGGTTCTTGTCGACGCCCGCCGCGAGCAGTTCGAGCAGGGCCGCCCGGTCGGTGGTGGCGGCGATCCGCGCCGCCATCTCGCCGGCGGGATCGCGCGGCGGCGCCAGCGGGGTGAGCTTCAGGGTGGGGCCGGCGGAGG
>NZ_JAUXYO010000028.1 GCF_030694325.1 Allobosea sp. | reverse complement strand
GAGGCGATGCGCGAGGCCGAACTCCACGACCTGAAGAAGCAGGTCGAGGATGTCGGCGGCACTGTGTCGAGCGCGATGAATTCGGACTTCAAGCCGATCGAGATGCCGGCCTCGACCGGGCTCGACGATGCGGCGCTGAAGGAGGCCGAGGCAAAGCTCGCGGCCATTCCGGCTCCGGAGCCGTTGCCGCCGGTCGAGATCGCGCCGGCCGAGGTCGCGGCCGCGCCCGCTCCCGAGCCGAAGCCCAAGCGTGTCCGCAAGCCGGCGGCCGAGGCCGCTTCCGCCGAGCCGGCGACGTCTCCTGAACCCGCGCCCGAAAAAGCGCCGCGCAAGCGCAAGGCCGTGGCTGCCGGGCCGGACGAAGGGAGCGCGGCATGAGCGTCGCCAACACCCGAGACGGCGAGGACGAGATCGAGGCCTCCCGTGCGCCGCTGATCGACCATCTGATCGAGCTGCGTTCGCGGCTGATCAAGTCTCTGATCGCCTTCCTGGTGATGTTCTTCATCTGCTTCGCCTTCGCGACGCAGATCTACAACATCCTGGTGCAGCCCTATGTCTGGGCGGCCGGGCCGGGTGCGAACGTCCAGCTGATCTACACCGCGCCACTCGAATATCTCTTCACCCAGATCAAGATCGCGGCTTTCGGCGCGGGTTTCTTCGCCTTCCCGGTGATCGCGACGCAGATCTACAAGTTCGTCGCGCCGGGGCTCTACAAGAACGAGCGCCAGGCCTTCGCGCCCTATCTGGCGGCGACGCCGGTCTTCTTCGTGCTCGGCTCGGCGATGGTGTTCTTCTTCGCCATGCCGGTGCTGATGAAGTTCTCGATCGGCATGCAGCAGGCGGCGACCGACGGGCAGGCCGGTATCGCGCTCCTGCCCAAGGTCAGTGAGTATCTCTCGCTGATCATGACGCTGATCTTCGCCTTCGGCATCTCCTTCCAGCTGCCGGTGATCCTGACGCTGCTCGGCCAGGCCGGGATCATCAACACGGTTTTCCTGAAGGAAAAGCGCCGTTACGCCATCGTCTTCGTCTTCGTCGTCGCCGCCATCCTGACGCCGCCGGACGTGATCTCGCAGCTCATGCTCGCCGTGCCGATGCTGCTGCTTTACGAGCTCTCGGTCTTCTCGGTCGCCTATGTCGAGAAGAAGCGCGCGGCCAAGCAGGCGGCCGATGATGCGGCCGACGCGGCGAGCGAGTAGCGCGCTTCCCGCACATCTCCACGTCATTCCGGACAAGCCGCGAAGCGGCGCAGCTCCGGAATCCATCGTAAGGCGACATCCTGTCAGGGTTGCGCTCTATGATGGATTCCGGCGCTGCGCTTCGCTTGGCCGGAATGACTGGGGAGGGGTTGATCAGGGGCTATGAGCAACGATCCCTGTTCCCTCCGCGGCCGTCCCGGTCTAGAGCATCGGGCTGTTTTTCCGACCTCTGACGGCGTGGCCTGACGACGATGTACGACATCAAATGGATTCGCGAGAACGCCGCGGCGTTCGACACCGGGCTGAAGCGGCGGGGGCTTGAGCCGCTCTCGGCCTCGCTGCTGGCGCTCGACGACGCGCGCCGCTCGGCCATTGCGAAGGCCCAGGCCTCGCAGGAGCGCCGCAACGCCCTGTCGAAGGAGATCGGCAAGGCGATGGGGGCGAAGGACGTCGCCCTCGCCGAGCAGCTCAAGGCCGAGGTCGCGAGCCTGAAGGAGTTGCAGCCGCAGCTCGAGGCGCAGGAGAAGGCGGCCAAGGCCGAACTCGACGACACGCTCGCCGCTATCCCCAACACGCCCAAGGACGAGGTGCCCGAGGGCGCCGACGAGCTCGGCAATGTCGTCAAATCGGTGCATGGCGAGGCGCCCGAGAAGGTCGGCGGGCGGCTGTTCGGCCAGAATTTCGCTCCCAAGGAGCATTTCGAGCTCGGCGAGGCGCTCGGCCAGATGGATTTCGAGACGGCGGCCAAGCTGTCGGGCTCGCGCTTCGTCGTGCTGGAGCGCCAGATCGCCCGGCTCTCCCGCGCGATCGGGCAGTTCATGCTCGACACCCATACCGAGGAGCACGGTTACACCGAGGTGATGCCGCCGCTGATGGTGCGCGACGACGCCATGTTCGGCACGGCGCAGCTGCCGAAGTTTGAGGACGATCAGTTCGCGACTGTTCACGAGAAAGATCTGGAGGAGCGTCGTTTAGAGGCTGACGTCTGGGTCGCCTACGATATGCTGACAAATGGCGCTCCGGATGAATATTTCGAGGAGTTTCGTGAGGAATTTAAACGCCAAGCCAACGCGCGATTAGCGACGATTCCGCGCTACGAACGTCATTGGCTCATCCCGACCGCCGAAGTCCCGCTCACCAATCTCGTCCGCGAATCGATCCTCGCCGAGGAGGAGCTGCCGCGCCGCTACACCGCGCTGACCCCCTGTTTCCGGGCCGAGGCCGGCTCGGCCGGGCGCGATACGCGTGGCATGCTGCGCCAGCACCAGTTCGAGAAGGTCGAGCTGGTCTCGATCACCACGCCGGAGAAGTCCGCCGAGGAGCACGAGCGCATGCTGTCCTGCGCCGAGGCGGTGCTGAAGAAGCTCGACCTGCATTACCGGGTGATGACCTTGTGCACCGGCGATATGGGTTTCGCCTCGCAGAAGACCTACGACATCGAGGTCTGGTTGCCCGGCCAGAAGACCTATCGCGAGATCTCCTCCTGCTCGGTCTGCGGCGATTTCCAGGCGCGGCGCATGGATGCCCGCTACCGGCCCAAGGAGGGCGGCTCGCCGCGCTTCGTCCATACGCTCAACGGCTCTGGCACGGCGGTCGGCCGGGCGCTGATCGCGGTGATGGAGAACTACCAGAACGCCGACGGCTCGATCACGGTGCCCGACGCGCTGGTGCCCTATATGCGCGGCGTGACGCGGATCGAGAAGGCGTGATGGTGGAGCAGCGGCGCGACGGTTCTTGCCTTCTCCCCTCGCGGGAGAAGGTGGCCGCGCAGCGGCCGGATGAGGGGGCGCCGTGACCTTCCGGGTTTGCCATCCTTCACCTGGCGCGTCGGCACCGGCACGGCGCCCCCTCACCCCAACCCTCTCCCGCGAGGGGAGAGGGGGTCTGTCGCGGTTCGCCGCTTCCGATGTCTGGCGATGAAAGACCTCTGACCATGCGCATTCTCGTGACCAATGACGACGGCATCCATGCCGAGGGGCTGGCGGTGCTGGAGCGCATCGCGGCGCAGCTTTCGGACGATGTCTGGGTCGTCGCCCCGGAGACCGACCAGTCGGGCGTGGCGCATTCGCTGTCGCTGTCGAACCCGCTGCGGCTGCGTCAGGTCGGCGAGAAGCGCTTCGCAGTGGCGGGCACGCCGACCGATTGCGTGATCATGGCGGTGCGCTCGATCATGATCGAGAACCGGCCGGACCTCGTGCTCTCGGGCGTCAATCGCGGCCAGAACGTCGCCGAGGACGTGACCTATTCCGGCACCATCGCGGCTGCGATGGAGGGCACGCTGCTCGGCATCCCCTCGATCGCGATCAGCCAGG
>NZ_JAUXYO010000021.1 GCF_030694325.1 Allobosea sp. | reverse complement strand
CCTCGAGATCGGCGTCGGCACGGGCCTGACCCTGCCCTATTTCACGGCCGGATCGCGCGTCGTCGGCGCCGACCTCTCGCTCGACATGCTGAAAGTGGCCAACCGCAAGGTTGCCAGCCAGGGCCTTTCGCATGTCCGCGGGCTGATGGTCATGGATGCCTGCCGGCTCGGCTTCGCCGACGAGGCCTTCGACGCCGTGACCGCGCAATTCGTCATCACCCTGGTGCCCGACCCCGAGCAGGCGCTGACCGAGATGGACCGCGTGCTTAAGCCCGGCGGCGAGATCGTGATCTCGAGCCGCCTCGTCGACGATGGCGGGCCTTTCGCGGCGCTCTGGTCGGCGCTCGCGCCGCTCGCCCGCGCCGTCGGCTGGAGCTCGGACTTCAAGGTCAGCCGCCTGACCGGCTGGGCCGCGCGCACCGGGCGCTACGAGACCACCCATATCGGGTCCGGCTATTTCAAGGTGGTGCGGCTGCGCAAGCTCGCCTCCGCCGGCTCGACCGCCGGAGAGGCCTGACCGGCCAGGTACCGGCGAGCCGAGGCTTGACGAGCCCCGGTCCGCCCCCCTATATCGCGGCCTCCGGCGAACGGCGGCCTTCGGGTCGGCCGATCATTGGGGCGGGGTAGCTCAGCTGGTTAGAGCAGCGGAATCATAATCCGCGTGTCGGGGGTTCAAGTCCCTCTCCCGCTACCAACGGATCTCTCGGTAGATCCCCTCTGTTCCCCTCACCACATCCCGCTTTGGCGCACCCCGTGCCTCCCGGCCTTTTCGCGTAGCCCTCCCCGCCGGACTCCCCAATGACAGCCCCCGCCGACACGACCTGGACCGTTCCCGCCACTGACGCCGCGCCGCTGGAGAGCATCCGCTTCCATGGCCTGCAGGCCGGGCCGAAGCTGCTGGTGCTGGGCGCCGTCCACGGCAATGAGAGCTGCGGCCCCAAGGCGATCGCGCGCATCGTCGCGGATTGCCGGGCCGGCCGGCTGCTGATCGCCCGCGGCGAGGTCACCTTCGTGCCCGTGACCAACCCGAAGGCCTATCGCCAGAACACGCGCGAAGGCGACCGCAACCTCAACCGCGACCTGCGCGAGCGGCTGCAGCCGGTCGACAACGAGGACCGCATCGGCCGAAGGCTCTGCGCCCTGCTGCGCGAGCACGAGGTGCTGCTCGACGTGCATTCCTTCCGCGGCGAGGGCGAGCCCTTCGTCTTCTTCGGGCCGGAGAACAACACCGGCCCGCTCGAGCCCTTCCGGCACGGCGCGGCGGAACTCGCGCTCGCCGCCTGCCTCGGCGTGCCCGTCGCGATCCATGGCTGGCTCGACAACTACGTCCAGATCATCGCCGCGCGCGAGCGTCTGAACCTGCCGCCGCTGGCCGTCACCGAGGGCTTCGGCACGACCGAGTTCATGCGCTCTGCCGGCGGCTATGGCGTGACGCTGGAATGCGGGCAGCATGACGACCCGGCCGCCGTCGAGATCGGCTATGCCGCCATCCGCAACACGCTCGCCCATCTCGGCCTGATCGACGCGCCCGCTCCCGCACCGGCGCTCGCCTCGGTCATCCAGATGACCGAGGTGGTGATCTGCGAGGCGGAGGGCGACCGGGTCGCCGAGGGCTGGAAGACCGGTGACCGCGTGCCGGCCGGAGTGCAGCTTGCAACGCGCGCCGACGGCCGCCGCGTGACCGCGCCCTGCGACGGCTTCGTGATCTTCCCCAGCGCCACGGCCAAGCCCGGCGAGCCGATCTGCCATTTCGGCGTGGCGAGCCCGCGCCGGCCGCTCTGAGCGCGCCTCAGAGGCAGTTGACCCAGAGAACCCGTGTCTCGCCCGCCGCCGCATTGGCGAAACGGTGCGGCCGCGAGGACAGGAAGCGGAAGCTGTCGCCTTCCTGCAGCGTCCAGCTCTCCTGCTCGACGCTGAGGCTCATCGCGCCGCTCATCACCAGCCCGGCCTCCTCGCCGCCATGGGTATAGAGTTCGTCGCCGGTGCTGGCGCCCGGCTCCATCTCGACCAGATAGAGGCTCAGCTTGGCGCCCTCGCTATGCGGGGTCAGGAGTTGCTTGCGGATGCCGGAGCGCCAGAGCTGCAGCTCGCTGCGCCCGCCCGCCCGCACGATCGTCGCGGTCTGGGAGGAGGCTCCCTCCCCACCCTTGGGGAAGAGATCGCCGATGCCGACGCCCAGCGCATCCGCCATGCTGGCGAGCGCCCGCAGCGTCGGCGAGGATTTGCCGCGCTCGATCTGGCTGAGGAACCCGATCGAGAGGTTGGTCCGCCCCGCCAGATCGACCAGCGAGAGACGGCGCTCGCGGCGCAGGCGGCGCAGGCCGGCGCCGATCTCCGAATCGACTTCCGGCCGGGACGGCGTGGCGGCAGGGCTGCTCATGAAGGCTCCATTCGTCGCCGCTATTTCATGCACGTGAAATCGCTTGCCGACAAGTTTGTCCTATGCTCGTATCTTCACGCAGGTGAAAATTACCGTGCCATTCAGACACACGCCCAACCGGGGGATTTTGCCATGGAACGCCGCACCTTTCTGTCGATGCTGGCCGGCAGCGCCCTTGCCGGCGGGCTGAGCCCGGCCTGGGCGCAGGCGGTGCTCAAGGTCGGCTCGACGCCGACGGGCAGCCCCTTCACCTTCCTCGACACCAAGACCAACACCATCGAAGGCGTGATGGTCGATCTGATCAAGGCGATCGCCGGCGTCTCCGACTTCAAGGTCGAGGTCGAGGGCATGCAGTTCTCGACGCTGATCCCGTCGCTCACCGGCAACAAGGTCGATATCGTCGCCGCCGCGATGTACATCACGCCCGTCCGCAAGGAGGTGATCGACTTCTCCGACCCGATCTACACCTATGGCGAGGGCCTGATTGTGCCGGCGACGGACACGAAGGACTATGTCTCGCTCGAGGATCTGAAGGGCAAGACGATCGGCGTGCAGATCGGCACGGCCTATGTCGACAGGCTGCAGAGCTCGGGACTGTTCTCGGAGGTGAAGCTCTACAAGACGCTGCCCGACATCCTCGCCGATGTGAACGCCGCGCGCGTCCAGGCCGCCGTCTTCGACCTGCCGATCATCGCCTACAACCTCTCGCAGGGCCAGTTCCCGCGCGTGCGCATCGTCAAGAGCTACAAGCCGGTGATCTCCGGCTCGGTCGGCATCGGCGTGCGCAAGACCGATGGCGAGCTCCTGAAGAAGATCAATGCCGGCCTCGCCAAGCTCAAGGCCGACGGCACGGTCGACAAGATCCTGGCTAAATGGGGCCTCGCTTAACCGGGTCATAGACACCGCCCTCGACGCGGTCATCCCGGACAAGCCGCGAAGCGGCGCCGATCCGGGATCCACGCCGGAACAGTTCCGGAATGGATCCCGGGTCTTCGCTTCGCTGCGCCCGGGATGACGCGCAGCGTTCCGGGGCCGTCTCGACACTCATTCGACCACCACCGCCAAGAACCGCATGCAAACCTTCCTGCGCGACGCCACCCAGTTCCTGCCGCTCCTGCTGCAGGGCGTGAAGTTCACGATCATCGTGGCGTTGGGCTCGCTCGCGCTGTCGACCGTTCTCGGCCTGGTCTGGGCGCTGATGCGCGTCTCCGGCATCGGCTGGCTGGCGACGACCGCCAAGATCGTCGTCAACACGCTGCGCGGCATCCCGATCCTGGTGCAGCTCTTCTACATCTACTTCGTGCTGCCCGAGTTCGGCATCGCGCTGACGGCGCTGCAGGCGGCGATCATCGGGCTCGGCATCGCCTATTCGGCCTATCAGTCCGAGAATTTCCGCGCCGGTATCGAGGCCATCGACCACGGCCAGATCGAGGCCGCGCAGTCGATCGGCATGGGCTGGGGCCTGACCATGCGCCGGGTCATCCTGCCCCAGGCGATCCGCCTCGTGCTGCCGCCCTATGGCAACATCATGGTGATGATGCTGAAGGATTCCTCGCAGGCCTCGACCATCACGGTGGCCGAGTTGACGCTGCAGGGCACGCTGATCGCCTCCTCCACCTTCAAGAACATGACCGTCTATACGCTGGTCGCCCTGCTCTATCTGGCGATGTGCCTGCCGCTGATGGGGCTGGTGAGCTGGCTTGAACGCCGCTTCGGCAAGGGGACGCGGCGATGACCGGGCATGCGGTTGCGGGCGCGCCGATGATCGAGATCACCGGCGTCACCAAGAGCTTCGGCTCGTTTCCGGTGCTCAAGGGCATCACGGCGAACGTCGCCCGGGGCGAGGTCGTCTGCCTGATCGGCCCCTCGGGCTCGGGCAAATCGACGATCCTGCGCTGCATCAACGGGCTCGAATCCTATGATGGCGGCGCGATCACCATCGACGGCGAACGCGTCGAACGCGACAAGCCCTCGATCGTCGGCATCCGCACCGCGATGGCGATGGTGTTCCAGCGCTTCAACCTGTTCCCCCACCGCACGGCGCTGGAGAACGTCGTCGAGGGGCCGATCTTCGTGAAGAAGGAGCCGGCGGCGCAGGCCATGGCGCGCGGACGCGAACTGCTCGATCGTGTCGGGCTGGGCAACAAGATGGACGCCTATCCCGGCCAGTTGTCCGGCGGACAGATGCAGCGCGTCGCCATCGCGCGCGCGCTCTGCATGCAGCCCAAGGCGATCCTGTTCGACGAGCCGACTTCGGCCCTCGATCCGGAACTCGTCGGCGAGGTCCTGCAGGTGATGAAGAGCCTGGCCGAAGAGGGCATGACCATGCTCGTCGTCACCCATGAGATGGGCTTCGCCCGCGAGGTCGCCGACCGCGTGCTCTTCCTCGACGGCGGCGTCATCGTCGAGCAGGGCCCGTCGCGCGAGCTGCTGAGCGCGCCGAGCCATCCGCGCACGCAGGATTTCCTGCGCCGCGTGCTGCGTCCGATCTGAGGAGCGAGTCCCGTGGCCGAACCCTTCCCGCTCGCCCCCTCGCTCTGGTTCGCGACCGCCCCCGCCGCCGCGCCGACTCCGCCGCTCGCCCAGGACGTCACCGCCGATGTCTGCGTGATCGGCGCGGGCTTCGCCGGGCTGTCGACCGCGCTGCATCTGGCAGAGGCCGGCGTCTCGGTCGTGGTGCTCGAGACCCATGAACCCGGCTGGGGCGGGTCCGGCCGCAATGGCGGGCAGGTCATCCCGGGCATCAAATATGATCCGAGCGAAATCTTCGCCAAATTCGGCCCCGTCGCGGGCGAGGCGCTGATCGGCTTCGTCGGCTCGACGGCCGATCTCGTCTTCGACCTGATCGCGAAACACGAAATGGATGTGCCGCACAAGCGCGCCGGCTGGATCCAGGGCGCGCATACGCCGGCCATGGTCGAGACGGTCAAGCGCCGATCCGCCGAATGGCAGGCGCGCGGCGTCGACGCGCAGTTCCTCGACAAGGACGCAGCCGCGAGCCTGCTCGGCACGGATCGCTATCTCGCCGGCTGGGTCGACCGGCGCGCCGGCGGCGTGCAGCCGCTGGCCTATGCTCGCGGGCTGGCGAAGGCAGCGCTCGCGGCCGGCGCCGCCATCCACGGCCAGAGCAAGGTTGTCTCGCTGACGCGCAGCGGCTCGAACTGGACCGTGCGGACGGCGCAGGGCGCCTCGGTGACGGCCCCGCGCGTCGTCGTCGCCACCAATGGCTACACCGGCGACCTGATCCCGAAGCTGCGCCAGACCGTGATCCGGCCGAACTCCTTCATCGTGGCGACGGAAGCCCTGTCCGACAATGTCGCGGGCACGATCCTGCCCGAGGGACAGGTCGTATCGGACACGCGGCAGTTGCTGCTCTATTTCCGCAAGGATCATCAGAACCGCCTGCTGATGGGCGGCCGCGGCCCCTTCCGCGAGCCGAAGGACGCCGCCGACTGGGCCCATCTCGAGCGCGTCGTCGGCAAGATGTATCCGCAGGCTAAGGGCGTGCCCTTCGACTTCCGCTGGTGCGGCCGGGTGGCGCTGACGCGCGATTTCCTGCCGCATCTGCACGAGCCGGAGCCCGGCCTGCTCGTCGACATCGGCTGCATGGGCCGCGGCGTCGGCCTGCAGAGCGCCATGGGCAAGGCGATGGCCGGCTATATCGCGACCGGCGACAAGGGCAGACTGCCCTTCCCCGTCGTGCCGATCACGCCGCTGCCCCTGCACGCTCTGAACGAGCTCTATGTCTCGGCGATCATCGCCTGGTACCGCCTCACCGATGGCGGCATGAAGGACAAGGCGGCCTGAGCGCCGGCGGCGGGCAACCCCGCCACCGGCGCCGATCCCTCAGACGCAGCGGCCGCCATCGACCGCCAGCACGCTGCCGGTCACCATCTCGGATTCATCGCAGCACAGGAACAGCGCGGCATTGGCGATGTCCTGCGGCGTCGAGAACCGGCCCCAGGGAATGGTGGCGGTGAAGGCCTTGCGCTTCTCGGGCGTATCCTCGCCCATGAAGGTCGCCAGCAGCGGCGTCTCGCCCGCGACGGGCGCGATCGCGTTGACGCGGATCCGGTCCGGCGCCAGCTCCACCGCCATCGACTTCGACAGCAGGTTCGCCGCACCCTTCGAGCCGTTGTACCAGGTGAGGCCCGGACGCGGCCGCACACCTGCGGTCGAACCGATGTTGAGGATCACGCCGCCGCCATGCTCGCGGAAATGCGGCACGGTCGCCTTCGCCATCAGGTAGATCGACTTGACGTTGACGTCGAAAACGCGGTCGAACTCCTCCTCGCTGACGTCGAGCATGGGCTGGTTGCGGTGGCTGATGCCGGCATTGTTGACGACGATGTCGAGCCGGCCGACCTTGGCGATGACGCGCGCCACCGCCTTCTCGACGCTCTTGCCCTTGCCGACGTCGCAGGTCACGGCGAAGGCCCGGCGGCCGATCGCCTGCGCCGCTTCCTTGGCCTTGTCGCCATTGAGGTCGAGCACCGCCACCCGCGCGCCCTCGCGCACGAAGGTCTCGGCGATGCCGAAGCCGAACCCCTGTGCCGCGCCGGTGATCAGCGCCGTCTTGCCCTTCAGTCTCATGGTGTTTCCTCGGTCTTATCGGGAGCGCCATCTTTGGCCGGGCGCGATGCCCGCGACCAATGCGATTTGGCGATCCCGCTCAGACGGAAATGCTATGGCCGCACGCCCGCGCGCCCGCATGCCACCCGCTTATGCCGGGGATCGCGAAACGATCTTTGACAGGCCCCGCCATTTGCGGCCCGATGGCGGCAACGACACAAGCCTGCCGAGGAACGCCTGAATGAAGATCCGTGCCGCCGTGCTGAACGCCAGTCCCGTCTCCGCGCCTTATGCGCAGAGCCGGCCGCTCTCGATCGAGGAGGTCGAGCTCGCCCCGCCAGGGCCGGGCGAGGTGCTCGTGCGGGTCCGCGCCGCCGGTCTCTGCCATTCCGACCTCTCGGTGATCGACGGCAACCGGCCTCGCCCCGTGCCGATGGTGCTCGGCCATGAGGCGGCGGGCGAGGTCGTCGAGCCCGGCCCGGGCGTGCAGGATCTGAAGAAGGGCGACCGCGTCATCATGGTCTTCGTGCCCTCCTGCGGCCATTGCTCGCCCTGCAGCGAGGGCCGCCCGGCGCTCTGCGAGCCCGGCAATGCCGCCAACGGCATCGGCGAACTGATCGGCGGCGGTCGCCGGCTCTCGGCCCATGGCCAGCCGGTGCATCACCATGTCGGCGTCTCCGCCTTCGCCGAATACGCCGTGATCTCGCGCCACTCGCTGGTGAAGCTCGAGGCCGATATCCCCCATGAGATCGCCGCCCTCTTCGGCTGCGCAGTGCTGACCGGCGTCGGCGCGGCGGTGAACACCGCCAAGGTGCGGGCCGGTGAGACGGTGGCGGTCGTCGGCCTCGGCGGCGTCGGCCTGAGCGCGCTGATGGGCGCCGCCGCCTGCGGCGCCTCGCGCGTCATCGCGGTCGACCTCTCCGAGGAGAAGCTCGCCATCGCCCGCGATCTCGGCGCGACCGACACCTTCAACGCGGGTGACCCCGGCGTCATCGAGGCGATCCGCGCCGCGACCAGGGGCGGCGTCGATCACGGGCTGGAGATGGCCGGCTCGGTCAAGGCGCTCGACCTTGCCTACCAGATCACGCGGCGCGGCGGCACGACCACGACGGCGGGCCTCGCCAACCCCGCCCACACGCTGTCGCTGGCCCCCGTGCGCCTCGTCGGCGAGGAGCGGACGCTGAAGGGCTCTTACGTCGGCTCCTGCATCCCGATGCGCGACATCCCCCGCTTCGTCGACCTCTATCTGCGCGGCAAGCTGCCGGTGGACAAGCTGATGACCAGCCAGAGCGGGCTCGACGGCATCAACGAGGGCTTCGACGCTTTGAATGAAGGCCGCACGATCCGTCACATCATCATGATGTGAACCGGCCTGTCGTTCCGGGGCAGCCCGCAGCGCTGAACCCGGAACCCACGACCGGGTCGAACGTCAGGGAGGAATGACGGCTCACCCAGTCGTGGGTTCCGGGTTCGCGCCTAAGGCGCGCCCCGGAATGACAGCTCTCACCCGTGCTTGTGCACGATCGTCTTGGTCACCGCGAACTCCTCCAGCGCGGCGAAGCCCTTTTCGCGGCCATGGCCTGACTTGCCGGTACCCCCAAAAGGCAGCTCGATGCCACCGCCGGCGCCATAGCCGTTGATGAAGACCTGGCCGGCGCGGACCTTCTTGGCGACGCGCTGCTGGCGCCCGCCATCCTTGGTCCAGACCGCCGCGACGAGCCCGTATTCGGTCGAGTTCGCCAACTTGATCGCATCCGCCTCGTCGCTGAAGGGGAAGGCGGCGAGCACCGGGCCGAACACCTCCTCCTGCTCCAACCGATTGCCGCGCGGCACCTTCCCGAACAGCGTCGGCGTCACGTAGAAGCCGCCATTCGGCACGCCCTGCGCGATCTGGCCCTCGGCAATGACCGGGATGCCGGCCTCGCGCGCCTGGTCGATGAAGCTCTGCACGCGGCCACGCTGCTTGGCGTTGATCACCGGGCCGCAATCGAGATCCATCTCCGGCGTGCCGGCGCGCAGCTTGGTGAACTCCTTGGCGACCGCGCCCATGAAGTCGTCATAGACGCGTTCCTGCACCAGCACGCGCGAGCCCGCCGAGCAGGTCTGTCCGGTGTTCTGGACGATCGCCTTGCACACCACCGGCACCGCCGCGTCGAAATCGGCGTCGGCGAAGACGATCTGGGGCGATTTCCCGCCGAGCTCGAGCGTGCAGGGGATCAGATGCTCGGCGCAGGCGTGCTGCACCATCTTGCCGACCTCGGGCGAGCCGGTGAAGGACATGAAGTCGACGCCGTGATGGGCCGAGAGCGCCGCGCCCGCCTCGTGGCCGCGGCCGGTGACGATGTTGATCGCGCCGTCAGGGAAGCCGACCTCGGAGGCCAGCACCGCCAGCCGCAGCGCCGTCTGGCAGGCCTCCTCCGCCGGCTTCAGCACGACCGCATTGCCCATGGCGAGCGCCGCCGTCAGCGACCGCCCGAACATCTGCGCCGGGTAGTTCCAGGGCAGGATATGCCCGGTGACGCCATGCGGCTCATGGATCACGTTGACGCTGTAGCCGTTGAGGAAGGGCACGATGTGGCCGTGCACCTTGTCGGCCGCGCCGCCATAGAACTCGAAATAGCGGGCGGTCGCCTCGATATCGGCACGCGCCTGCGCCATCGGCTTGCCCGTGTCCTGCGCCTCGATCTTCGCCAGCTCGTCGAAGTTGTCGAGCACCTTGAGCCCGAGCTTGGCAATCAGCCGGCCGCGCTCGGCCGCCGTCAGCTTGCCCCAGGCCCCCTCATAGGCCGCGCGCGCCGCCTTCACGGCGTCGTCGATGTCCTCGGCCGTGCCGCAGGCGATCCGGGTGAACTCCTCCCCGGTGGCGGGCGCCAGCACGGCCATGGTCTCGCCGCTGCGGCCCGCCACATGGCGGCCGTTGATGAAGTGCTGGGTCATGTCTTTACTCCTATTGAAGCCCCAAATCCGGGGCGCATATCTCGTTTGAGCTCCGCCCGCTCAGGGCAGGTTGATGCGGTTCATCTCGATCCCTCGAGAAATGGGTTTCGGACGGTGAGGCGTTCCTCCACGACCAGCCCGTCCTGCAGATCCTCCGACCAGAAGGTCGTACAGCGGAGGTGCAGAGCCGCCGCGATCATCATCGCGTCATAGACCGAGAGCCGGTGGCGCTCGGCGAGTTCGAGGCCGGCGCGATGCGTTTCGAGACCCAGCGGAGCGACTGCGGAGAGCAGCGACCGGATCGCGTCCAGAGCCTCCTGCACTTCCCGCCACTCCATCGCGAGCTTGCGCCGCGCGACATTGGCGAATTCGTTGAGCGCCTGCACGCTGCTGGCACAGCCCTTCGCCAGCAGGGCCTCGGCACGGGCCGAGCGAGGATCATCGGAAACGGCGTAGATCAGCACATTCGTATCCAGGAATTCGTGCGGTGCCGTCACCGCGCATTGGCCTCGTCGCGGTCGAAACGCCAGCCGGGCGGCAGCGGCCTGCGCAGCGCGCGGACACGTGCGAGCGCCCGTTCGCGGCTACGGTCGAGGGCGACGTCGAAGGCGCGCTCGCCGGCGACGCGGATCTCGATATCATCGCCCTCCTTGAGGCCGAGGGCCTCGACCACGGATGCGGGCAGACGCACGGCCAGACTGTTACCCCAACGCGCGACCTGCATGACGCAATCTCCTGATATACTCCCGAAAATGTATATCTTGCGCGCCTCATTGTCCAACGCCAGCCGAGGGCAGAGCCCATCCTGACGCTAATGCAGCCCCGCCGCTTCGAGCGAACTCGCCGCCAGGCCGCCGGCCACCTCCGTGACCTCGCCGCGCTCGATCGCATAGGCGCGCTCGGCAAAGCTGCGCAGCAGACTGGGGTTGGATTCGGTGATGAGCAACGCGATCTCGGGATGGCTGTCGCGCAGCGCGCGCAGAGCGGTCGCATAGCGCTGCGCCAGCACCGGTGCGAGGCCCTGGAACGGCTCGTCCAGCAGGATGACGCGCTGCCCCACCATCAGCGCCCGGGCCAGCGCCGCCATCTTGCCCTGGCCTCCCGAAAGCCCCGCCGCCGCGCGGTGGCGCAGATCGGCCAGTTCCGGCAGCACCTGGTAGATGCCCTCCAGCCGCCTCGTTATCTCGGCGCTCGGCACCTTCATGACTTCCGCCGGCAGGCGGATGTTCTCCTCGATCGAGAAGCTCGAAAACAGCCGCCGATCCTCCGGCGCATAACCGATGCCGAGCCGCGGGCGCTCATGCGGCGGGATCGCCAGGATCGGCCGCCCGTCAAAGGCGATGGTGCCCTCGGTCACCGTCATGAAGCCCATGATGGCGCGCAGCAGGCTGGTCTTTCCCGCGCCGTTGCGTCCGATCAGCGCCACGGTCGCCCCCTCGGCCAGCGCGAAATCGACCTTGCGCAGCACCTGCACGCCTTCGATGACGGCGGAGAGCCCCTTGATCTCCAGCATGGCTAGACTCCCACACCGATCACGGTTTCGCGGACCTCGGGATGATTGAGGATCTCGTCGGGCGTGCCCTCCAATGCGATGCGCCCGCCCGACCAGACGGCGACGCGGCTGGCGTAGCGCGCGACCACGTCCATGTCGTGCTCGACGAAGATCGCCGTCGTGGCGCGGGCGTCGAGCGCACGCGTCAGCGTGTCCATCACCTGGAACTTCTCGGAGCTGGAGACACCCGAGGTCGGCTCGTCCATGAAGATCAGCTTCGGATCGAGCGCCAGCGCCACCGCGATGTCGATCAGCTTGCGCATGCCTTCGGGCAGCTCCCGCACCAGGCGCTCGGCGGTGTCGCGTAAGCCCACGCTGTCGAGCAGCGCGACCATCTCCTCGCGCTTGGGGTGGCGGTCGAGCCGCAGGAAGGGCGACCAGGTGCCCTCGCGCGCACTCAGCGCCAGCAGCAGGTTCTCCATCACCGTGTTGTCGGTGAAGAGCTGCGGGATCTGGAAGGAGCGGCCGATGCCGCGCCGGGTGATCGTGCGCGGCGACAGGCCCGTCACATCCTGCCCCGCGAAGACGACGCGTCCCGATTGCGGCTTCAGATAGCCGGTGCAGAGGTTGATGAAGGTCGTCTTGCCGGCGCCGTTGGGGCCGATGATGGCGATGCGCTCGTTCGCCCGCACGCTCAGCGAGGCGCCATTGGCCGCCAGCACGCCGCCGAAGCGAAGCTCCAGGTCGCGCGCTTCGAGGATGAACTCGCTCATCGCCCGCCCTCCTCGCCAGTGCTTGGGGAGGCACTGCGCTTGCGGCCCGCGATCAGCCCGTAGAGGCCGCTCGGCGCGAAGAAGATGATCACCAGCAGCATCACGCCCAGAACCGCATGCCAGGTCTCGGGCGCATGGACAGCCGCATAGCCGCGGATGATCTGGAACATCAGCGCGCCCAGGAAGGGCCCCGCCACGCCGCCGACGCCGCCGAGGATCGCGATGAAGACGAACTCGCCCGAGCGCACCCAATAGGCCAACTCCGGCGTGACATGGCCGGAGACCAGCGCGATGATCGCCCCGCCCAGGCCGGCCAGCAGCCCCGAGAGCAGATAGGCGCCGTAGAGCACCTTGCGGCTGGAGACGCCGAGATATTCCAGCCGCGTCTCGTTGGACTTGATCGCCTCCAGCGCCTTGCCGCCGGGCGAGACGAGATAGCGCGCCACACCGAGCGCCGCGACCACGGCCAGCGCCAGGGTGATGTAGAACATCCAGAACTCGAAGGTCTCGCGATCGAGCGTCAGGCCCGCCAGCGTTGGCCGCGGCACGCGCTTGCCGTCGGCGCCGCCGGTCACCGAGAACAGCTTCTCGAGCAGCGAGAAGAACACCATCGAGATGGCGAGGTTGAGCATGCCGAAGAAGATCGCGCGGTAGCGCACGATGAAGAGCCCGACGATCGCCGCGACGAGGCCCGACGCCGCGGTGGCGATCGGGACCAGCAGCAGCACCTCATGGCCGAGGCTCGCCGCCGCCATGAAGGCGACGACATAGGCCGAGAAGGCGAAGAACAGCCCGTGGCCGAAGGAGACCTGGCCCGCCCGCAGCAGCACGAGAATGCCGAGCGCCGCCAGCCCTTCGCAGAGCGCGACGGTGAGAATGACCGTCGCCCAGGGCGAGATCAGCGGGAACACGATGAGCGCGATCAGCAGTGCCGCGCCGATGAGATACTGGCGCGCCATCAGACCTTCCTCGTCTGCAGCGTGGTGAACAGGCCTTCCGGCTTGATCAGCAGGACGGCGACCATGATCAGATAGGGGATCAGCACGTCGAATTCCGGTGCGAAATAGACCGCCGCCGAGCGACCGAGCCCGATCATCAGGGCTGCGACAGCAGCACCCTCGATCCGTCCAAGCCCGGCCGTGGCCGCCACCGCGAAGGAGAGCACGATCATCCCTGAGCCGATGCCGGGCGTCAGCGAGGTCGTCGCCGAGGAGAGCGCCCCGCCCAGCGCCGCCAGCGAGGCCCCGATCATGAAGGTGAAGAGATAGATCCGCGTCGCGTTGATGCCCATCGCCATCGCCGCCTCGCGGTCCTGCGTCACCGCGACGATGGCGCGCCCGAAGGCCGTCCGGCGCAGGAAGAGCCGCAGGCCCACCAGCACCGCCAGCGCCACCAGCGGGATCAGGATGAGCTGGTATCGGGTGTAGTAGATGCCGAAGACCTCGACCGTGCCGAGCCAGTTCATCGGCGCATTGGCAAAGAGCGGCTGTGTGCCGAAAACGACCTTCTGCGCATCCTCCAGGATCATGAAGACCGCGAAGGTGACCAGCAGCTGCAGCACCTCCTCCTTGCCGTAGATCCGCCGCAGCAGCAGCGCTTCGACCAGCCCGCCGACGACGACGCCGACGAGAATGGCCGAGATCAGGAACAGCGGAAAGGCGAGCCAGGTCGGCAAACCCATCCCGGCCGCCGCCAGCACGGCGCTGGCCGCGACATAGGCTCCGATCGCAGAGAACGAGCCATGGGCGACGTTGAGCACGCCGAGCACGCCGAAGATCAGCGACAGCCCGCCCGCCACCAGGAACAGCAGCGAGCCCTAGGCGAGGCCGTCGAGCGCGGCGAGGAAGAGCATTTCAGGAGGCA
>NZ_JAUXYO010000008.1 GCF_030694325.1 Allobosea sp. | reverse complement strand
CGCCTCGCGCTCGGCATCGGCGGCGGCGCAGGCACGCTCCGCCGCCCCGCAGGGGGCGAAGACCGGCAGCGCGCCCCAGCCCGCCCCTCCGGCTTCCGCACGAAAGGCGGCGAGCGCCGCGAGGCAGTTCACTTCAGGACGATCCGACCCTCGACCTTGGCGTCGATCGTGCCGAGCTTGCGCAGATAGACCATGACCTCATTGGCCATCAGCTTGCCGTCGGTGAGGCCGATCACCGTCCTGCCGCGCCCGAGAGCGGTGTAGCCGTCGCCACCCTCCAGCATGAAGTTGTTCGAGGCGACGGTGTATTTGCCGGCGGGGTCGATCGGCTGGCCGTCGACCGTGATCGAAAGGACGCGGGAGCCCTGGGGCTGCTTCGGATCGGCTTCGAACTTGAAGCCGGAGATGACCGGGAAGCGCCCGGCGCCCTGAGGGGCGTCGCGCAGGCCGTTCTCGAGCGCGTCCTTGATGTCCTTGCCGGTGATTTCGACCATGACGGTCGCGTTGCCGAAGGGCAGTTCGCTCAGCACGTCGCGGCGGGTCAGCTTATGGCCGGCCGGATACTGCTTGTTCGCGCGGATGCCGCCGGCATTGGTGATGGCGAGCTTGGCGCCGGTGGCGGCGCGGATCGCGTCGGCGATGAGGTTGCCGATCGCGGCCTCCTGGGTGCGGATGACGCCGGTGCGGGAATCGAGCGGCGCGGCGAGCACGGCAACGTCGATGTCGAGCTCCTTGGAGAGTTCCGATTCGTAGCCCTTGACCAGGGCGGCGACCTCGGGATCGGGCGTGGCGGAGCGGGAGTCGTTGACGCGGAAGGTCGGGGTCCAGGAAACCTGCCGGGCCGCGCCCTCGCCGCGCACGCTGACGGCGACATCGATGGCGGTGACGTAATTGCCCTCCTCGTTGGACTCCACCATCACGACCTTGCCGTCATAGGCGATGGCGAGGTCGTGGTCGTGGCCGGTCAGCAGGATGTCGACGACGCGCGAGCGCACGATCTCGTTGTCCATGGCCCGGTCGGCATGGACGACGGCGACGAGCACGTCCGCCCCCTGGCTCTTCAGCACCTTCGCCTCGCGGCGCAGCGCCTCCATTGTCGAGGAAAACGTCAGGTCGCCGGGGTTGGAGATCTGCGGCGTGGGATCGAAGGTCGTGCCAATGACGCCGACCTTAAACCCGCCGAGCTCGAAGATCTGCGAATCCTTGTGGCCCGGCAGCGGCTGGCCGGCCGCGTCACGCAGATTGGCGGCGAAGGTCGGGTAGCTCTGGGCGGCGGTGAGCTTGAGGTAGTTCTCCTTGCCGAAGTCGAATTCGTGATTGCCGGGCACGAAGACATCGAGCCCCATCTTGTTCTGCATCGCCACGATATGGGCGCCCTGGTCGAAGCCCGACATCAGCGAGGGCGAGTAGCAGTCACCCGCATGGCAGAACAGCAGCGGCACGCCCTTGGCGCGCTCGGCTTTGGCGATGCCGGCCGCCCGAGCGAAGCCGCCGCGGCCCTTGTCGTCGCTCATCTTGTAGATGTCGTTGACCAGCAGCAGGGTGAAGGCAGGCGCCGGCTGCTGCGCGATCGCAGCCGGGGCGGTGGCGGCGAGCGCGGCCGGAGCGGCAATGACGCCGAGCGCGTTGCGGCGGGTGAGCTTGGTCATGCGAGGGAGCCCCTGCTTGAGAACCGCTCCAGACTAGCAAAGCCTGCGCCAGGCTGGCCAGCGGAACCGCGGGCGCCCGCAGGACTTTCTGCAGCGTCATGCGATGTCGCACCCCTTTGCGCGACACTGGACGAAACTGGTAACTCGTCTAAATCACGGCTGCGGCAGGGGCGACCGCCCGGGCGATCCCAGGCCTCCGGCGTGGGTTTCGCATCCGGCCTCGCCGCAAGCCGCGTTACCGCTTCCCCGGCCGGTGCCTGAAGGACATCCGCGATCATGACAGTCCAGACCAAGCCGGCCGCCGATATGAGGGCCGTGATGCTTCCGCCCGACCATCCGCCGGTCCGCACCGGACGCATCGGCGTGCTGCTGATGAATCTCGGCACGCCCGAGGGCACGACCTACTGGCCGATGCGGGCCTATCTCAAGGAGTTCCTCTCCGATCGGCGCGTCATCGAGACCTCTCGCTGGCTGTGGTGGCCGCTGCTGAACCTCGTGATCCTGACCACAAGGCCGAGCCGCAAGGGCAAGGACTACGCCTCCGTCTGGAACAACGAACGCGACGAGGGGCCGCTGAAGACGATCACGCGCTCGCAGACCGAGCAGCTCGCGGCGCGGCTGACGGCGGAGCATGGCGAGCGGCTCGTCTTCGACTGGGCGATGCGCTACGGCCTGCCCGACGTGAAGAGCCGGCTCGAGGCGCTGCTGGCCCAGGGCTGCGACCGCATCCTGATGGTGCCGCTCTACCCGCAATATGCGGCCCCGACCTCCGCCACGGCCTGCGACCAGGCCTTCCGCGCCCTGATGACGATGCGCTGGCAGCCGGCGGTGCGCGTGGCACCGCCCTATCACGACGACCCGGCCTATATCAAAGCGCTGGCCGATTCGATGCGCGCCTCGCTGGCCAAGCTCGACTTCGACCCCGAAGTGATCCTCTGCTCCTTCCACGGCATGCCGAAGGACTATCTCCTCAAGGGCGACCCCTATCACTGCCACTGCGCCAAGACCTGGCGGCTTCTGCGTGAGGAACTCGGCTACAGCCCCGAGCACTTTCGCATGACCTTCCAGTCGCGCTTCGGGCCCGACGAGTGGCTGAAGCCCTATACCGACGAGACCGTGAAGTTGCTGGCCACCTCGGGCGTGAAGTCGATGGCGATCGTGGCGCCGGGCTTTTCGGCGGATTGTCTGGAGACGCTGGAAGAGCTCGATGTCGAGAACCGCGAGATCTTCCTGCACAATGGCGGGCAGCAATTCGCCTATCTGCCCTGCCTGAACGATTCGCCCGAGGGCATCGACGCGATCGAGGCCGTGGTGCGCCGTGAGTTGATGGGCTGGGTCTGATCCGGGGCGGGCTCAACCCGGCCCGCCACGAAATCCGCGACCAGGCCCGCGACCCGCGGCGCCGTCAGGATGCGGCGATGGCCGAGCCCTGCCAGCGCCTCCAGCCTGACGAAGGGGCCGGCATCCGCCAGCGCCTGCGCATGGGCGAAGGGCACTTCGCGGTCGTCCCGGCAATGCAGCAGCAGCGTCGGCCCACCGTAGCGCTGCAACTGGGTGGCGCCGGCGAAGGCGGCGACCGGCACGCCCGCGACCGCATGGATGCGGGCCTCCAGCGCCCGCAGGCCGCGCGGGCCGAGCCCGATGCGGCAAGCGAACCAACCCGCGACCTCCTGCATGGACGACGGCGGCGCGATCAGCACCAGGCGCCTGGCTGCGACGCGGGGCTGCGCCGGCAGCGTTCCCGCAAGCGCCGCCAGCGCGATCGAGCCGCCGAACGAATGCGCGACGATCGCCTCGACGGGGCCGACCGCGCGCGCCACCGCCGCCAGACTCGCGACGCCGGTCGGCAGGTCGAGGGTGACGCCGGTCGAATCGCCATGCGCCGGGAGGTCGAAGGCAACGACCCTCAACCCGGCATCGAGCAAAGGTCTGACGAACGCCGCCATCACCGCCGCCTGCCCGGTCCAACCATGCAGCAGGATCACGCAGGCAGGCGTGCCGACGCCTTCGCGGTGCGGAGGCTCGAACAAGCGCGCGGCAACCGAGCCACAGGGAAACGGGACCGAGAGGGGCGTGCCTGCTTCGAGCCGCGCTGCGAGGGACTTGACCGAGGCGGCCCGATCGTTGCCCTGCTTGGGACGTGGTGGGGTGCAGAACAGGCGGAAGGCGATCCGGCCGGTCAGGCCGGGTGCGAGTGTTTCGCCGAGGCGCGCCAGAGACCGCGTGAGACGCAGGAGCAGAGCCGACATGATCTCGACCTCGATTTGTTCAACGCTGAACGAGTATGTTCAATGATGAACAAAAAGCAAGAGGGTGTCGAAGTCGAGACGGCGGCCCCTGTCCGCCCCTGGGATCTGCCGCGCTTCCGCAACTGGCTGGCCGTCGCGCGCGTGCATCAGCTCTGGAAGAAGGTTTTCGGCGAGGCGCTGGCGCCGCTCGGCATTCAGGTCGCGCATTACGACGTGCTGGCCAACATCGCGCATGTGCCGGGCCTGACGCAGCAGGCCCTGGCCGAGAAGCTTCTGGTCGGGCGCAGCGCGATGAGCATGCTGCTCCCGGAGCTGGAGCGGCGCGGGCTGATCGAGCGGCGGGCCGACGAGGCGGACCGCCGGCTGCGCCGGCTCTGGCTGACGTCGGAGGGCGAAACGCTGACCGGCCGGGCCATGGCGATCCATGTCGAGCGGCTCGAGGCGATGATGCAAGTGCTCAGCGATGCCGAATGCGATGCCGTAGGCGAGATGATGCGCCGGGTTGCGGCCTCCATGGCCCGCTAGGCAGGGCGCCGAGCATGAAAAAGGGCCGCCCTCGCGAGCGGCCCTCCGGGGTCGATGGTAGGAGGCGGATTACTTCGCCGGGGCGAAGATGCCGAGGCTGCTCGCCGTAATGTCGAAGGAGAGCGTGCCGACGACGGCGGGGCCGCACCATTTCGAACTGGCCGAACCGCTGATGATCCCGCGCGGGTCGGCCGTGTTCAGGAAGCACTCGCTCTTCGACAGGTTGGTGTCGTGATAGCGCACATCCGCCGTCAGGTTCTTGTAGGTATAGGAGACGCCGGCATTCCAGTAGAGATAGTCCGGCAGGTTGGTCGGCGGCGTCGTCGACCAGATCGCCTGGTTGGTGCGGCCGAGCCAGTAGTGACCGAACTCGCCGGAGATCGAGAGGCCCTCGAGGAAGGGCAGCGCGTATTTCGCGGTGATCGAGGCGTAGGTGCCGGTCGCACCGGTACCCAGCCAGTCCCAGGCGTAGAAGACGTTGGCGCCGACGGTCAGGCTGTCCTTGTAGGTATAGGAGACCTTGCCGTAGACCTCGGTGAAGTCGGTGTTCTTCGGCGTCCAGAACACGCCGGCCGGGAAGACGAACTGCTTCTCGCCGGGGTAGTAGTACTGCCACACGCCGAAGTCGAAGGTCAGGTCGCCGAACTTCGGACGGATCCCGGCGTAGAAGTCGATCTCGGCGTCGGGTCGCGTCACGAGGTCGAGATTCGAGGCGTAGACACCGGCATAGAACAGGTTGTTGTAGAACTGCAGTTCGACGCCACCTTGGATCGCGGGCTTGCGGTCCGTCTGCGAAATGCCGCGGAAGTTGTAGTCCGTCATCGCCTTCACGCTGACCGCAACATCGATCCAGGTGATGCTCGGCGGGATCGGCGCAACGGGGGCGGCCTTCCGGCTCGGCAGATCGGCCGCCTGCGCGGCGCTCGCGAAGGCGGCGAGGGACAGGGCCACACCCGTGACCGAAGACCTCAGGAAATCGAAGACCATCATCTGCTCCGTGCGCGTCGGCGCGCCCGTTTGCGCGCTTTCGTCACAATGAAGCCGCTTCGTCGCCATTTTGGGCAAGACGAGCTTTTCACCACCATGCCCGGCGAATAAGCAAAAGCCCCGCGGAGCGGGGCTTTCATGCCTTCAAAATCGCCGCAGCCGACGAAGCATCCGCCGGTGTGGCTTTCACGCCACGCCAGCGGCGCAGCTCAACGTGTAGCCGGCTGGCTCGCGAAGGCGGCGGACGTCTCGTCGACCCGGCTCGTCCGCAGCCTGTCGGCTCGGCGCGGCGGCAGAGGCGCGACCACCTCGGTCGGAGAGGCAGGAACCACGGAGGCGACGGGCGCGGCGGCGTTCGGCTCGGCCGGGCGCGCGCCGATCATCGGCACGAAGCTCAGCGCCCGGCGGTAGAAGGGCTCGCCCTCCGCCGAAGCCGTGCCGAAGGAGCCGGTGGCAACGGGCTCCTGAGCGGCGGCGCCCGGCTGGACGCGGGCAAGCTGGGTCGTGGCGGCCGCAGCCGGCGCCGGGCGGGGAGTTTCGGCGCGGGGCGGCTCG
>NZ_JAUXYO010000003.1 GCF_030694325.1 Allobosea sp. | reverse complement strand
GTCGGACTGAACCTGCAGTCCGGGCAGGACCTGTTTCTCACGGCCCCGGTCGCGGCGCTGCCGCTGGTGCGCAAGATCGCCGAGCACGCCTACAAGGCCGGCGCCGGGCTGGTGACGCAGAACCTCTCCGACGAGGAGGTGACGCTGGCGCGCTACCGCCATGCCAACGATGCGAGCTTCGACCGCGCCGCCGGTTGGCTGCATGAGGGCGTCGCCAAGGCCTTCGCCAACAACACCGCGCGGCTGGCCATCGTCGGCGACGACCCGATGCTGCTCTCGGAGCAGGACCCGGCCAAGGTCTCGCGCGCCAGCAAGGCCAATTCGGTCGCCTACCAGCCGGCGCTGGAGAAGATCGCCGGTTTCGACATCAACTGGAACATCCTGGCCTATCCGACGGCCGCCTGGGCAAGGCGCGTGTTTTCCGGCGACGCCGAGGAGGTCGCTGTGGGCAAGCTCGCCGACGCCATCTTCGCCGCCTCGCGCGTCGAGGAGGGCGATCCCGTCGCCGCCTGGGCCGCGCATAACGCGGCGCTGCGCAACCGCACGCAATGGCTTAACGGGCAGCGCTTCCACGCCCTGCATTTCACCGGGCCGGGCACCGATCTGATGGTTGGTCTCGCCGACGGGCATGAGTGGCAGGGCGGCGCCTCCACCGCCAAGAACGGCGTGACCTGCAACCCCAACATCCCGACCGAGGAGGTCTTCACCACGCCGCATGCGCTGCGGGTGGAGGGGCGCGTCTCCTCGACCAAGCCGCTCTCCTATCAGGGCACGCTGATCGACGAGATCCAGGTCCGCTTCGAGGCCGGCCGCATCGTCGAGTCGAAGGCGAGTCGCGGTGCCGACGTGCTCGCCAAGGTGCTCGACACCGATGAAGGCGCGCGGCGACTCGGCGAGGTGGCGCTGGTGCCGCATTCCTCGCCGATCTCGAAGAGCGGCATCCTGTTCCTGAACACGCTCTTCGACGAGAACGCCTCCTGCCACATCGCGCTCGGCCAGTGCTATTCGAAGTGCTTCCTCGACGGCGGCAAGCTCACCCCCGAGCAGGTCGCGGCCCAGGGCGGCAACAAGAGCTTCATCCATATCGACTGGATGATCGGCTCGGACCTCGTCGACATCGACGGCGTTCACGCCGACGGCCGCCGCGTGCCGGTGTTCCGCAAGGGCGAATGGGCCTGAGCGACGGAATGACGTTGAGGAGAAACCCAGCGTCGCTAACTGAACGATCTGACCAGCCCGCCGATCAGCAGGTTCCAGCCGTCGATCAGGACGAAGAAGATCACCTTGAAGGGCAGCGAGATCACCGTCGGCGGCAGCATCATCATGCCCATGGACATCACGATCGTCGCGACGATCATGTCGATCACCAGAAAGGGCAGCGCGATCAGGAAGCCGATCTCGAAGGCGCGCCGCAGTTCCGAGATCATGAAGGACGGGATCAGCACCCGCAGATCGACCGCCTGCGACGGGTCTTCCGGACGGATGCTCGCCGGCGCCAGATCGGCGAAGAGACGCAGGTCCTGCGGCCGCGTCTGCGCCAGCATGAAGTCCCGGAAGGGCGCCGTGATCTTCGTATAGGCTTCCGCCTCGCCGATCCGGTTTTCGACCAGGGGCAGCACACCGTCCTGCCAGGCCTTGTCGAAGGTCGGCGCCATCACGAAGAAGGTCATGAACAGCGCCAGGCTGACCAGGATCAGATTGGCCGGCGTGCTCTGCAGGCCGAGCCCGGAGCGCAGGAAGGACAGGGCGATCACGAAGCGGCTGAAGCTCGTGACCATCATCAGCAGCCCCGGCGCCACCGAGAGCACCGTCAGCATCGCCACGATCTGGACGATGCGGCCCGAGGCCGAGGCGCCGCCCTGCGGCAGCAGCCCGTCGAAGCCGAAGGACTGCGCCTTTGCGGCGGCCGTGCCGGCGAGCATTGTCAGAAGGACGGCGAAGATCCGGATCACTGCACCACCAGCGTTTCGATGACGATCTCGCGCACGACGGCCTTGGAACGGATCGCGACGCGTTCCGTCAGATCCTCGCGCAGATTGCGCAGGCCGGCCGCCCCTTCCATCTGCTGCGCCGTCACGCTGCGGAGGAAACCGAGAATGTCCTCGGTGATGGCGCCGACCAGCGGATCGGCCGCGAGCGCTGCCTTCTGCTCCATCAGCAGCGCCGCCTCCAGCCGCACCCAGGTGTTGGCCGGGGCGGCGAGATTGGTGACGATCGGCGGCAGCTTCTTGAGAACCAGTGTTCCGGTCATCTGCGGGCTCGCCGCGAGATCGGGCGTCGACGCCTCCATTCGCTTCATCACCGTGCTCTCGACCGTGCCGACGACGCGCAAGCCCCAGAGCGCTCCGGCTCCGGCCGCCAGCGCGGTCAGGATCAGCACC
>NZ_JAUXYO010000002.1 GCF_030694325.1 Allobosea sp. | reverse complement strand
CGCCGCGCGCAGCACGGCGGCGATTTCGACGGGATGATGTCCATAGTCGTCGAAAATCTGCACGCCGTTCCATTCGCCGGTCTTGGTGAAGCGCCGCTTCACGCCGCCAAAGCCGGCAAGCGCCTTGCGGATTTGTTCGGGTGAAAGGCCGAGCTGATTGGCGACGGCGATCGCCGCCGTCGCGTTCAACGCATTGTGATGGCCCGGCATCGGCAGGACGAGATTTTCGAGATAGATCGCCTGCGACGTCTTGCGGTCGCGCAGCAGCACGTTGAACTTCGACACGCCGCCCTCGAGATCGACGTCGAGCAGGCGCACGTCGGCCTGCGGATTTTCCCCATAGGTGATGACGCGGCGGTCCTCGATGCGGCCGACGAGCTCCTGCACGGTCGGATGATCGAGGCACATCACCGCGAAGCCGTAGAAGGGAATATTCTCGACGAAGTTGCGGAAGGCTTCCTTGATCGCGTCGAATGTATGGAAATGGTCGAGATGTTCGGGATCGATATTGGTGACGATGGCGACGTCCGCCGGCAGCTTCAGGAAGGTGCCGTCCGATTCGTCGGCCTCGACCACCATCCAGTCGCTCTCGCCCATGCGGGCATTGGTGCCGTAGGCGTTGATGATGCCGCCATTGATCACGGTCGGGTCGAGCCCGCCCTTCTCCAGCAGCGTGGCCACCAGCGAGGTCGTCGTCGTCTTGCCATGCGTGCCGGCAATCGCGATGCAGCTCTTCAGCCTCATCAGCTCGGCCAGCATCTCGGCCCGGCGCACCACCGGCAGCCGCTTCTCGCGAGCGGCGACGAGCTCGGGATTGTCGCGCTTGATCGCGGTCGAGACCACGACGACCTCGGCCTCGCCGAGATTCTCCGCCTTGTGCCCGACGAAGGTGGTGATGCCCTTCTCGGCGAGGCGCTTGACGTTGGCGCCGTCGGAAGCGTCCGAGCCCTGCACCTTGTAGCCGAGATTGTGCAGCACCTCGGCGATGCCGGACATGCCGATGCCGCCGATCCCGACGAAATGAATGGAGCCGAGCTTCGGCGGCAGCTTCATGATGCAGCGATCCCTGATGAGGCTAGAAGCCGGCGACGTCCGTGACGACGGCGGCGAGTCGATCCGCGGCGTCCGCGATTCCCGCGCTCTTCGCGCTCTCGGCCATGACCGTCAAGTGCGCAGGCTGCTGCATCAGCTTTGACAGTTCCCCCGCCAGCCAGCGCGGGGTGAAATCCGGCTGCAGGACACGGATGGCGGCACCGTTCTTCTCGAGGAAGGCGGCATTGGCCGCCTGGTCCTGGTCGAGCGAGCCCGGCAGCGGAACGAGAATGGCCGGGCGTCCGATCACGGTCAGCTCGGCGACCGTCGAGGCGCCGGAGCGCCCGATGACCAGATGGGCTTTCGCCATCCGGGCCGGAAGGTCCTTGAAGAAGGGCGCGATCTCGGCCTGGACGCCGAGGCTCCCATAAATCCCGCTGACGCGGCCGTCGTCCTCGGCGCGGGCCTGCTGCGTGATCACCAGCCGCGATCGCTCCTCGGGAGCCAGCAACTGGATCGCCGGCGGCAGGATGTCGGCCATCACGCGCGCGCCCTGGCTGCCGCCGAAGACCAGGAGGTGGAACGGCCCCTGACCCGGCCAGGCATAGGGCGAAACCGCCGCCACCACGGCCGGACGTACCGGGTTGCCGACATGGCGGCATTTCTCACGGGCCTTTGGCGTGAGGCCGCCCACCTCCGCGAAACCGGTCGCGATCGCGTCGACCCAGCCCGAGAGGAAGCGGTTGGCCCGCCCGATCACGGCGTTCTGCTCATGGACCATGGTCTTGACCCCGCCCAGCGCCGCGCCGAGCACGGGCGGCACCGTGGGATAGCCGCCGAAGCCGACGACCAGCCCCGGCTTGAGGTCCCTGACGATCCGGCGCGCCGTGAGCACGCCCTTGGCCACTTCCATGCCGACACGAATCTTGCCGGAGAGAGAGAGGCCGGACGGGGTCGCCGACGGCACGGGGATGACCGCGTCGGCCGGGAAGTCGCCGGCGAACTCGGCCCCGCGCGGATCGGTCATCAGCACGATGCGGATGCCCCTGGCCCGCAGGGCGTGGCTCAGGGCCTCGGCCGGGAAGAGATGGCCGCCCGTGCCGCCGGCGGCGAGGATGACGAGCTTGGCCTGTCCCATCGGGTCAGCTCCTGAATCGACCGAAATCGACCGCGCGTGGCCGCTTGCGCGTCAAGGCCAGCAGAAACCCGGTCCCGATCGCCAGCGAGATCAGCGACGAGCCGCCATAGGAGATGAAGGGCAGCGTCATGCCCTTGGCCGGCATCATGTGCAGGTTCACCATCATGTTGATCGCGGCCTGGATGCCGAAGAGCAAAGCAAGCCCGGTGACGGCCAGCCGGATGAAGGGGTCCTCCGCCTTCTGGGCGATGACGAGCGCCCGCAGCACGATGAGTGCGAAGAGCATCACCAGGAGGATGCAGACGACGATGCCGAACTCCTCCGCGGTGACGGCGAAGATGAAGTCGGTATGCGCGTCGGGCAGAATGCGTTTGACCGTGCCCTCGCCCGGACCCTTTCCGAGCCATCCGCCCTGGGCGAAGCTCTCCAGCGCCGTATCGATCTGGAAGGTGTCTCCCGAACCCTTGTCCATGAAGCGCTCGATGCGGGCGCGCACATGGGGCACGAGCTGGTAGGCGATCAGGATGCCGGCGGCCCCGGCGCCGCCGAGCCCCAGCACCCAGAACCAGTGCAGCCCGGCGACGAAGAACAGCCCGGCCCAGACCAGCGTGACGAGCATGGTCTGCCCGAAATCCGGCTGCAGCACGAGCGGCGCGATCGTCGCCGGCAGCAGCAGGAAGGCGAGCCAGGTGCCCGGCAGATCGGGCCGGCGCGTGCCCTCGGCGAAGGCCCAGGCCGCGAGGACGACGAAGGCCGGCTTGAGGAATTCGGAGGGTTGGATCGACCCGATCGGCCCCAGCGTGAGCCAGCGCCGCGCGCCCTTCACCTCGACCCCCAGATAAAGCGTCGCCACCACCATGGCGAGCGAAACGGTGAAGATGAGCAGGGCCAGACGCCGGACCTGGCGCGGCGTCAGGAAGGAGACGCCGACGAAGACCGTCATCGCGGCGACGAGATAGATCGCCTGCCGGTTGACGAAATGAAATGTGGAGAGGCCGAGCCGCTCCGCCACGGGCGGGCCGCCGGCCATCAGCAGCACGACGCCGGAGACCATCAGCGCGACGAGCGCGCTCAGGATCAGGCGGTCGATCGACCACCACCAGCGGCCGCTGAGAGAAGGTTCGGCGCGCGAGACCATGAGGGGCTCCAGAACAGGCGCGGAGCGGGCCGAAACCCGCTCCCATTCCGAATCACTCTGTCAATGAAGAGTTAACGGAATGATTCCGAAACCCACTCCGGAGCTATTGCAGGTCGGCGAAAGCGCGCTTCAGCCGATCCACCGACTCGGCCACGACGGAGCGCGGCGTCGCCAGGTTGAAGCGCAGGAAGGACGCCCCGCCCTTGCCGAAACTTGGGCCGTGATTGGCCGCGATCAGCGCCTGCTTCTCGACGCGAGCGGTGAATTCCGCGGTCGCCATGCCGGTGCCGGCGAAGTCGATCCAGGCGAGATAGGTCGCCTCCAGCGGCATCGCGCGCACGCCGGGGATGGAGCTCACCCCCTCTTCGAACAGGCGCCGGTTGCCGTCGAGATAAACGACCAGCTGATCAACCCAGGCCGCGCCCTCAGGGCTGTAGGCGGCGGTCGCCATCATCATGCCGAAAGCGTTCGGCGAGACACCCGCGGCGTTGATCGCCGCCGCCAGCGGCGCCCGCAGCGCCTTGTCGGGGACGATGATGTTGCCGACATGGCATCCCGCAATATTGAAGGTCTTGGTGGTGGCGGTCATCATCACCAGCCGGTCCATGATCTCCGGCGCCGCCAGCGCCATCACCTGATGCTTGTGGCCGGGCATGACGAGATCGTGGTGGATCTCGTCCGAGACCAGGATCAGGTCGTGGCGGACGCAGAACTCCGCGATCGCGCGCAGTTCCTCGCGGGTCCAGACGCGCCCACCGGGATTGTGCGGCGAGCAGAGCACGAACATGCGCTCCTTGCCGGTCATCATCGCGTCCCAGGCGGCGATGTCGAGGACATGGCGGTCGTTCTCGATCGCGAGCTGGCACTCGACCACCTGCCGGCCCGCCGCGGCGATGACGCGGGCGAAGGCATGATAGACCGGGGTCATCAGCACGACGCCGTCACCCGGTTTGGTATAGGCGGCGACGCAGAGCGCCGTGCCGTTGACGAGGCCGTTCACGGTGAAGATCGAGGCCGGCTCGACCTCCCAGCCATGGCGGCTCTGCATCCACCAGCAGATCGCGTCGTGATTGGCTCGGGTGTCGCCGAAATAGCCGTAGAGCCCATGGGAAGCCATGCCCTCGAGCGCCGCCTGGACACAGGCCGGCGGCCGGAAATCCATGTCCGCGACCCACATGGCGATGCCGTCCGCGGCCGGCACACCATAGAGCGGCTCCATCATGTCCCATTTCGAAGAATGGGTGCCACGGCGGTCGATCCGCTCGTCGAAATTCGGGGCGCTGCTCATCATCGATCCTCAATGGCGGGGCGTGACCGGCCGGCCGGACGCGCCCGTCAGACATGTCGCTTTCGCGGCGCGCCGGCCAGTTGCGCAGCGGATGGCCGCCATGCCCCAGCGGCGCGCCGGCGGCGCCGAAAGCCTAGCGCGCGCCGAACGGCTCGAAGCCCGGCAGCGCCTCGACCAGCGCCCGGAAGGCATCGCCGCGCACCTCGAAATTGGGAAACTGGTCGAACGAGGCGCAGGCCGGCGACAGCAGAACCGCGATCTCCCCCTGCCCGCCATGCGCGAGCGTATCCTGCGTCGCCTGCGCGACGGCAGCGTCGAGCGTGCCACTGCGCAGATAGGCGACGCGGCCGTCCGCGTCGAAAGTCGCGGCGAAGAGGTCGCTCGCCGCGCCGATCAGATAGGCCCGGGCGATGTTGGGGAAATAGCGGCGTAGCGACTCGATGCCGCCCTCCTTGGCCTTGCCGCCGAGGATCCAGAAGATGTCGCGGAAGGACGTCAGCGCCTTTTCGGTCGAATCGGCATTGGTCGCCTTGGAATCATTGATGAAGACGACGCGGCCGATGCGACCGATCTCCTCCATACGGTGGGCGAGGCCAGGATAGCTGGCGAAGCCCGCCGCGATCTCCGGCGCCGTCAGGCCCAGCGCGAAACAGGCGGCGAAGGCGGCCGCCGCGTTCTGCGCGTTGTGCGAGCCGCGCAGCGAGCCGATTCGGGCGAGATTGGCGACGATGCGCGGCTTGCCGTCGAGCACCTGGACGATCCGCGTCTCCAGCGTGCCGGCATTGGCGGTCACACCCGCGAAGACGCCGTCGTCGAGCGGCTGCTCGCCACTGATCTTGACCACGGGCCGCCCCGAGGCCGCACGTCGGCGCGCCATCTGCTTCGACGGCTCGTCATCGACCCCGATCACCGCGATGTCGGCCGCGGCGACCAGCCGCTCCTTGATCGCGCCGTATTGCTCGAAGGTCCCGTGCCGGTCGAGATGATCCGGCGTCAGGTTCATCTGGATGCCGACGCTCGGCGCCAACGAGGGGGCGAGGTCGATCTGGTAGCTGGAGCATTCGATGACGTGGATGCGGCCGTCGGCCGGTGGCTGCAGCGCCAGCACGGCCGTGCCGATATTGCCGCCCATCTGGACGTCGCGGCCGGCGGCCCGCAGCACATGGGCGATCAGGGCCGTCGTCGTCGACTTGCCGTTCGTGCCGGTGATGCAGACGACCGGCGCTGCCGGCGCGATCGCCGCCCGCTGCCGGAAGAACAGCTCGATGTCGCCGATGATCTCGATCCCGGCGGCCTTGGCCTTTTCGACCGTCCAATGCGGCGCGGGATGGGTCAGCGGCACGCCCGGCGCCAGGATCAGGCTGTCGAAGCGCGACCAGTCTGCCTTCGCGAGGTCGACGACCGGGATGCCCTTCCCCGCCGCCGTCTCGCGGCTCGCGGGATTGTCGTCGAAGGCCTCGACCTGCGCCCCGCCGGCGATCAGCGCCAGTGCGGTGGCGAGCCCTGAGCCGCCGAGCCCGAACAGCGCGACGCGCCTGCCGGCAAAACAGGTGACGGGCGTCATCTCAGCGCAGCTTCAGCGTCGACAGGCCGATCAGCGCCAGCACCACGGAGATGATCCAGAAGCGGATCACGACCTGCGGCTCGGTCCAGCCCAGCTTCTCGAAATGGTGGTGGATCGGCGCCATCAGGAAGACGCGCCTGCCGGTGCGCTTGTAGACGAAGACCTGGATGATCACCGAGAGCGCCTCGATGACGAAGAGCCCGCCGACGATCGCCAGCACGATCTCGTGCTTTGTCGCGACGGCGACGACGCCCAGCAGGCCGCCCAGGCCGAGCGAACCGGTATCGCCCATGAAGATCTGGGCCGGAGGCGCGTTGAAAAAGAGAAAGCCGATGCCGGCTCAGATCACCGCGCCGCAGACGACGGCGAGTTCGCCGGCGCCGGGCACGTGATGGATCTGCAGGTAATTGGCGAAGATCGCGTTTCCGGTCAGGTAGGAGATGAAGCCGAACGTCGCCGCCGCAATCATCACCGGAACGATGGCCAGGCCGTCGAGCCCGTCGGTGAGGTTCACCGCATTGCCGGCGCCGACGACGACGAAGGCCGTCACAATCGGGAAGAAGATCCCGAGCGGAATCACGAGTTCCTTGAGGAAGGGCATGGCGAAGCCCGATGCGATCGCGGGCGGGCCGAGTTGCATCACCACCCAGCAGGCGAAGAGGGCGATCACCATCTCGAGGCCCAGCCGCGCCTTGCCGGAGAAGCCCTTGTGGGACTGCTTGGTCACCTTGAGATAGTCGTCATAGAAGCCGATCGCGCCGTAGCTGATCGTCACGCCGAGCACGACCCAGACATAGGGGTTGCGCAGATTGCCCCAGAGCAGCGTCGCCACCAGCAGCCCGCCCAGGATCATCAGCCCGCCCATGGTCGGCGTGCCGCGCTTGGCGAGATGGGATTCCGGCCCGTCGGTCCGGATCGGCTGGCCCTTGCCCTGCTTGATGCGCAGCCAGGAGATCGCCGCCGGCCCGAAGAAGAACACGACCAGCAGCGCCGTCGCGGTCGCTCCCCCGGCCCGGAAGGTGATGTACCGGAAGACGTTCAGGATGGGGAACGTGCCCGAGAAGTCGGCGAGCCAGACGAGCATTGTTGTTGCGGTCTCTTGTTCTAGTCTTCTGCCGACGAGGCGGGAAAGCGGGCCGTCAGCGCCTTGACGATCGGCCCCATGCGCGAACCGAGCGACCCCTTGATCATGATGACATCGCCGGCCCGCACGGTGTCCAGCACGAGCGGCTCGAGCCCGCTCGCCTGGGCGGCATAAGCCCCCCGCAGGGTCGAAGGCAAGCTGTCATAGAGCCCGCGCATCAGCGGGCCGCAGGCGAAGACGCTGTCGATGCCGTTGGCCGTGATCGCCGGCGCCAGCCCCTTGTGCAGGTCGGGACCCGTCGGCCCGAGTTCCAGCATGTCGCCCAGCACGGCGATCCGCCGCCCGCGCCCGGCGACCGGGATACGGCCGAGATTCTCGATCGCCGCCTTCACCGAGGCCGGATTGCCGTTGTAGCTCTCGTCGATCAGCGTGAAGGGGCCGCCGGGCGCCTCGAGCCGCTGCTGCGCCCCGCGCCCCGCCGGCGGACGCAGGTCGCCGAGCGCCAGCGCCGCCAGCGCGAGATCGGCGCCCAGC
>NZ_JAUXYO010000357.1 GCF_030694325.1 Allobosea sp. | reverse complement strand
GCCATGGCGGGACGGGTTGCGGAGGGCGCCTGCGCGGCGGCCTGGGCGCCGATGAGCAGCGCGGCGGCGAGCGAGAGGCAGAGCGTGGAGCGGGTCATGAGCGTCAGCCTCCCGATCAGCCGCGGAACATCGACGTCGTCGCCGACATCATCTGGTCGGCGGCGGTGATGACCTTGGAGTTCATCTCATAGGCGCGCTGCGCCGCGATCAGCGAGGACAGCTCGGTCACCGCCTGGACGTTGCCTTCCTCGAGATAGTTCTGCTGCAGGGTGCCGAAGCCCTCGCCGCCGCCGAAGCCGTCGATCGGCTGGCCCGAGGCCGCCGTCTCGATGAAGAGGTTGTCGCCGATCGATTCCAGGCCGACCTTGTTGACGAAGCGCACGAGCTGGATCTGGCCGATCTGCTGTGGCGCCGTCTGGCCCGGCAGCATCACCTCGACCGCACCCTGCGCGTTGATGCTGACGCTGGTGGCGTTGTTGGGGATCGTGATGCCGGGCTCGACCTGGTAGCCGTCGCGGGTGACGAGCTGGCCTTGCGAATCGAGATCGAACGAGCCGTCGCGGGAATAGGTGGTGCGGCCATCGGGCATGCGGACACGGAAGAAGCCCTCGCCCCGGATCGCCAGATCGTACTGCTTCTCGGTCGGCGTCAGGTTGCCCTGCGTCATGACGCGGCCGGTCGAGACCGTCTTGACGCCCGAGCCGACGAAGGTGCCGGCGGGCACCTGCGTGTTCTGGTCGGAGGTGGCCGAGCCGGCGCGCCGGAAGTTCTCGTAGAGCAGGTCCTGGAAATGGACGCGCTGGCGCTTGTAGCCGGTGGTGCGGACGTTGGCGATGTTGTTGGAGATGACCTGGACGTTGAGTTCCTGGGCCATCATGCCGGTGGCGGCGGTCTGAAGGGCGCGCATGGCTTAAGGTTCCTGTCCCGGATCAGGCCTGCTGGTCGGCAAGGCGCGTAATCGCCTTGCTGCGCAGCTCGTCGGCCTTCGACAGCATGTTGGCGACACTCTGATAGGAGCGCTGGACCTCCATCAGGCGGGTCATCTCGAGCACGGCCTTGACGTTGGAGCGCTCGACGGCGCCGGGCTCGAGCCTCGCCTCGGGCCCCGCCGGCAGCGGCGCCGCCGTGGCCGAGAACAGGTTGGCCCCGTCGCTGGCCAGCGCCTGCGGATCGGCGAAGCGCACCATGCGCAGCTTGCCGCTCTGGCCCTGGTCGGTGGAGACCGTGCCGTCGGGCGCGATCCGCGGATTGCTGTCGGACGCGCCGAAGCTGATCGGTCCGCCATCGCCCAGCACCGGCTGGCCCGACTGCGTCACGAGCTGGCCCCGGGCGTTGATGTCGAGCGAGCCGGCGCGGGTGTAGCGGTCGCCGCCCGGCGTCTGCACGACCAGGAAGACATCGCCGCGCAGCGCCACGTCGAGCGGATTGCCGGTGCGCTCGACCGCGCCCTGCGACAGGTCGATCGGCGTGCCCTTGTCGACGACGAAGGAGAGGGGCTTGTCGGCCGGCTTGAAGCTGTCGGCGCTGGCCTTGGGCATGATGAATTCGTTGAAACGCGCCGAGCGCGTCTTGAAGCCGTTCGTGCTGACATTCGCCATGTTGTTGGCGATGACATCCAGCTCCCGCGCCAGAGCCATCTGGCGCGACAAGCCGACGAGAAGCGCGTTCTCCACGGCATGATCTCCCGATCGTCGTTCCGTGGCCGTTTCGACGCTCCCCAGCGCAGCGGCCACGGCTTCAGGGTCCGCAAG
Organism: Allobosea sp.; assembly: GCF_030694325.1. Taxonomy (GTDB): domain Bacteria; phylum Pseudomonadota; class Alphaproteobacteria; order Rhizobiales; family Beijerinckiaceae; genus Allobosea. Next base: position 2,300 of record NZ_JAUXYO010000357.1, on the reverse strand, counting down.
CGCCGTGCCAGCGTGGTTAACGCACCTAAGGCATTGTTATTGCAGGTCATTGATGATCGGAGACGCTGCATCCGACCCTGCAGACAGCGTCCGGCCGGCAAGATCGACCCGGCAGAATTTGCCCTCCTTAACGACGCGTTAACCGTGACTGTTCAGGGTGTTCGAGACGGTCCGCACCGACGTGCGGCCCTCGCGAATCCGGGGCAGGCAGGCGATGGCGAAGAAGCCCAAGACCGACGCGGACAGCGCGCCCGCAGAGGGCGCGGCCGAAGGCGGCGGCAAGAGCAAGAAGAAGCTGATCATGATCGTCGGCGGCGTCGTGCTACTGGCGGCGCTCGGCGGCGGCGGCTGGTTCTTCTTCCTGAAGAAGCCCTCCCCCGAGCAGATCGCCGCGGCGGAAGCGGCCGCGAGCGCCAAGAAGCCGGTCGCGTTCATCGAGATGAAGGACATGATCATCGGCATCACCGGCGGGCCGCAGCAGGAGCGCCAGCCGATGATCAAGATCAAGGTCGTGCTGGAGACCGCGGACGCCAAGATCTCCGACGAGATCAAGCCGCTCCTGCCGCGCGTCGAGGACGCCTTCCAAGTCTTCATGCGCGAATTGCGGCCCTCCGATCTCGAAGGCTCGGCCGGCATGTACCGCCTGAAGGAAGAACTGCTGCGCCGCGTCAACGTCACGGTCTTCCCGGCCAAGATCGACGCGGTGCTGTTCAAGGAACTGCTGATCCAGTGACCCGGCAGCGTGAAGCCAGAGGTCCGATGACGGAAGCGACGACAGTCCCATGAGCACGAACGATCGCGACAATGCCGGCGCGCCCCCCAAGGACGAGCCCCTGAGCCCGGAAGGGATGGCGGCCGAATGGGCCACCATGCCCGACATCGTCGAGGACGAAGGCGAATCGGAAGGCGGTACGGACCGCCTGATGAGCCAGGACGAAATCGACACGATGCTCGGTTTCTCGCTCGGCGACGACAAGAGCGAGCGCAACGGCATCCAGGCGATCGTCGACTCCGGCTCGGTCTCCTATGAACGCCTGCCGATGCTCGAGATCATCTTCGAGCGTCTCGTGCGCCTGCTCACCACCAGCCTGCGCAACTTCTTCACCGACAACGTCGAGGTCACGTTGGAGAGCATCCGCTCGGTGCGCTTCGGCGACTATGTCAACTCGATCTCGCAGCCCGCGATGCTCTCGGTCTTCAAGGCCGAGGAATGGGACAATTTCGGCCTGGTCACGATCGAATCGGCCCTGATGTATTCGATCATGGACACGATGTTCGGCGGCAAGCGCGGCCAGCCTGCGCCGCGTGTCGACGGGCGGCCCTTCACCTCGATCGAGATCCGGCTGATCCGCCGGGTCATCACGCTGATCCTCGGCGACGCCGAAGCCGCCTTCAAGCCGCTTTCGCCGGTGAATTTCACCATCGACCGCATCGAGTCCAATCCGCGCTTCGTCGCGATCTCGCGCCCCGCCAATGCCGCCATCCGCGTCGAACTGAAGTTCGACATGGAAGGCCGCGGCGGCGCTCTCCACATCGTCCTGCCCTATGCCACCATCGAGCCGATCCGCGATCTGCTGCTCGAAAGCTTCATGGGTGAGAAGCTCGGGCGCGATCCGATCTGGGAAAACCATCTCGCGACCGAGGTCTGGCAGACCGAGGTGCCGGTCACCTGCGTGCTGCACGAGGCGCAGATGCCGCTGAAGCGGATGATGAAGCTCGAGATCGGCGACACGCTGATGTTCGATGCCCGCCCCGATTCCTTCGTCTCCCTGCGCTGCGGCGATTTCGTCGTGACCGACGGCCGCATCGGGCGGGTCGACGACAAGATCGCGGTGCAGGTCGTCACCCCGCTGCGGCGCTCCAAGACGACCATCGCCGCCTTCGACAGCAACCAGCACGGCCAGAACTCCTGACAGGCGAATCCAGATGACGATCACCCTCATCGCCGACGTGCTGGTCGCCAGCCTCCTCGTCGCCACCATCATCACCTGCTACGTCCTGACCAAGCGCATCGAGCGCCTGAAGGCCGACGAGGCCGGCATGCGCCAGACCGTCGGCGCCCTGATCGCCGCCACCGACACCGCCGAGCGCGCTATCGCCGGGCTCAAGAACACGCTCGGCGACTGCGACCGCACGCTGGCCGAGCGGCTGCAGACGGCCGAGCGCTATGCCGCCGACCTCGCCGCCCAGATCGAGGCCGGCCAGGTCGTGATGGACCGGATCGGCCAGATCGTCGGCGCCGCGGCGCTGGTGTCGCCGAAGGCCGCCGAAGCCCCCGCCCCCGCCGAGCCGGCTCCGAT